>JAYPFZ010000030.1:0-9071 GCA_038126555.1 Betaproteobacteria bacterium
AAATGAAAACGCCCAACTGAGAACAGTTGGGCGTCTTGGATTGGTGGCCTGGGACAGAATCGAACTGCCGACACAAGGATTTTCAATCCTCTGCTCTACCGACTGAGCTACCGGGCCTAAGGGGCGCAAGTATAGCCCAAGATTTCGCCGACCAAGCCGCCTGCGGGCCGTCACAGAGCACAGGCAAAATCACCCGCTCATGGACACCCCTGCCTTCACCCCACCCCAAGTGTTTGACCGCGCCGACGAGGCGCTGGCCCACGCCACCCAGCTCTACCAACAATCGGTGGGCCACCTGCGCGACCGCATGCACCGCTTTGCCCAGGGCGAAGCCTTGTCTCAGCGGGTGCGGGCCTGCTACCCCTTTGTGCGCATTCACACGCACAACAGCCTCAACGCTGGCACCGGCCTGAGCTTTGGCTTTGTGGCCGAACCCGGTCGCTACGAAACCACCCTCACCCGCCCCGATTTGTTTCAGGATTACCTGATGCAACAGTTCGAATTGCTGTTGCGCAACCACACCGCTGGGCTGGAGGTGGGCATCAGCAACAAGCCCATCCCAGTCCATTTCTCGCTGGCCGACGACGAGCACTTCGAAGGCCAACTCAGCGCTGCGCAGCGTAGCCAAATCCGCAACCTGTTCGATTTGCCCGACCTCACCGCGATGGACGACGGCATTGCCAACGGCACATGGAGCCCTGCCGAGGGCGAGCCCATGCCTTTGTCCCTGTTCACCGCCCCTCGCATCGACTACTCCTTGCAGCGCTTGCGCCACTACACCGGCACGCGCCCAGATGTCTTTCAGCATTTCGTGCTGTTCACCAATTACGGCTTTTATGTCGACGAGTTTGTGCGGCTGGGTCGCGAGGCCATGCAAAACCCCACGGGTCTCGATGTGGCCTTCATTGAACCTGGCCATGTGGTCACGCCTCGGGTGGGCACGGACCCTTCGCGCTGGGGAACGGGCGAGGCCCCGGTGCGCTTGCCGCAAATGCCGGCCTATCACCTGGTGCGCGAGGACGGCTCGGGCATCACCTTGGTGAACATTGGCGTGGGTCCGGCCAACGCCAAAAACATCACCGACCACATTGCGGTGCTTCGCCCTCACGCTTGGATGATGCTGGGCCATTGCGCAGGCCTTCGCCAAACGCAACAGCTGGGCGACTATGTGCTTGCCCACGCTTATGTGCGCGAAGACCACGTGCTCGATGAAGAGCTCCCCCTGTGGGTGCCCATTCCGGCCTTGGCTGAAATTCAAACGGCCCTAGAGCAAGCCGTGGCCGATGTGACCGGCGCCACCGGCGCTGAGCTCAAACGCATCATGCGCACTGGCACTGTCGCCTCCACCGACAACCGCAATTGGGAACTCTTGCCCAACAACGAGCCCCAACGGCGCTTCAGCCAAAGCCGCGCCGTGGCCCTGGACATGGAAAGCGCCACGATTGCTGCCAATGGCTTTCGCTTTCGTGTGCCCTATGGCACCTTGCTGTGCGTGTCCGACAAGCCCTTGCATGGCGAAATCAAACTGCCGGGCATGGCCAACCACTTTTACCGCGAGCGGGTCGATCAGCACTTGCGCATCGGTTTGCAAGCCATTGAGCGTTTGCGCGCCATGGGCGTCAAGCAACTCCACAGCCGCAAGTTGCGCAGCTTTGCCGAGGTGGCCTTCCAATGAGCACGCCGCATTTGCAATGTCAGGCCCTCACCAAGCGTTTTGGCGACCACACCGTGGTGAATGGGGTGAGCTTTCACATCAACCCCGGCGAATGCTTGGGCATCATTGGCCCCAACGGCGCTGGCAAGACCACCACCCTGCGCATGCTGCTGGGCCTCACCACGCCTGATAGCGGTGGGGTGGAGGCATTTGGTCACCGCATGCCTGCTGATGCGGCGGCCATCAAGGCGAAGTTGGGGGTGGTCAGCCAGTTCGACAGCCTGGACCCCGATTTCACCTGCGAGGAAAACCTGCGGGTGTATGGCCGCTACTTTGGTTTGGCGGCCGACACCCTCGACCAGCGCATCCCCAAGGGGCTTGAATTCGCCGCGCTCACCCACAAGGCGAAGGCCAAGCCGGGCGACTTGTCAGGAGGCATGAAGCGCCGCTTGAGTCTGGCGCGGGCGCTCATCAACCACCCGCAGCTGCTGCTGCTCGATGAGCCCACCACCGGCCTGGACCCGCAGGCGCGGCACCTCATGTGGGAGCGGCTGCAGGTGCTGCTGCAACAGGGCAAGTCCATTTTGCTGACCACCCATTTCATGGACGAAGCCGAGCGCCTGTGCGATCGCCTGTTGGTGCTCGATCATGGCCAGGTGATTGCGGAAGGCACGCCCCGCGCCCTCATTCGCAGCCATTTGGAACCCGAGGTGGTCGAGCTCTTTGGCGAAGGCGCGCTGGCCGTTCAAACCGAATTGGCGCCGCTGGCCGATCGCGTAGAGGTGAGCGGAGAAACCGTGTTCTTCTACACCCGCGGTGCACAGCCGTTGTTGCAAGCCCTGATGGCTTACCCCGAGCTGCACAGCTTGCACCGGCCCGCCAACTTGGAGGACTTGTTCCTCAAACTCACGGGTCGTCACATTCGGGAGGGCGCGTGATGTCGCCGCATGCTCATTTGCGTTTCGCGTTCTGGCCGGTTTTTTTGCGCAACTTGCTGGTGTGGCGCAAGCTCGCCATTCCCAGCTTGGTGGGCAACATTGCCGAGCCCCTCATTTGGCTGGTGGCTTTTGGCTACGGCATGGGCGCTTTGGTGGGCACCGTGAACGTGCAAGGTCAGGCCGTGCCCTATTTGATTTTTCTGGCCAGTGGCTCGATTTGCATGAGCGCCATGAATGCGGCCACCTTCGAGGCCTTGTATTCCGCGTTCTCGCGCATGCATGTGCAAAAAACCTGGGACAGCATCCTCAACACCCCGGTCACCTTGCGCGATGTGGTGCTGGCTGAAATGCTGTGGGCCTCGTTCAAATCGCTGTTTTCCGTGACGGCCATCTTGGTGATCATGACGGCGCTGGGCATTGTGACCACGCCCAAGGTGTTGCTGGCCTGGCCCTTGCTGTGGCTTGCGGGCATCACCTTCAGTTGCATTGCCCTCATCTTCAACGCCTTGGCCAAGGGTTACGACTTTTTCACCTTTTATTTCACCTTGTGCCTCACCCCCATGATGTTTGTGAGCGGGGTGTTTTTCCCCACCGACCAGTTCCCAACCTGGGTGCAGGTGCTGGGCCAATTCCTGCCCCTGACCCATGTGGTGGCCTTGGTTCGGCCTTTGTTTTTTGACCAATGGCCCAGCCAACCCGCCCTGCACCTGGGCGTCCTCGTTGTCACAGCCGGTGTGGCCTGGACGCTGGCCCTGCGCCTCACCCAACGCCGCTTCAAAGCATGAACAATTGGGGTCAGGTTACATTGTTGTTGATAGACACAACCTCTCAGTGAAGGATTCGAGATGAGCATTCAACGCGTAGGCGTCATTGGCGCTGGCACCATGGGCAACGGCATTGCACAAGCTTGCGCCGTCAAAGGCATTCCCGTGGTGATGGTCGACATTCAACAGGCTGCGGTCGACAAGGGGCTGGCCACGATTGCTGCCAGCTTGGATCGCCTGATCAAAAAAGAAACCATGACCGAGGCCGACAAAGCCAAAGCCCTGGCTTGCATTCAAGGCAGCACCGACTACAACGCTTTGGCCCAGGTCGACTTGGTGATCGAAGCCGCCACCGAAAACCACGCCCTCAAAATCAAAATCTTGCAGCAACTCGATGGCTTGGTGTCTGCCGACACCTTGATCGCGTCGAACACCTCGTCGATTTCCATCACCCAATTGGCGGCCGTTGTTTCCAACCCCAGCCGCTTCATTGGCATGCATTTCTTCAACCCGGTGCCGCTCATGGCGCTGGTAGAAATCATTCGCGGCCTCCAAACCTCCGACGCGGCGCATGCGGCGGTGCAAGACCTCGCCCAGCGTTTGGGCAAGTCGCCCATCACCGTCAAGAATGCCCCCGGTTTTGTGGTCAACCGCATTTTGGTGCCCATGATCAACGAGGCGTTTTTTGTGTTGGCTGAAGGCTTGGCCACGCCGGAAGACATCGATGCCGGCATGCGCTTGGGTTGTAACCACCCCATCGGCCCGCTGGCTTTGGCCGACATGATTGGCTTGGACGTGTGCCTCGCGGTGATGGAGGTTTACCTGGATCAGTTTGGCGACTCGAAATACCGCCCCTGCCCCTTGCTCAAAGAAATGGTGGCCGCCGGCCACTTGGGGCGCAAAACCAAACAGGGCGTTTACAACTACGCCTGATGCGCTCGGGGTTGTAGCAAGGTGGCGAAGAGCAACAACAGCATCTCGCCCATGCCCACCCCATAAAACGGGCAATTGAACAAGCTCACCACCACGGCCAGCAGCACCACGCCTTTCATGGCCGAGGGGCTGGCTGTGGTTGCAGCGCTTTGCCACAGCAAGGCCATCCAGGCCACCAGCAAGGCCAGCGCCACCAAGCCCCCTTCGCTGGCCATGAGCAAATATTGGTGATGCGGGTTGCTGGGCGCGGCTTGTTGCAAGCCCCCCAGCGACAAATAGTGCTGACGCCAAGCCCCCATGCCCACCCCCGTCAATGGGTGTGCTTGCACCATGTCCAGGGAACGGGCCCAGTAGTTCAATCGCTCACCCTGGCTGCCCAAATTGGTTTCACTCAAGGTTTCGCTTTGCCAATAGTGGGTCACATCGCGGTGAACTTGCATCACGCGTTCGTTGACCTGCGGCACCCAAACTGCCGCCATGCTCATCAGCACCACCGGGGTGAACAATGCCCACGCGCGACGCCCTTTCGGCAACCCTTGCCACAGCATCCACGCCAAGGCGAGCACGGCCGCCACATAACCGCTGCGACCTGTGCTGAGCACCATCACGTTCAACATCACCAAGGCCACCACCACCCATCGGTAGCGGGCATAGGCTGGCGGCAACACGCCTTCCGGCTTGAACCACACGACCAAGGCCATCAAACACAGCATGATGGGCTGCTCCAAGGTGCTGGTGAACACCACACCCAATTCCGGTTGAAAGCGAGCCGTTGCCCAAGGCACAGGCAGCCCAGCCATCAGTGCCAATGAGGACACCAACACCAGGGCTTGCCCCGCCACAAAGCCTTGCAGCACTCGGCGATGGCCTTGGGTCCACAACAAGCCATAAGCCACCGCGGGCATCACCAACAAGCGGCTGTATCGATCGAACGCGGTCCACAGTTCTCGCCCGCTGGCGTCGGACCAACTGCCACTGATCACCATCCATGCCCACAAGGCCATGAGGGCCACCAGCGGCTTGCGCCACACCCACGCTTGGGGCGGCTGGGCGCCTCGGGCCTGCATCACGAGCAAACCCAAAACGGCCACCAACACCCACAGCTTGAGCAACGAGATCAGGGCCGCGCCCAGGCTCACGCTCACGGCCAAGCCCACCAAGCCCCATTGGGTGAAGGTGATCCAGCGGTCTTTCAAGGTGGGAGGCACGCGCGCGTCTTTCTCAGGCAGGGACGCTCATCATATCGGTGGCGGGCGCAGGGCCCGCCCAGGCCTCATTGGTAGCTGCGCGCGTCTTCAATGACCTTGCCATCGTTGGGCAAGGCGCCAGGCGCCACAGCCTCAATGTCACCTCGCAATTTGGTGCATTCGCGCAAACTTTCCGCCACGGCTTGGCTCAGCGCCGCACTGGCGTTGGCCGTTTCGATGCGCAACACCATGTGGTCGTTGGCCATTTCGCCGCTCACCACCAAGCGCGCCTTCATCACTTCCGGGTGGCGTTTCACCACATCGGCGATTTGCCCGGGGTGAACAAACATGCCCTTGATCTTGGTGGTCTGATCGGCACGCCCCATCCAGCCTTTGATGCGGCGGTTGGTTCGCCCCGTGGGGCATTGGCCCGCCAACACAGCGGTCATGTCGCCCGTGCCAAAGCGAATCAAGGGGTAGTCGGGGTTCAGGGTGGTGACCACCAATTCGCCCACCTCGCCGTCAGGCACGGGGTCTCCCGTGCCGGGGCGCACCACTTCCACCACGACGCCTTCATCCACCACCAAGCCTTGGCGAGCCGATGTTTCGTAGGCGATCAGGCCCAAGTCGGCCGTGGCAAAGCATTGATAGGCGCTCACCCCTTGCTCGGCAAACCAGGCCGTCAGGCTGGGCGGGCAAGCCTCGCCACTGACCATGGCTTTCACAAAGCTCAGGCGCTGGCCTTGTTCTTGGGCTTTTTCCAGCAAGATGCGCAAGAAACTCGGCGTGCCCACATAGGCGTTGGGTTGCAGGTCGGCAATCGCCTGCAGTTGTTGCTCGGTCTGGCCAATGCCTGCCGGGAACACGCTGCAACCAATGGCCATGGCGCCAGACTCCAAAATGAAAGCGCCTGGGGTCATGTGATAGCTGAAGGCGTTGTGCACCAAATCGCCCGCACGAAACCCTGCGGCATACAAAGCCCGTGCCGCACGCCAATAGTTGGTGCGTTTGCCTTCGGGTTCGTAAATGGGGCCCGGCGACGCAAACACCCGGCCCATACCAGGCCCGCGCACCAGTGCAGAAAACCCACCAAATGGGTCACGCGCCGCACCCGACAGGCTGCGGGTGTGTTGCTGCCGTTCCAACAAGGTGGACTTGCGCGTCACCGGCAACTGCGCCAGATCGGACAGGCTGCGCAAGCGGGCCGACTCCACCCCGTCGAGCAATTGGGCAAAGGCCTGGGTTTGCTGTTGGGCATGCCGAACTTGTTCGCGCAAGGCTTGCAATTGGGCCGCTTCGCGCTCCTCGGTGGTTCGCGTTTCTAGGTCGTCGAAATGTTCACTCATGTGTGCTCCCTACCGCAGGCGGCAGGTGGCGTGCGGTGTCGGTCTTCAGGCAGGATGGATCAGGCCAGCCAGCGCTTGCGGCGCTTGTAACTCTTCACATCTTTGAAGCTCTTGCGCTCGCCACCGCCCACGCCCAGGTAAAACTCCTTGACGTCTTCGTTGGTCGCCAAGTCTTTGGCGGCGCCATCCATCACGATGCGCCCCGACTCCATGATGTAACCGTAATCGGAATAGCGCAGCGCCATGTTGGTGTTTTGTTCGGCCAACAAGAACGTGACCCGCTCTTTTTCGTTCAGGTCCTTCACGATGTTGAACACCTCTTCCACAATTTGTGGTGCTAAGCCCATGGAGGGCTCATCGAGCAACACCACGCGAGGGTTGGCCATGATGGCGCGGCCAATGGCGCACATTTGCTGCTCACCGCCCGAGGTGTAGGCCGCTTGCGAGGTGCGGCGCGTTTTCAGGCGCGGGAAGTAGTTGTAGACCTTCTCGAGGTTGGCCGCAATTTCGGCTTTGTCGGTGCGGGTGTAGGCGCCGGTGAGCAGGTTTTCTTCAATGGTGAGGTGAGCAAAACAATGCCGCCCCTCCATCACCTGCACCACGCCACGCTGCACGAGGTCGGCGGGCGTGAGGTTTTCAATGCGCTCGCCCCGCAATTCGATGCTGCCCTTGGTGACTTCACCCCGCTCGCCTTTGAGCAAGTTGGAGATGGCGCGCAAGGTGGTGGTCTTGCCCGCGCCATTGCCGCCCAGAATGGAAACGATCTGGCCTTCGTCGACCTTCAAGGACACGCCCTTGAGCACCAAGATCACATGGTTGTAAATGACTTCGATGCCGTTGACGTTGAGGATGGTGTTTGCGTTCATGCTGGCTTACTTTGTGTCTGAACCAATGCCAAGACCGCTCATCACTGAACAGGCTTGGCAATGGTGACCCCAAAGCTTGGGGTCACACCCACGCGCTGGTGCGCGTGAGCTGGATTGCCGATCAGGACTGGCAATCGGCCGGAGTGCGGCGTTGCAGCTTCTTGCTGGCGGCGTATTTGTCGGCAGCAGCTTTCACCATGGGCTTGAGCACGCTCTCATCGGCCTCATACCAATCCGAGGTGATCTTCCAGGTTTTGCCGTCCCACGTTTGAATGCGGGCGTGGCTAGAGCCCATGTGGTCTTGGCAAGAGGTCGACAAGGGGCGAACCACGCCTTTGAAGCCCAATGCATCGAGCTTGGGCTGGGTCAGGTTCAAGTTCTCATAGCCCCAGCGCGCTTGTGCGCCCGTGACGTGCTTGCCTTTGCCAAAGCGCTCTTGCGCAGCGCGCACGCCTTCAACGGCAAACATGCCCGCAATCAAGCCACGCATGTAAAGCACTTGACCCACTTCATCTTTGGGGCCAGTGCCTTGGCCCTTGCCATGCACTTTTTGCAGGATTTCCTTGACCACAGGGGCGTCGTAACCCGTGCTGTGCTGCATGGCCAAGGCCTGATAGCCCTTGGCAGCAGCGCCAACGTCTTTGACATCGGGCTCAGCGCCAGACCACCACACGCCATAAATTTTCTCGCGGGGGTAACCCGTGGCCACGGCTTCTTTGATGGAGGTGGAGTTCATCACCCCCCAGCCCCACAGGAAGACGTAGTCGGGGCGGTTGCGACGGACTTGCAACCAGGTGGCTTTTTGTTCCACGCCAGGGTGCGAGACGGGCAACAAATCGAGCTTGAAGCCCAATTCAGCGGAACGCTCTTGCAACAGGGGAATCGGCTCTTTGCCATAGGGGCTGTCGTGGTAGACCAGCGCAATGCGCTTGCCCTTGAGTTTGTCCATGCCGCCCAGGGTTTTGGCCACGTGCTGCACCAGCACGTCAGCGCCCGTCCAGTAGGTGCCTGCCAAGGGGAAGTTCCACTTGAACACACCACCATCAGCGGATTCGCTGCGGCCATAGCCAGAGGTGATGAGGGGAATCTTGTCGCCCGGGGCTTTTTCGGTCAAAGCGAAGGTGATGCCGGTGGACAGGGGCTGGAACACGGTGGCGCCACCGTTTTTGCCTTTCAAGCGGTCATAGCATTCGACACCGCGGTCGGTGGCGTAACCGGTTTCACATTCTTCGACGACCAATTTCACGCCGTTGATGCCGCCTCGGGCATTCACCAGCTTGTAGTAGTCGTGCATGCCATTGGCAAAGGGAATGCCATTGGGCGCATAGGCGCCGGTGCGATACACCAGCATGGGGAAAAACTGTTCCTGGGCAGCCATGGCTT
>JAYPFZ010000030.1:9171-13899 GCA_038126555.1 Betaproteobacteria bacterium
GCGCCGGTGCGATACACCAGCATGGGGAAAAACTGTTCCTGGGCAGCCATGGCTTGGGTTGACACCAGCGATGATGCGCCCAAAGCCGCAATGGCCGCAGCAGTGATCAGCGTACGTTTTTTCATTGCAGTCTCCTTCGTGGTTAGAAAATTAAAAAACGATGAAATGAGCCGACTGGCTCAGTGAGGGAAAGGCCAGATGCGCAGCTTTTGCTTGCCCACGCTCCACAGCCGAGCCAAGCCATGCGGTTCCACAATCAAGAACCACACAATCAGCGCACCAAAGATCATGAATTCGGCATGCGACACCGCCGCCGTGGAAATTTCCAAACCCACCAAACCACCCACGGCCGGCAAAAACTGGTTCAGGAAAATCGGCAGGATCACGATGAACGCCGCACCAAAAAAGCTGCCCATGATGGAGCCCATGCCGCCCAAAATGACCATGAACAACAGCTGGAAGGAACGCTCGACGCCAAAGGCAGCCGGCTCCCAAGAGCCCAGGTGCACAAAGCCCCACAAGGCGCCAGCCACGCCCACAATGAAGGAGCTGACGGCAAAGGCCGAGAGCTTGGCATACATGGGTTGAATGCCAATCACCGAAGCGGCCACGTCCATGTCGCGAATGGCCATCCATTCGCGGCCAATGGCCGAGCGCACCAGGTTTTTGGCCAACACACCAAAGACAACCAGCACAGTCAAACAGAAGATGTATTTTTGAACCGGGGTTTCCACCGGCAAGCCAAACACTTGCAGGTTGGACACCGCCACCGAGCCCGAGGCGGTGTCACCCGTGAACCACTTGATGCGCAAAAAAGCCCAGTCGCAGAAAAACTGGGCGGCCAAAGTGGCCACCGACAAATACAAACCCCGAACGCGCAAGCTGGGAATGCCAAACACAATGCCAACCAAGGTGGCAAAAAAGCCGCCAGACAGCAAGGCCACGATGAGCGGCATGCCCTCAATGCGAACAAAGGTGTTGTAGGCGGCATAGGCCCCCACGGCCATGAAGGCGCCAGAACCCAAGGAGATCTGACCGCAATAGCCCACCAAAATGTTCACGCCCAAGGCCGCCAAGGACAGAATCAGGAAAGGAATCAGGATGGCGCGCATCATGTATTCGTCGAAGATCATGGGCACGCCAATGAACGCGAACGCGATGATGGCCAACACCCCCAAGCGGTCCTGGGTGATGGGAAAGATCTGCTGATCGGACTGATAGCTGGTTTTGAACTGACCGTTTTCTCTGTAAAACATGCGCTGACCTCACACCCGATCGATGATTTTTTCGCCGAACAAACCTTGGGGGCGGAACAACAGCACCACCAAAGCCAACATGTAGGCAAACCAGATTTCAATGCCACCGCCCACAAAGGGCCCCAAATACACTTCCGAGAGCTTCTCGCCCACGCCGATGATCAGCCCGCCAATGATGGCGCCAGGCACCGAAGTGAGCCCGCCCAAAATGATCACAGGCAAGGCGCGCAAGGCCACGGCCGACAGCGAGAACTGCACGCCCAGCTTGCTGCCCCAAATCATGCCGGCCACCAAGGCCACGACGCCGGCCACGCACCACACGATCACCCAAATGCGGTTGAGCGGAATGCCAATCGACTGCGCGGCCTGGTGGTCGTCGGCCACAGCGCGCAACGCACGACCGGTTTCGGTTTTCTGGAAGAAGAAGGTGAGCAAAATCACCAGCATGGCGGCAATGAGCGCTGCCACCAGGTCTTCTTGGCTCACCATCACACCGCCTTCAAAAGCTTGTTCGAACAGCAAAATGGGGTCTTTGGGCACCCCAATGTCGATGGAGTAAATGTCGCTGCCAAAAATCGTTTGGCCCAAACCTTCAATGAAGTAAGTGACGCCCAACGTAGCCATCAGCAGGGTGGCGCCCTCTTGGTTCACGAGGTGGCGCAAGACCCAACGCTCGATCAGCCAGGCCGTGAGGAACATGACCCCACCCGCCAGCACAAAGGCCACCACATTCGATATCCACTTGCTGTCGATGCCCGTCCACTGAGGGAACCATTCGGCAAATCGCGCCATGGCCAGTGCGGCGAACAACACCATGGCGCCTTGCGCGAAGTTGAAGACGCCCGAGGCCTTGAAGATGAGCACAAAGCCCAAGGCCACCAGCGAATACAGCATGCCGGTCATCAGGCCGCCGATGAAGGTTTCAAGAAAAAATCCCATGATTGCTCCAGCCTTCAGTGCGAGGTGCCCAGATAAGCACTGATCACTTCTTCGTTGTTGCGCACCTCGTCGGGGGTGCCATCGCCAATCTTCTTGCCGTAGTCCAACACCACGACGCGGTCTGAGATGTCCATGACCACGCCCATGTCGTGCTCGATGAGCACGACGGTGGTGCCGAACTCATCGTTCACATCCAAAATGAAGCGGCACATGTCCTGCTTCTCTTCGAGGTTCATGCCGGCCATGGGCTCGTCGAGCAAGAGCACTTGCGGCTCCAGCGCCAAAGCGCGGCCCAAGTCGACCCGCTTTTGCAAGCCATAGGGCAACTGGCCCACCGGGGTTTTGCGGTAGGGCTGAATCTCGAGGAAGTCGATGATGCGCTCCACGTATTCGCGGTGCACAATTTCTTCCCGTTCGGCTGGACCCCAGCGCAAGGCTTGCAGCAACAGATTGCTTTTGATGCGCATGTTGCGGCCGGTCATGATGTTGTCCAGCACGCTCATGCCCTTGAACAAAGCCAAGTTTTGAAAGGTGCGGGCAATGCCCATTTTGGCCACTTGGTAGGGTTCCAAGTGATGGAAGGTGTTGCCTCGAAAGGTGATGTCGCCCACCTGAGGGGTGTAGACCCCATTGATGCAGTTGAGCATGGAGCTTTTGCCCGCGCCGTTGGGGCCAATGATGGCGCGCACCTCGTGCTCGCGCACATCGAAGGAGATGTCGGTCAGGGCTTTGACACCCCCAAAACTCAGGCTGATGTTTTTGACGTCGAGGATGACGTCGCCAATGCGTTTGCTCATGCCGCTTTCCCCACGGGCGCGAAGGTTTTGGCGTCGCTCAGCTTGAGCGTGGCGCTCACGCTGCCGGTGCGGCCGTCTTCAAACTTCACCACGGTTTCAATGAATTGCTCGGGCTTGCCTGCATACAAGGCGTCGACCAGCACTTGGTATTTCTCGGCGATGAAGCCACGCCGAACTTTGTTGGTGCGGGTGAGTTCGCCGTCGTCGGCGTCCAATTCCTTGTGCAGGACCAGGAAGCGGCTGATCTGGCTGCCCGCCAACAATTCGTCTTGCGCCAAGTCGGCGTTGACTTGTTCCACGCAGCTTTGAATGAGTTCGTAGACCGGCGGCTTTTGCGCCAGATCGGTATAACCCGCGTAAGGCAAGTTTTGGCGCTCAGCCCAGTTGCCCACGGCGTCGAAGTCGATGTTGATCATCACGCACACGCGGTCGCGCTGATCGCCATAGGCCACGGCTTCCTTGATGTGCGGGAAGAACTTGAGCTTGTTTTCCACGTATTTGGGCGCAAACATGGCGCCATCGTGCGCGCCCCCCTTGATGCGACCCACGTCTTTCACGCGGTCGATGATCTTCAGGTGGCCATGTGCATCGATGAAGCCCGCATCGCTGGTGTGATACCAACCATCAGCGGTTAGCACCTCGGCGGTGGCTTCGGGGTTTTTGTAGTATTCCTTGAGCAAGCCCGACGAGCGAACCAGGATTTCGCCGTTGTCGTCCACGCGGATTTCCACGCCATTGCAGGGCACGCCCACGGTGTCGGCGCGCACTTCATGGTCGGGCTGCAAGCACACAAACACCGCCGTTTCGGTGGAGCCATACAGCTGCTTGAGGTTGACGCCAATCGCGCGATAAAAGATGAACAAATCGGGGCCGATGGCCTCGCCAGCGGTGTAGGCCACGCGCACGCGGGAAAAGCCCAAGTTGTTGCGCAAGGGGCCATAGACCAACACGTTGCCCAAGGCATAAGCCAACCGGTCGAACAAGCCCACCGAGGCGCCGTCCATGATTTTGGGGCCCACGCGGCGCGCCACATCCATGAAGCGCTTGAAGAGGTTGCGCTTGATGGCGCCTGCGTCTTCCATGCGGATCATCACGCTGGTGAGCATGCCTTCGAACACCCGAGGCGGCGCGAAGTAGTAAGTGGGGCCCACTTCTTTCAAGTCGATGGCTGCGGTGGCCGCCGACTCGGGGCAATTCACCACGTAGCCACAGCACAGCCATTGCGCGTAGCTGAAGATGTTTTGACCCACCCAGGCGGGCGGCAAATACGCCAGCACCTCTTCCTGCGCGGTGAGTTTGTCGAATTGCGCGCCAGCCAAGGAGCGGTCCAGCAAGCTGCGGTGGGTGTGAACCACCCCTTTGGGGTTGCCCGTGGTGCCCGAGGTGAAAAACATCGAGGCGACGTCGTCGGGGCTGCCCGCATCGACTTGATCGTCAAAAAAGCTCGGGTGATCTTTCAGGTGCGCCTGGCCCGTGGCCAGCACTTCGTCCAGCGAAGCCAAGCCGTCTTCCTTGTAGTTGCGCAGGCCCCGGGGGTCGTCGTAGAACACATGGGCCAATTGCGGGCACTGCTCACGCAATTCCAACATTTTGTCGACCTGCTCTTGGTCTTCCACGATGGCGTAACGCACATCGGCGTTGTTGATGGGAAACGCGTATTCCGCTGACGCTGCATCTTGGTAAAGGGGAACAGGAATGCCACCCAAAGCTTGGACGGCCAAGGTGGCGGCATACAA
>JAYPFZ010000030.1:13909-23831 GCA_038126555.1 Betaproteobacteria bacterium
CCTATCGCACAGTTCTTAAAAATAGATTGATCATGGCCATCTAGCACCCGTTAGACCTCAGGCGACGATGGACCTCACCAGAAATACCAAACCGGTTACAAACAAAATACCCGCCGCCACGCCCACGATCACCACGTGCATGTTGCGCTGAAGCCCCGCCTGGTGCAAGCCAGCCGCGAACGCTGCGGCCATGCGGTGCATGTCGGACCAGGTGTAGGTTTGCCAAATGCCGTATTCCTTCTCGCGCATGGCTGCTGCGGTGGGGCGCTCTAGGGCATGTTGCTTGAGCAAGCGCGGAAACGTCGTCTCCATGAAAGGACTTCCTTTCTGAATTCCTGTTGATTGCAAAAATGGTAGGCTCAACTTTGACATTTTTTTGTCTTTGCAACGACAATTTAGGGAAGTCCCTAGCAATCGTTTTCCTAGGTTTTCAAGCCTCAAACCATGTCCGACCCCAAGCTGCACCAGCGTCGCCGACGCCCCAATCTGGCCGAGTTACAGCACATTCCGTGGCTCAATCGGCTGACCCCGGGTGAGCGCGAGCTGGCTTTGTCGGCCTTGATGGTGTCCGAAGCGCAACCCGGCGAGCTCATTTGCCGCATGGGCCATTCGCCCACGTATTGGTTCGGTGTGATCGAAGGCTTGCTCAAAATGAGCACCGACAGTGCCTCGGGCAACAGCATCACCTTCACCGGTTTGTCTCGGGGAGGCTGGTTTGGTGAAGGCACCATGATCAAGCGCGAACCCTATCGCTACAACGTGCAGGCGCTTCGCAAAAGCCTGGTTGCGGGCTTGAGCATGGAGATGTTTCACCGCCTGCTGGATCAATCGCTGGGCTTCAATCAATTCATCATGGGCCAGCTCAATGAGCGTCTGGGCCAATTCATTGCCGCCCGTGAGATCGATCGCATGAGCAACCCCGATGTGCGGGTGGCGCGGGGGCTGGCCTCGCTGTTCAACCCCGTCATGTTCCCCGGTGTGGGCGAGGTGTTGCAAATCACCCAACAAGAGTTGTCTTACTTGGTGGGCTTGTCGCGCCAGCGGGTCAACATGGCCCTTCAGCGCTTACAAACGCTGGGCCTGATCCGCATCGAATACGGGGGCTTGCGCGTCTTGCGCCTAGACGAACTCAAGGATTTCACATGACCGCCAACGCAGGCATTCGACTCAACAAACGCATGGCCGAGCTGGGCCTGTGCTCGCGCCGCGAAGCCGACGATTGGATCGCTCAAGGCTGGGTCCGCGTGAACGGCGAGGTGGCGGCCATGGGCCTGCGGGTGTCGCCCAGCGACCACATCACCGTCGCCCGCCAAGCCCAAAGTCAGCAACACCAACTGGCCACCATTTTGCTGAACAAGCCCGTGGGCTTGGTGAGTGGCCAAGCCGAGCAAGGGCATCCGCCAGCGGCCAGTCTGGTGCAGGCCCGTCATCGCTGGTCCTTGGATCGCAGCCCCCAGCGGTTCAGTCCTGCCATTCACAAAGGCTTGGCGCCGGCGGGTCGGCTGGACATTGACTCGGTGGGCTTGCTGGTGCTCACGCAAGATGGCCGCATCGCGCGGCAATTGATTGGCGAGCACAGCGAGGTGGAAAAAGAATATTTGGTGCGGGTGCAATGGGGTGAGGTGCACCAGCACGTGCAATCGGCATTCCCCGCTGAACAATTGGCCCGGTTGCGCCACGGGCTGTCTTTGGATGGCCAGCGGCTCAAACCCGCCCAGGTGGACTGGCAAAACCCCGAGCAACTGCGTTTTGTGCTCACCGAAGGGCGCAAGCGCCAAATTCGCCGCATGTGTGAACTCGTGGGCTTGCAGGTGGTGGGCCTCAAGCGCGTTCGCATTGGGCGGGTGCGCCTGGGCGACTTGCCCACCGGTCAATGGCGCTTTCTGGCGCCCGGCGAAAGCTTTTAAGCCCCCTCTTGAAACCCGCTGCTTTGCCCCCAAGTGCCCAGCACTTGTGTTTAACCCTTTTATCTTGTCATGAGCGCACAAAAACACGTCTTTCAGGCCGAAGTGGCCCAACTGCTGCACCTGGTCACCCATTCCCTGTATTCGAATTCCGAAATCTTTTTGCGTGAGCTGGTCTCCAATGCCTCCGATGCTTGCGACAAACTTCGCTATGAAGCCTTGAACGCCAGCGAGCTGTGGGAAGACCAGCCCGACTTGCGCATCCGCGTGAGCCTGGATGAAGCAGCTGGCACCCTCACGATTGAAGACAACGGCATTGGCATGAGCCAGCAAGAAGCCATTGACCACTTGGGCACCATCGCCAAAAGCGGCACCCGCGACTTCATGCACCGTTTGAGTGACCAACAACAAGCCGATGCCCAGTCGCAGGGCAATTTGATTGGTCAATTTGGTGTGGGTTTTTACTCGGGCTACATCGTTGCCGATCACATCACCGTGGAAACTCGGCGAGCGGGTTTGTCGCCCCAAGCGGGGGTGCGCTGGTCCAGCCAAGGCACGGGTGAATTCGAGGTGGAAGCCATCGATCTGCCCCAGCGCGGCACCCGCGTGATTTTGCATTTGCGCGAGTCTGCCAGTGAGTTTTTGAACGCCTGGAAAGTGAAGTCGGTCATCGCCAAATATTCCGACCACATCGCCTTGCCCATTCAAATGCTCAAACAGGTGTGGCAAGAGGGTCAAGATGGCCAGCCCGGCCAAATGGTCAGCACCGATGAATGGGAAACCATCAACAAGGCCAATGCCCTTTGGACGCGACCCAAAAAGGACATCAGCACCGAAGACTATCAGTCGTTCTATCAGACGCTCACCTCCGATACCGAACCGCCACTGACCTGGACGCACAACCGCGTCGAGGGCACCACCGACTACACCCAGTTGTTGTTTGTGCCGGCCAAGGCCCCATTTGACTTGTGGCAGCGCGAGCGCAGTTCGGGCATCAAGTTGTATGTGAAACGCGTGTTCATCATGGACGAAGCCGAATCGCTGCTGCCCAGCTATTTGCGCTTTGTGAAAGGCGTCATCGACTCGGCCGATTTGCCGCTCAATGTCAGTCGTGAATTGCTGCAAGAAAGCAAGGACGTGCGCGCCATTCGTGAGGGCAACACGCGACGCGTGCTGTCGTTGCTGGAAGACCTGGCTCAGCACGATGCGCCTGCCGAAGGTGCCGACGACGATGACCAGCGCAAAGCCGGACTCTTCACCCGTTTTTATGCCGAATTTGGTTCGGTGCTCAAAGAAGGCTTGGGCGAAGACTTTGCCAACCGGGACAAGATCGCTCGCTTGCTTCGCTTTGCCAGCACCCAAACCGATGAAGCCTCGGTTTCTTTCGCCGATTACAAAGCGCGCATGAAGCCCGAGCAGGCCGCCATTTATTACTTGACCGCCGATACGCTGTCGGCTGCCAAGAACAGCCCCCAGCTCGAGGTGTTCCGTCAAAAGGGCATCGAGGTGCTGCTCATGACCGATCGCGTCGATGAATGGGCGCTCGGCTATTTGCATGAGTTCGATGGCACCCCCTTGCAGTCGGTGGCCAAAGGTGCGGTTGACCTGACCCAGTTCCAGGACGAAGCCGAAAAGCAAGCGGCTCAAACGGTTGCAGAAGACTTCAAGCCCATCTTGGAGCGACTGAAGCAAACCCTCAAGGACAAGGCACAAGACGTGGTGGTGTCCAACCGCCTGGTCGATTCACCCGCTTGCCTGGTGGTGAAAGATGGCGAGATGTCGCTGCAGCTCTCTCGCCTGCTCAAGCAAGCCGGGCAAAAAGCGCCAGATGTGAAACCAGTGTTGGAAGTGAACCCCAGCCACGCCCTGATGAAACGCCTGCAAGCAGACGACGCTCAAGTGCATTTCCATGACTTGGCGCACATCGTGTTCGATCAAGCCCTGTTGGCCGAGGGTGGTTTGCCCGAAGACCCTGCGGCTTACGTGCGCCGCGTCAATGCCTTGCTGACCTGATTCAAACGCCCCACACGATTGGCACTTGCGCCTGCTCGCATTGCTTGAGCATGTCGAGCATGGGCAAGGCCCGGTGTTTGAAGCTGATGGGCAATGGGGCGTCTTCGGACGCACCCTCTGCCGCATTCGCGGAGGCTTCGGCTTGGTGTTGCTCAGCCGCTGCTTGGGCGGCTATGGCGGCCTCCAAAGCCTGACGGCAGTTGGCCAAATCCGGCACTTGGATGATGCCTTGTGGCTCTGCTGGTTTGCCCATGGCCTTGAGCACCTGCTGCCCATGGGCTTGAAGCAGAATCAAGTCGCCGGTGACTTTGGATTTGAATTTGAACATGCCCCCAGTTTAGACAATATCCAATCGATCACCGCTTGGGGCCGCTCGTGCATGGCCCAATGTCCGGCGTCTTCAATGATTTCAAAGCTGGCGATGGCTCCTGGCGCAAACAAGCTCGGGATTTCATGCAATCGCCCTGGATACAGTCGATCTGCTTCACCAAACGCCAGGTGAACGGGGCACTTCCACGCGGCACTGGCGCGCAACACGACATCGGTGCGAGCCAATCGGCGCCGCTTGAGCCGATCGCGTGCAACATTCTCGGCCTGCAGTTGCAGGGTTTGCGCGTCCACGGTGGCTTCGTGTTTCAACATGAACGACAAGAGGTTGTGCCGGTGCACCGCTTCACGCTCAGTGTCGCTCATGCCTGCCGTGAAGCCGCGTATGTTGGGCGGTGGGCCGTCGAAGAGTCCCAAGCCTGGGGTGCCCAGCATCAACACTTGTGCAAAGCATTCGGGGTGTTGTGCGGCCAACAAGCCTGCCGTCATGCCACCGAATGAAAACCCCACCACATCCACCGGGGCCGAACCAAACAATTGGCCCATGCCTTCGTGAATGGGGCCCAGCAGGTCAGTCACATCTTGCGCACCTGCAGGCAGTTCGGAGTCGCCAAAGCCTGGCAAGTCCAAGGCCCATACGGCGCGATGGGCGCTCAGCGCTTCGACACAGCGCACCCAGTGCGTCCAACTGCCACTGCCGCCATGAAAGAGCAGCAAGGGCTTGTCCTGGCCTTCACCCCATACATGCCACACTTGCTTCACGCCCGCGGCTTGCACGACCACTGGCTTGGACAATGCTGCTGCGTTTGCCACTTCACTCATGATTGCTCACCTCAACGACCACTGAGTCCACAAACAACAACGCCCACCGAGGAGGTGGGCGTTGCGTGTTGGTTGCGCGAGGAGGATTTGAACCTCCGACCTTTGGGTTATGAGCCCAACGAGCTACCAGACTGCTCCATCGCGCGCTTGTTCAGGCTGTATTCTAGCCGATCATTCGGCTGCAGCTTGTGCGGTTTCGCCAGCTTCAACCTCAGGACGATCCACCAATTCGATCAGGGCCATGGGGGCGTTGTCACCCACGCGGTAACCCATTTTCAAAATGCGGGTGTAACCGCCCGGACGGGTTTGGTAACGCGGGCCGAGTTCAGCAAACAGCTTCACCACCGAGTCGCGGTCACGCAAACGATTGAAGGCCAAACGCTTGTTGGCCAACGTGGGGGTCTTGGCCAAGGTGATCATGGGTTCGATCACGCGACGCAATTCCTTGGCTTTGGGCACCGTGGTTTTGATGACCTCGTGCTCGATGAGCGAGTTCATCATGTTGCGCAACATGGCCAGTCGGTGAGAGCTGGTCCGGTTGAGTTTTCTAAGTCCGTGTCCGTGACGCATGGCTAATCCTTTGAAATGGTTTTAGTTTTTGCCGACCGCCGTATCAGGTACGGCCGGGGGACGCACTGACGAATCAGCGCTTGTCGAGGCCTACGGGGGGCCAATTTTCAAGTTTCACGCCCAAGGTCAAACCCCGTGAGGCGAGCACTTCCTTGATTTCGTTGAGCGACTTGCGACCCAAGTTGGGGGTCTTGAGCAACTCATTCTCGGTGCGTTGAACCAAGTCACCGATGTAATAAATGTTTTCGGCTTTGAGGCAGTTGGCCGAACGAACCGTGAGTTCGAGTTCGTCCACGGGACGAAGCAGAATCGGGTCAACGGGACCGCCGACACCACCATCCGCACCACCACTGTTACCGCTCATGAGGCTGCCCAGGTCGCCACCTTCGAGTTGTGCGAATGCGGCCAACTGTTCCACCAAAATTTTGGCCGAGGAGCGAATGGCGTCTTCCGCAGTGATGGAGCCGTTGGTTTCAATTTCAACGACCAAACGATCCAAGTCGGTGCGCTGTTCCACACGGGCGTTTTCCACGCTGTAGCTCACGCGCTTGACGGGCGAGAACGAGGCGTCGAGCACGATGCGGCCGATGGACTTGTTGGGTTCGTCGGCATAACGGCGCAAGTTGCCCGGCACATAGCCACGGCCTTTTTCAACCTTGAGCTGAATGTCGATCTTGCCGCCTTGCGACAAGGTGCAGATCATGTGCTCGGGGTTCATGATTTGAACGTCATGGGGCGTTTGGATGTCGGCGGCAGTGACCGGGCCTTCGCCATCTTTGCGCAGGCTCAAGGTGACTTCGTCACGGCTTTCCAGTTTGAAAACCACGCCTTTGAGGTTCAAGAGGATGTTGACCACATCTTCTTGAACGCCATCGATGCTGGAGTATTCGTGCAGCACGCCAGCGATCGTGACTTCGGTCACGGCATAGCCCACCATCGAGGACAACAACACACGGCGCAAGGCATTGCCCAGGGTGTGTCCATAGCCACGCTCAAAAGGTTCGAGTTCGACCTTGGCGCGGTTATGGCCCAAGGCTTCGACATTGATGTTCTTAGGCTTGAGGAGATTGGTTTGCATGAGGGTCCTTTCAATACCCCCGGCTCGTTACACCGGTAAGGCTGAATTGAGGAAACAGGCCCGAAGTCGTCGGGCCAGCCAAGTTAATGCGCCGTGAGGCGGATTAACGAGAATAAAGTTCAACGATCAGGGATTCGTTGATGTCTGCAGCAAACTCATCGCGGTCAGGGCTCTTCTTGAAGACGCCTTCCACCTTGTCCGCATTCACTTCCACCCAGCCCGGCATGCCCACTTGGCCAGCCAGTTGCAGGGCTTCTTGAACGCGAATTTGTTTTTTGGACTTCTCACGCACCGACACGACATCGCCAGACTTGACCATGTAGGAAGGGATGTTCACGGGCTTGCCATTGACTTCAATGGCTTTGTGCGACACCAATTGGCGTGCTTCTGCACGGGTCGAACCAAAGCCCATGCGGTACACCACGTTGTCGAGGCGAGACTCCAACAGGCTCAACAAGTTGGCGCCCGTGTTGCCACGAATGCGGGTGGCTTCTTCGAAGTAGCGGCGGAATTGGCGCTCGAGCACACCGTACATGCGCTTGACTTTTTGCTTTTCACGCAACTGGGTGCCGTAGTCGGAGGTGCGCTGGCCCGAGGTGCGGCCATGTTGGCCGGGCTTGCTGTCGAATTTGGCCTTGTCACTGATGGAGCGACGTGCGCTCTTCAGGAAGAGGTCGGTGCCTTCACGGCGGGAGAGTTTGGCCTTGGGGCCGAGGTAACGTGCCACTTGATTTTCCTTTCATCTGACCGCGAAGAACGCGGCGAGCCATGGCGATTGCAGCCATGGCCGTGGGCGGTTTAACAATTAGATGCGACGACGCTTTTGAGGGCGGCAACCGTTGTGCGGGACGGGGGTGACGTCTGAAATGGACGTGATGCGAATGCCCAATGCACCCAGTGCACGGACTGAAGATTCGCGACCAGGGCCCGGGCCCTTGATTTCAACGTCAAGGTTTTTGATGCCTTGTTCCATGGCGGCACGACCGGCGACTTCTGATGCGACCTGAGCAGCAAACGGCGTGGATTTGCGTGAACCCTTGAAGCCTTGGCCACCCGAAGAAGCCCATGACAAGGCATTGCCTTGGCGATCGGTGATCGTGATGATGGTGTTGTTGAATGAGGCATGCACGTGCGCGATGCCATCAGAAATGTTCTTGCGAACTTTCTTGCGAACGCGCTGCGCAGCATTATTGGATTTGGCCATGGTGATCCTCGATTATTTCTTCAGTGCCTGGGCTGCCTTGCGCGGACCCTTGCGAGTGCGTGCATTGGTGCGCGTGCGCTGGCCACGCATGGGCAGGCCACGACGATGACGGAAACCACGGTAGCAGCCAATGTCCATCAAACGCTTGATGTTCATGGTGGTTTCACGACGCAAATCGCCCTCGATGGTGAGCGTAGCGATTTGATCGCGGATTTTTTCCAGATCAGCGTCTGTCAAATCCTTGATTTTTTTGGAATAGGCGATGTCGCAAGCTTCGCAAATTTTGCGTGAGCGAGTGCGACCAATGCCATAGATGGCGGTCAAGCCAATTTCAGTGTGCTGATGCGGCGGAATGTTGATGCCAGCGATACGAGCCATTGCGTTTCCCCTTGTTGCGCTTGAATTCGTCGATCAGCCTTGACGCTGCTTGTGACGGGGATCCGTGCAGATGACACGAACCACGCCATGACGACGAATGATCTTGCAGTTGCGGCACATTTTTTTGACCGAAGCCGAAACTTTCATTTTTTACTCCTCACTTGTCGACCTCACCATGAGGCCCACCCGTTGAAACCATGGCCTCATTTGGCCCTGAAAACTATCCTCGCCCTCGACAAGTCGTAGGGCGTCAACTCCACAGTTACCTTGTCTCCAGGAAGAATGCGGATGTAGTGCATTCGCATTTTTCCTGAAATATGACCCAGAACGATGTGTCCGTTTTCCAGTTTGACCCGGAAAGTTGCATTGGGCAGGTTTTCAACCACTTCCCCTTGCATTTGGATTACGTCATCCCTGGCCATGCCAACTAGCCGCCGATAGCTGTCTTGAAGTTCGCCTTTTTTAACAACGATTCATATTGTTGGCTCATCATGTAATTCTGGACTTGCGCCATGAAATCCATGGTCACCACCACGATGATCAACAACGACGTCCCACCGAAGTAGAACGGCACGTTGTATTCCAAAATCAAAAATTCGGGCAACAAACAGACGATGCTGATGTAGGCCGAACCCACGAAAGTCAAACGCAACAAAATTTTGTCGATGTAGCGTGCGGTTTGATCACCTGGGCGAATACCGGGCACGAATGCACCCGAGCGCTTCAGGTTGTCTGCGGTTTCACGGCTATTGAACACCAAGGCCGTGTAGAAAAAGCAGAAGAAAACAATGGCGGCCACATAAATCATGATGTAGACCGGCTGACCAGGGGACAAGGCGGCAGACACATCTTTGAGCCAGGTCATGTTGCTGCCCGTACTGAACCAATTGGCCACAGTCCCCGGCAACAAAATGATGGAAGAGGCAAAGATGGGCGGAATCACGCCGGCCATGTTGATCTTGAGCGGCAAATGAGAGGACTGCCCCCCATAAACCTTGTTGCCCACCTGACGGCGTGCATAGTTGACCAAAATTTTGCGCTGACCCCGTTCGACGAACACCACAAAGTAGGTCACCAAACCCACCAGCGTCACGATGATCAGCGACACGATGATGCTCATGGCACCTGTGCGAACCAATTCCAACAGGCCACCAATGGCATTGGGCAAGCCCGCGGCAATGCCAGCGAAGATCAGGATGGAGATGCCGTTGCCCAGACCTCGCTCGGTGATTTGTTCGCCCAGCCACATCAGGAACAAGGTGCCCGAAGTGAGGGTGATCATGGCGGTGAAGCGGAAAGTGAGTCCAGGATCAATCACCAAACCCGGTGACGACTCCAACGCCAAGGCAATGCCCATGGACTGGAACAAAGCCAGAGCCAAGGTGCCATAACGGGTCAGCTGGGTGATCTTGCGACGACCGGCTTCGCCCTCTTTTTTCAGGGCTTCCAGTGACGGCACCACGTAGGTCATCAATTGCATGATGATCGATGCCGAGATGTAGGGCATGATGCCCAACGCAAACACGGTGAAGCGGGACAATGCACCGCCCGAGAACATGTTGAAAAGACTCAGAATGCCGCCACTTTGACCCTTGAACAACTGCTCGAGTTGCGCAGGGTCAATCC
>JAYPFZ010000031.1:0-23052 GCA_038126555.1 Betaproteobacteria bacterium
AATTTGAAGAGGCCCGCCAAATCTTGCGTGACATCGACTCCCTCGACAGCCACACCGCCTTCTTGTTTGAAAAAATCAACTTCTTGATGGACGCCACCGTGGGCTTCATCAACATCAACCAGAACAAGATCATCAAGATCTTCTCGGTGGCCAGCGTCGCGCTGCTGCCCCCCACGCTCATCGCCAGCATTTATGGCATGAACTTCAAGTTCATGCCCGAGCTGGACTGGAGCTTGGGCTACCCCTATGCCCTGGCCTTGATGGTCGCCAGCGCCTTGGGGCCCATGTGGTATTTCCGCCGTCGCGGCTGGCTCAAGTGAAGCCCCGCCAGCCCCAGGGCTGGTCAGGGCTGTGCGCAGGGCCTCTCACGCTTTCGCGTTGACCTCGTCCCGCAAAGAACGACGCAAGATCTTGCCCACCGTGGTCTTGGGCAACTCGGTGCGAAACACAATCTTTTTCGGGTTTTTGTAAGCCGTGAGGTTTTCGCGGCAATGCTTGCGAATGGTGTCTTCGCTCAGGTTGGGGTCTGACTTCACCACAAAGAGGCACACCCCTTCGGTGGTTTGTTCATCGGGAATGCCCACCGCCGCACACTCCAGCACGCCGGGCAGCGTGGACACCACATCCTCGATTTCGTTGGGGTAGACGTTGAAGCCGCTCACCAAAATCATGTCTTTCTTGCGATCGACGATTTTGAAAAAGCCTTGCTCGTCCATGAAGCCCACATCGCCCGAGCGGAACCAGCCGCCCTCGAGCATGACTTTGGCGGTTTCGTCGGGGCGCTGCCAGTAGCCCGCCATCACTTGTGGGCCTTTGATGCACAGCTCGCCCACTTCGCCAACCGCCACATCGCGCCCATCGTCGTCCACCACCTTCATCCAGGTGCTGGGAATGGGCACGCCAATGTTGCCCGTGAACTCGGTGGAGTTGGTGGGGTTGCAACTCGTGGACGGGCTGGTTTCCGACAAGCCATAGCCCTCGCAAATGGGGCAGCCGGTTTTTTCCAGCCACAGCTTGGCCGTGCCCGATTGCACCGCCATGCCCCCGCCCAGTGACAGCAACAGGTGCGACCAGTCCACCTTGTTGAAGTCGGGGTGATGCACGATGGCATTGAACAGCGTGTTCACCGCCGGGAAGCCGTGGAAGCGGTGCTGACTCAGGGTCTTGAGGGTGGCCGGCAAATCGCGGGGATTGGGGATGAGCAACAGCTTGTCGCCACTGCGCAACTGCTTCACCATGCCAACGGTGAACGCAAAGATGTGATAGAGCGGCAGGGCACACACCAGCGTGAACTGCTCGCCAGCGGGCAGTCGGTGCATGACCGGTGCATTCCACAGTTCGGACTGCGCCGCATTGGCCGCCAAGTTGCGGTGCAGCAAGGTGGCGCCTTTCGATACCCCCGTGGTGCCCCCCGTGTATTGCAGCACGGCCACGTCATCGGGGCGCGCATCCACGCGCTGGAAATTGGCCCCTTGGCCTTGCGCGAGCAAGTCATTGAATCGAATCGCACCCGGCAAGGAAAACGCCGGCACGAGCTTCTTGACCTTGCGCACCACAAAATTCACCAAGGCGCCTTTGAGGCCTGGCAAGGTGTCGCCCATGGCGCACAGGTAAACCTGCTCGACCTGGGTCTTGGCTTTGCAGGCTTGCAGCACATGCGCAAAGTTTTCCAAGATGAAGATGGCCTTGGCGCCCGAATCTTTGAGCTGGTGCTCCAATTCGCGTGCGGTGTAGAGGGGGTTGACGTTCACCACCACCAAGCCAGCCCGAATGATGGCCGCAGCCGCCATGGGAAATTGCAACACGTTGGGCAACATCAAGGCCACCCGGTCGCCAGGCTTCAGGCCCTTGGCTTGCATGGCCGCCGCCAGCGCCCGGCTGTCGGCATCCCACTGGGCATAGGTGAGGTCGCGCCCCATGAAATGGTGCGCCACCAGTTGTGGGTATTTCCGGAATGCGGATTCAAACAGCTCGATGAGGGTGCTGTTCAAGTCGGATTCATCGAGATCGGCGGGTACCCCATCGGGGTAGGCCGTCAGCCACGGTCTTTGTGCAGTTGTCATGTGTCTCCCCTAAAAAAAAGCCCCGGCTTGAGCCAGGGCGGTGTGTGATTGGGGGCTGGTCACTCCACAGCTTTGACCATTTCCTCCACCACCTTCTTGGCGTCACCGAACACCATCATGGTTTTATCCATGTAAAAGAGTTCGTTGTCCAGTCCGGCATAACCCGAAGCCATGGACCGTTTGTTGACGATGACCATTTTGGCCTTGAATGCTTCCAAAATGGGCATGCCGTAAATTGGGCTTCCTTTTTGAAGGGCTGCTGGGTTGACGACGTCGTTGGCGCCCAGAATGATGGCCACATCGGTCTGGCCAAACTCGCCGTTGATGTCTTCCATTTCAAAGACTTGGTCGTATTCCACTTCGGCTTCCGCCAGCAACACGTTCATGTGGCCAGGCATGCGGCCGGCCACCGGGTGAATCGCGTATTTCACCGAAATGCCTTTTTCAATCAGCTTGTCGGCCAATTCTTTGACCGCGTGTTGGGCGCGGGCCACCGCCAAGCCGTAGCCGGGCACGATGACCACGCTCTCGGCGTTCATGAGGATAAAGGCCGCATCGTCGGCGCTGCCGCTCTTGACGGGGCGCTGCTGGCCATCGCCACCGGCCACCGTGCCGCCATCGCCGCCAAAGCCGCCCAAGATCACGCTCAGGAAGGCCCGGTTCATGGCCTTGCACATGATGTAAGACAGGATGGCCCCCGACGAGCCCACCAGCGAGCCTGCAATGATGAGCATGCTGTTGTTCAAGCTAAAACCAATGCCGGCGGCCGCCCAGCCCGAATAGCTGTTGAGCATGGACACCACCACCGGCATGTCGGCGCCGCCAATGGGAATGATGATGAGCACGCCCAGCACAAAGGACAGGGCCAACACCACCATGAACGACGTCCAGCTTTCGGTGAACATGAAGTGCAGGCCAAAGCCCACCGTGGCCAAGCCCAGCACCAGGTTCAACAGGTGCTGACCGGAGAACACCACGGGGGCGCCTTGGAACAGGCGGAACTTGTATTTGCCGCTGAGCTTGCCAAAGGCAATCACCGAGCCGCTGAACGTGATGGCCCCAATGGCCGCACCGAGGAACAGCTCCAAGCGGTTGCCCATGGGGATGGGGGCGCCTTTGGCGACGATGTTGAAAGCATAGGGTTCAGCCACCACGGCCACGGCAATGAACACCGCAGCCATGCCGATCATGCTGTGCATGAACGCCACCAACTCGGGCATTTTGGTCATTTCCACGCGCGCGGCCATGAGGGTGCCAGCGCCGCCACCAACCACCAAGCCCAGCAACACCCAGCCCAGGCCCAAGGTGCCGCCGCTGAGCTTGGCAATGAGCGCCGCCGTGGTGAACACGGCAATGGTCATGCCCGTCATGCCAAACAGGTTGCCCCGAATGGAGGTGGTGGGGTGACTCAAGCCTTTGAGGGCTTGAATGAAGCAAATGCTGGCCACCAGATAAAGCAGGGTGACCAGGTTCATGGAGACGAAATCGAAATTCATGCTTGGTCTCCAGCCGCCTTAGCGGGTTTCTCTTTTTTCTTGAACATGTCGAGCATGCGGCGGGTGACCAAAAAGCCACCAAACACATTGACCGCCGCCAGGGCCACCGCCAGCACGCCCATGGTTTTGCCCAAGGGGGTTTCGGTGAGCGCGGCGGCCAGCATGGCCCCCACGATGACGATGGCCGACACCGCGTTGGTCACGGCCATGAGCGGCGTGTGCAAGGCGGGGGTGACGTTCCAGACCACGTGGTAGCCCACGTAAATGGCCAAGATGAAGATGATGAGGTTGATGAGCGTTGGGCTGATGGTTTCCACAATGAACTCCTGTGTAGGGGGCGGCGATCAGGCCGCGCGTTTGACCTGGCCGCCTTGGGTCATGAGGCAGGCCGCCACGATGTCGTCGTCCATGGGCACTTGCACCGCGGTGGCCTCTTTGGGCAGCACCAGCTTGAGAAAGTCCAACACGTTGCGGGCATACAGGGCTGAGGCATCGGCGGCCACCAGCGAGGGCAGATTGGTCTCGCCCACAATGACCACGCCATGCGCGTTGATGGTTTTGCCCGGCTCGGTGAGGGGGCAATTGCCGCCTTGAGGAGCAGCCAGGTCCACGATCACCGAGCCCGGCTTCATGGACTTGACCATCTCTTCGGTCACCAGCACGGGCGCTGCGCGACCGGGGATCAGGGCCGTGGTGATGACGATGTCGGCCATGGCCACCCGCTTGGCCACTTCGGCCTTTTGGCGCTCCAACCAGCTCGGCGGCATGGGCCGGGCATAGCCGCCCACGCCTTCCGCGGCTTCTTTTTCTTCGGCGGTTTCGTAGGGCACGTCGATGAATTTGGCGCCCAGCGACTCCACCTGCTCTTTCACGCTGGGGCGCACATCGGAGGCTTCAATCACCGCGCCCATGCGTTTGGCCGTGGCAATCGCTTGCAAACCCGCCACGCCCACACCCAAGATCACCACGCGAGCGGCTTTCACCGTGCCCGCTGCCGTCATGAGCATGGGGAAAAAGCGCTGGTAACGATCGGCCGCCATCATCACGGCCTTGTAGCCTGCAATGTTGGCCTGCGAGGACAACACGTCCATGCTTTGCGCACGGGTGGTGCGAGGGGCGGCTTCCAGCGCAAAGCTGGTGAGACCCGCTTGGGCCATGCGCTCCAGGCCGTCGCGATCGAAGGGGTTGAGCATGCCCACCAAGGTGGCCCCCGAGTGGGTCAGTCCCAACTCATGGGCTTGAGGCGCGCGCACCTTGAGCACCAGGTCACAACCCCAGGCCGCGGCCGCGTCACCCAATTCAGCACCAGCGGCTTCGAAAGCGGCATCGGTGACGCTGGCGCCAACACCCGCACCGCGTTGCACCACCAACTGGTGGCCTTGCGCCATCAGTTTCTTAACCGTTTCAGGCGTCACCGCCACACGGGATTCACCAGCCACGGTTTCCATAGGAACACCAATGCGCATGTCCTGACTCCTCAGAAAAAACGCCAACGCCCAACTGGGCAGCGTCACATAAATAAGCGCTAGCTTAACCGAAAGGCGCGCCTTTCAGCATCCTGACGACAGCAACGCTGGCACGCCGGCGAGGCTAGCGACAATGTGTGGCAGGAGGCCTCATGGACACACGTTGGAAACCCAGTGCCACCGTTGCCGCCATCATGGCGCGCGAGGGGCGTTATTTGTTGGTGCAAGAGCACACGCCCGAGGGCCTGCGCTGGAACAACCCCGCCGGTCATTTGGACCCCGGCGAATCACCCGCACAAGGATGCGCCCGCGAAGCCTGGGAAGAAACCGCCCATCGCTTCACGCCCACGGCTTTGGTGGGCATTTACTTGTCGCGCTTCCAACGCGGCAGCGACGACATCACGTATTTGCGGTTTGCCTTTTGTGGCGAGGTGGGAGCGCACGACCCCGCACAAGCTTTGGACACGGGCATTGTGCGCACCGCCTGGATGACCTTGGAGGACGTTCAAGCCACCCAAGCCGAACACCGCAGCCCGTTGGTGTGGCAATGCATTCAGGACCACGCCCGGGGACAGCGCTTTGCCCTCGACGCGGTGTTCACTCACCCTTCGGTGTGGACGCCGCCGGTCGCTTCGGCCAGTTGACCAACACAATGCCCAAGGTCACGCCCACCAGGGCCACGCCATGGGGCAGGGTCAGGGTTTCGCCAAACCAACCGACCCCAAACAAGGCCGCAAAAATGGGCGTCAAAAACACAAACGCGCTCAACAGTGTGGCCGGGTAACGGGTGAGCATCCACATCCAAATCAGGTAGGTGAGGAACGCGCCCACCACGCTTTGCAAGGCCAACGACCCCCACACCCAAGCGCCAGTGGGCCACACCCACACCTCGCCCAAAGCCAAGGACACACCCGGCAACACCAAGGCGCTGGTGCCCACCTGATAGAAGAGGGTTTTTTCGGGAGAGATGCGGCTCAAGCCAGAGGCCCGGATCACCACGGTGGTGAGCCCCCAACTCAACCCGGCCAGCAAGGCCAAGGCGTTGCCCAGGCCCTGACCCGCCAAGCCCCCTTCCAAGCTCACGTCTTTCCACAACGCATTGGCCAAGGCGGCAAACGCCAGCAGCAAACCGGCCCACTGGCGCGCACTGAGGTGCTCGGTTTTGACGAGCAGCGGCAAGAGCAGCGCCACCCACAGCGGCGAGGTGTAGAGAAAGACGGTGACTTGGGCCGCAGGCGCCAGCTTGAGCGCCGGATACAAAACGCCAAACTCCAAGGCAAACAGCAAGCCCGCCAACAGGCCCGCCTTCGCGCTGCCGTCGGGCGCCAACAAAGCAATGCCCCGATAACGGCACCACAGCCACAAACACAGGGCAGCCAACACAAACCGAATGGAGACCTGAAACACGGGCGGCACATGGGGCACTGTCCAGCGCACCAGGCTTTGCTGAAAGCCCCAAAACAAGCACAGGCTCACCAAAATGAGCATGGCCATCCAGTCGAGGTGGGTTTTGCGGGTGTTCATGGTGGGGCCTGGTGCGGTGGCGCAAGCATAACCTTGCCATCACCCTTGCGCCGTCGCGCCCGTGGGGCGGGCCATCGGGCCATGAAATCCCTGCGACAACCGCCCGATTCAGCCCCCGCTAGACTGTCTGCTCACCAGGGAGTTCGGAACCACACCATGAATGAGATGCAAACACGTTTCGGCAGCGGCCAGGCCGTGAGCCGAATGGAAGACGATGCCTTGCTCAAGGGCCAAGGCCTGTATGCCGACGACACGGGCGCAAACGCCGCGCACTTGGTGTTTGTGCGCTCGCCCTACCCGCATGCGCACCTGCGTGGGGTTGATGCCTCGGCCGCTCGGGCCATGCCCGGCGTGCGCCTGGTGGTGACGGGAGACGAATTGCACCAGCAAGGCATCAAGCCCTTGCCTCGCCCCATGAACTTCACCCGCGCCGATGGCTCGGCACTCAACAGCACCGACCGCCGCTTGCTGGCGCATGGCCGCGTTCGCTACGTGGGTGAACCCGTGGCCGCGGTGGTGGCCGATACCCTCGAGCAAGCCAAAGACGCCGCCGAAGCGGTGATCGTCGATTACGACCCCCTGCCCTCGGTGACCTCGGTCCCCGCCGCCTTGGCGGCCGATGCCCCACGTCTGGCCGACGGGCCCGACAACATCGTGGCCGAAACGCGTTACGGTTCGGTCGCCGATGCGGCGGCCCAATTCGCGCAAGCCGCTCACGTGGTGCGGCTGGACATCAACAACCAGCGCTTGGCCGCTTTTTGCATCGAACCGCGCTCGGTGCTGGGCGATTGGCAAGAGGAACGCCTGGTGATTCGCATCAGCAGCCAAATGCCCACGGGCATTCGCACCACCGTGTGCGACTTGCTGGGTTTGCCCACCGAGCAGGTGCGGGTGTTGGTGGGCGATGTGGGCGGTGGCTTTGGCATGAAGACCGGCCCCTACCCCGAAGACATTGTGGTGGCCCACTGCGCGCACACCCTCAAGTCGGCGGTGAAATGGGTGGCCGACCGGGGCGAAGAATTTTTGTCCAGCGCCCATGGCCGCGATGTGCAGTCGAAGGCTGAACTGGCCCTCGATGCCAGTGGCCGCATCTTGGCCTTGCGCGTTCACGGCCAGGCCAATGTGGGCGCCTATCCCACCATGACGGGCGTGGCCATTCAGTGCCTCATTGGGCCTTGGGTGCAAACCAGCGTTTACGACATCCCCCTGATCGATTTCCACTTCCAGGCCGTCATGACCAACACGGCCACCACCGGCGCCTATCGCGGAGCGGGTCGGCCTGAAGCCATCTACATCATGGAGCGCCTCATGGACGAGGCCGCCCGACAAATGGGCATGGACCGCATTGCCCTGCGCCGACGCAACTTCATTCAGCCCCATCAATTCCCCTACAAAAACCCCATGGGTCAGGTTTACGACGTGGGGGCCTTTGAGCAGGTGATGGATGGGGGGCTGACCTTGGCCGACTGGGCGGGCTTTGAAGCCCGTGCCCAGGCCTCGGCGAAACAAGGCCTGTGGCGCGGCCTGGGTGTGGCCACCTTCCTCGAATGGACGGGCGGCAATGCGCTGGAAGAAAACGTCAACGTGCGCATCCTCGACGATGGCGTGATCGAAGTGTTCTCGGCCGTGAACCAAATGGGCCAAGGCATCGCCACCTCGTTGGCGCAGTTGGTGGTCGATGTGTTCCAAGTGCCCATCCATCAGGTGCGCGTTGTGCTGGGCGACACCGACCGCGGCAACGGCTTTGGCAGCGCGGGCTCGCGCTCCTTGTTCACCGGGGGTTCGGCCATGCACGTGGGCGCTGGTGAGGCCTTGGACAAAGCGCGCGAACTGGCCGCGCAAGACTTGGAAGTCTCGGGCTCCGACTTGGTTTACGAGGCGGGCCAGTTCAGCGTCAAAGGCACAGACTTGAAACGCTCCTTGGCCGAATTGGCGGCCAAGCAGCCAGAGCGCCGCATTGAGGTCAACAGCAAAACCGCCGCCAAAGGCCCCACCTGGCCCAATGGCTGCCACGTGTGCGAAGTGGAAGTGGACCCGGCCACCGGCGTGATTCAAGTGGCCGCGTATGCCTCCATGAACGATGTGGGCCGCGTGGTGAACCCGACCATCGTGCGTGGCCAATTGGATGGCGGCGCGGTGCAAGGCTTGGGCCAGGCATTGCTCGAAGCCATTCAATACGACCCAGACAGCGGGCAGTTGCTCACCGGCAGCCTCATGGACTACGCCGTGCCCCATGCCGACATTGCGCAATCCATGTTCCTCACCGAAATGGACGAACGCACACCCAGCACCAACAACGTGTTGGGGGTCAAGGGTGTGGGTGAACTGGGCACCATTGGGGCCACGCCAGCGGTGGTGAATGCGGTGGCCGATGCCCTCGCGCGCAACGGTCACGCCGCTGCCGCACCGGGTTTGCAAATGCCCTTGACGCCCGAGCGGGTCTGGCGCGCCATCCAAAGCCACTGATCCCCACACCAAGCCCCGCCGTGAGCCCGGTGCAGGCGGGGCTCAGCTGGGCATGTCCAAGCTGGGGGTGTCGCTGGCCAGCAAAGCGCGGGCCCAGCCTTGGAGCTTGCGGGTGTCGGCACGCAAAACTTCTTGCTTGACGCGCAACACTTGCGTGGGGTGCATGGAAAACTGACGCAAGCCCAGCCCCAGCAACAAGCGGGTGAATTGGGCATCGCCCGCCATTTCGCCGCACACGCTCACCGGCTTGCCACTGGCCACACCCGCGGCAATGGTGCTGGCAATCAAGCGCAACACCGCCGGGTGCAGCGGGTCATACAAATGCGCCACCTCTTCGTCGGCCCGGTCGATGGCCAAGGTGTATTGAATGAGGTCGTTGGTGCCCAGCGACAAAAAGTCGAAGTGCCGCAAAAAGGTGTCGAGCATCAGGGCCGCTGCAGGCACCTCGATCATGGCGCCCACTTGAACCGGGCCATGGCTCACGCCCTTGGCTTTGAGTTGCGCGCGCGCTTCGTCCACCAATTGCAAGGTCTGGCGAATTTCACGCAAATGCGCCAGCATGGGAATCATGATCTTCACGGGCCCATGGGTGGCCGCCCGCAAAATGGCGCGCAACTGGGTGAGGAACATGTCGGGGTCGGACAAGCTCCACCGGATGGCGCGCAAGCCCAAAGCCGGGTTCAGGTAGTCGTGGTCACGCGCGGACCGATCCAGGGGTTTGTCGGCGCCAATGTCCACGGTGCGAATGGTGACGGGCAGCCCTTGCATGCCCTCGATGGCCCGGCAATACGCCAGGTATTGCTCTTGCTCATCGGGCAATTGGCGGTCACGCCCCATGAACAAAAACTCGCTGCGAAACAAGCCCACGCCCACCGCGCCCACGCTCAGGGCCGCGTCGGCGTCGTCGGGCATTTCAATGTTGGCCAACAACTCCACGCGCTCGCCGTCGAGCGTCAGGCTGGGGGTGGAGCGCAAGCGCGACAAGCGCTCTTTGTCGAGCACCGTCTGCCGCTGCTTGAACGCGTATTCCTCGAGCACGATGGGTGAGGGGTCGACGATGACCACACCCGCGTCACCATCGAGGATGACCCAGTCGTCTTGCTCGATGAGTTGGCTGGCGGTTCGCGCACCCACCACGGCGGGGATGTCGAGGCTTCGGGCCACGATGGCGGTGTGCGAGGTTTTGCCGCCCACATCGGTGATGAAGCCAGCAAACACGCTTTGCTTGAAGGTGAGCATGTCGGCGGGCGACAAGTCGTGGGCCACCAAGATGAGGGGGGTGTCGGCGTGATCGACCATTTCGGTCTGACCCGAAGCCTGAGGCGGGGTGACCGGGGCCACCACCGGCAAGCCCTTCATGTGGCGCAGCATGCGCTCGACCACCTGTTCCAAATCCCCTTTGCGCTCGCGCAAATAAGGGTCGTCCATGTCATCGAATTGGCGTGCCACCAATTCGTATTGCGTGCTCAAAGCCCACTCGGCGTTGTAGAGGCGATCTTCGATCCAGTGCTTGACCCCATCGGCCAAGGTTTGGTCTTCAAGCAACATGAGGTGCACGTCCAAAATCGCCGCCAATTCGGGCGGCGCGTCTTTGGGCATGTTGCGCAACAAGGTTTGCAACTCTTGCACCACGGCATCGCGGGCCACGGCGATGCGCTGAATTTCTTCGTTGACGCGGGTGGCATCGATGAAATAGTGCGCCACGTCCACCCGGCTGGAGGCGACCAGCACGGCACGCCCCACGGCAATGCCTCGCGCCACCGCCAAGCCGTGGATGGCAATGCCCATGGCTTATTCGCCTTCCGCAAAGCGGTCGTTGATGAGTTCCACCAAGGCTTGCATGGCTTGCTCCTCTTGTTCACCATCGGTTTCGATGACCACTTCGCTACCCAGCCCCGCAGCCAACATCATCACGCCCATGATGCTTTTGGCATTGACGCGTCGCTCACCCTTGGAGAGCCAAACTTGACAAGGAAAGCTGCCCGCCAATTTGGTGAGCTTGGCTGAAGCCCGCGCGTGAAGTCCGAGTTTGTTGATGATGGTGATGGGTTGCTGAATCATGACGTTAAAGGGGCGAAATGGGGCGGGTGATTTGCATCACCCCTTGGGCGCCGCCAGACAGGGCGCGCTGCACCAGTTGGGGCAAGGGCTCTTGGCGATAGCAAACGGTGCGCAACAGCATGGGCAGGTTCACCCCGGCAATCATTTGCACGCACTGCGGGTCGATCAGGGCTTGCGCCACATTGGACGGTGTGGCGCCCAGCACATCGGTCAAAACCAGCCACTGCGCGCTGGGGTGCGTGCGCATGAGGCCATCGATTTGCTCGCGCACCTGCTCGGGGGAGTCGGTGGCTTCGACGTCCACCGTGAGGACGTCTTCGGCACACTCGGGAAATACGTGCATGGCACAAGCCTTCAGGGCTTGCGCCAATGGGGCATGGGTGACCAACAAAATTCGAGCGCTCATGGGGTGTTCTGTGTGTGGCCTTGATTATGACTGCCGAGTCGCCAGAACCGCGCGTAGGCCCAAACACAGCCCAAACCAAAACAGGCCAAGGCCATGCGGTAGGCGTTGAGTTGGGTCAAGCCCAAGCCTTGCAAAGCATCAATCAGCAAACCATAACCCCATTGGAGGGCAAAGCCGCCCAAGAAAATGGCCAGGTTAAAAGCCGACAACGCGCGGCCCGCCAAGCGTGAATCAAAGGCCATGCCCACGGCAGGCTGTGCCACCGACACCACCGATGCGGTCATGCAAAAGGCCACCCAATGCCACACCGAGGTGTCCGCACCCATCAAGGCCAACACGAAAATGCTGGCCAAGTTCAGGGGCACACCCCAACGCATCAGGCGTTGGGCATGCCAGCCGCGCTGGGTGAGCCAGGGGTTGACCAAGCCCCAAGTCCAAAACGTGAACAACATGGCCAGGTTGATGACAAACAAGCCCATGGCCGCTTGCGCGGGCGTGGCCCCGCCCACGTGCATCATCCACGGCGCGGCCCACAAGGTTTGCATGGCGAGCAACCCGCCGTAGCAAAAAAAGCCCAAAGGCAACAGTTGTTGGAAGGTGGCGTTGCGCCACACGGGTCGATAAGCCGCCAAGACCCCCGAACCCGCTTCCTGTTCGACCGCTTGCGGCACTGGGCCATCGGCGCTTGGGGCCAATGCATGCCAAGCCGGGACTTGCCAGCGAATGAGCAACATGGCGATGACAAACAAACCCGCCATGCCCGCCAGAATGGGGCGCCAGCCCACCAAGGGCAACAACCATTGCACGGGCAAGGTCGAGGCCAACATGCCCAGCGAGCCCGTCATGAGCATCCAGCTGTTGGCACGCAGTTGCGCACCTGGTGAAAACCATCGGCGATAACCCGTGAGCGGCGCCATCAAGCAGGCGCTGACCCCCACGCCCACCAGCATGCGGGCCAAGAGCAACACCGAGAAATGATCGGCCACGGCAAAAAGCAAACAGCCCACCACCGCCATGGTCAGGAAGACCAATTGCACGCGCTGCGGTCCATGTCGATCGAGGGCGGTGCCCATGGGCAATTGGGTCGAGGCAAAGCCGATGTAATAGCCGCCGGCCAACAACCCCAAATCACTGGCCGACAAGGCAAAGTCCTGCACCAACGTGGGCGACAAGGTCGCGGTGATGGTGCGCATCAAGGTGGACAAAAAATACGCCAAGGCCAAGGTGACGAAGATTCGGATGGCCTGGCTGGCGGGCAATGGGGCTGACATGTGAATCACCTCTTGTGTTTGACGCTGGCCAAGAACGTGTCAGCAGCCATCTCAAAATTCGAGGCACGCTGGGGGCCATAAACCGCCAATTGGTGCGCTCGGCCTTCGTGCACCCACCACACCCACATCACTTGCAAGCCATTGGGGGTCGTGAGCCGCCATTGCTTGGCCACCTGAGCTGCACCGGGAATGGCCACCTCGCGTGCTGCGTTCGGCAGGGCTGAACCCAAGGGTTTGAGGCTGGCCTCGCGCCAGCGTTGCAACAGCTCTTCGGGGTTCACCCCTTGAGGAATGGTGAGGTAACTGAAGGTGAAGTCCAAGTCATCGGCGCGGCAGCCCGTCATGACGAGCTGCGCCGTGTGGTCACCCAGACTCACCGCTTCCTCGCGGTGCTGGGGTTTGCAGGGCAAAAGCAAGTCGGTGCCTGGCACGGGGGTGAGGGTTCGCCAGTTCAAACTGGGGGAACAGCCCGTCAGCAGGGCCAGGCCCAACAGGCTCAAGCGCCCCAGCCAGCGACTCCGTGCAGGGGCTGAGCGTCGGCGAAAAAACTGATGCACAAACGACATGGTTGTGATTATCCGTTGAGGCAGAATGCCGCCATGATGATGTCTCTTGATGGCGTTCGTGTGTTGGATCTGTCGCGTGTGTTGGCAGGCCCTTGGTGCACCCAAACCCTGGCCGACCTGGGTGCGGATGTGGTGAAGGTGGAGCGTCGCCAATCGGGCGATGACACCCGGGGCTGGGGACCTCCCTTTTTGAAAACCCCTGCGGGCGAAGACACCCGCGAAGCGGCGTATTACCTGGCGGCCAACCGCAACAAGCGCTCCATCACCTGCGACTTGTCGCACCCCCAAGGCCAAGCCTTGGTGCGTGAGTTGGCCCAACACGCGCACATCGTGGTGGAGAACTACAAGGTCGGCGACATGAAGCGCTATGGGCTGGACTACGACAGCTTGCGCGCCATCAACCCCAGGCTGGTGTATTGCAGCATCACTGGCTTTGGCCAAACTGGCCCCTACCGCGAACGGGCCGGCTACGACTATGCCATTCAAGGGCTGGGCGGCCTCATGAGCGTGACCGGCGAGCGCGATGACCGCGGCGGCGGCCCTCAAAAGGTGGGGGTGGCGGTGGCCGACTTGTTCACCGGTTTGTATGCCACGGTCTCCATCTTGGCGGCCTTGCGACATGCCGAGGCCACCGGCGAGGGTCAGCAGGTGGACATGGCTTTGCTCGACACCCAAGTGGCCATGCTGGCCAACCTGGGGGCCAACTATTTGGTCGATGGTCAGTTCACCGGCAAAGTGCCTGGCCGCATGGGCAACGCCCATGTGAATGTGGTGCCCTATCAGGTGTTTGAAGTCGCGCCCAAGCCCAGCGGCGAGCGTGACCACATCATTGTGGCGGTCGGCAACGATGGCCAATTCGCCAAATTGTGTGCCTTGATGGGCCACCCCGAATGGGCCACCGATGCGCGCTTTGTGCGCAACCAAGACCGCGTTCGCCATCGCGAGGCGCTGATTCCGCTGTTGGCTGAAGTCTTGATTCAACAACCCAAGGCGCATTGGTTGGCGGCGTTTGAGCGCCACCAAGTGCCTGGTGCGCCCATCAATCAACTGGACGAGGTCTTTGCGGATCCGCACGTGCAATCGCGCGGCATGGTTCAAACCCTCAGCCACCCGGTCGGACAAGATTTCCAACTGGTGGCCAGCCCCATCAAGATGAGCGCCACACCGGTCAACACCCGTCGACCACCCCCCATGCTGGGCGAGCACACCGAAGAAGTGTTGCGCGAGTGGCTCACTTGGTCGCCCGAACGCGTTGACGCTTTGCGCCAAGCCGGCGTGGTCGATTGAAAGGTTCTGGCATGGCGAACTTTGTTTTGGTTCATGGCGCGTGGCATGGCGCTTGGTGCTGGCAGCGCGTCTTGCCCGCTTTGATTCAAGCGGGGCACCGTGCGCATGCCGTCACCCTCACCGGCGTGGGTGAGCGCGCCCATTTGTTGCGCGCAGACCTCGGCCTGAGTGATCACATTCAAGATGTGACCGCCGCCATCGAAGCCGAAGAAATGAACGAGGTCATTTTGGTGGGACATTCTTATGCCGGCATGATCATCACCGGTGTGGCCCAACGCATGCCCGAGCGGTTGCGCCATCTGGTGTATTTGGATGCCGTCGTGCCCAAGCCCGGCGAGGCCTGGAATGCCACCCACACCCAGGCCACGCGCCAACATCGGCTGTCTCAAGCGCAGGCTTCTGCTTTGAATGCCTTTGATCCGGGCGATGGCCGATTGTTTGGCCTCACCGGCGAAGATCTGGCTTGGGTCAACCGCCGGCAAACGCCCCACCCCGCGCAACCCTACAGCGACCCGCTCGATTTCGACCCCGCCCGCGTTGCGGCCATCCCCCGCACCTTTGTGCACTGCACGCAACCCCGCTTGGCCACCATCGACAGCATTCGACCTCGTGTCACCGACGCCAAGTTTTGGGACGGCCATTGGCTGCCCGGCTCACGCCTGGTTGAAATGCAAACGGGGCACGACCCCATGGTCAGTGCCCCGCAAGCGCTCACGCAATTGTTGGTCGACGTGCTTACTGCTTGAATTGGTCGTGGCAGCCTTTGCAGGTTTTGCCCACGCCAGCGGCCAAGGCCTTGAGCTCTTTCAGATTGCCAGCGGCCACCGCGGTGTTCAGTTTGGCCACGGCCGCTTGCGAAGCGTCTTTGGCTTCGTTGAATTTTTTGGCTTCCATCCAGATTTCAGGCTTGGCTTTGGTTTTGCCTTCATCGGAGCCCTCTGGGAAAGCATGGAAGGGCAGTTGAATCAGCATGTTCAAGTTGGCAGCGTTGCTTTTGAGCACCGCTTCGTTCATGGGCACCTTGCCCTGAGCCATGCCATTGATTTGGCCAAACATGCTGCCCATCAAGAAGAAGGCACTTTGACGAAACTTGATGGCGTCTTTGGCTGGCACGGTGTGGGCGGTGGCCACGGCCGAGGCCAGGATCAGGCCGGTGGTCAGCACAAGGGATCGAATGATTTGGGGGCGCATGGGGGTGTCCTTTCAAGACGTGTTTTGCTCCCCATCAGGGGGAGCCAAGTTGAATTGTGTTAATTTTCGTTTTTCTTGTCATGATTCAACGCAATGACCACTGCTTCTGATCGAAATTTGTTGCGCGTTTGGGATTTGCCCACCCGTTGGTTTCACTGGTCTTTGGTGCTGATGATGGTGGGCATGATCATCACGGGCAACCTGGGTGCGGACTGGATGATCTGGCATGCCCAAATTGCCTACGTGATGATGGGCTCTTTGGTGTTTCGCCTCATCTGGGGTTTTGTGGGTGGCTGGTGGTCGCGGTTTGCGCAGTTCTTTCCCACGCCGTCCCGCATTCGCGCGTATTGGTCTGGCGCCGAACGTCCTGGCCACAACCCTTTGGGGGCGTTGTCCATTTTTGCGGTTTTCTTCTTGTTGAGCTTGCAATTGGGCACGGGCTTGATGGCCACCGATGACATCAGCTTTTATGGACCCCTGAATGCCAGTGTGTCCGAAGACTTGGCCAGTGCCGTCACCCAGTGGCACAAGTCGCTGGGTAAGCTGTTGTTGATCTTGTGGGTGGTGCTGCACGTGGCGGCCATCCTCTGGCACCGCTGGCGCCGTCACCACGATTTGATCACCCCCATGATCACCGGGGATGCACCGGTGAGCCAAGCCCATCCGCCCAGCGCCGATCACTGGCGCAACCGTTTGGCCGCTTTGGTGTTGTGGTTGCTGTGCGTGGGCGTGTCCTGTGCCATTTGGGTGCCATTGACCTCATGAGCCTCGACAGCGACCCCTTGTCCTTGATCCAGCCCAACGACACCGCCAGTTGGCAAGTGGCGCGCGAGTTGGTGGAGGAATATGTGCATGGGCTGGGGGTGGATGTGTCCTTCCAGCAGCCCGAGGCCGAGTTGGCGCAATTGCCATCGGTTTATGCGCCACCTCATGGGGCTTTTTTGTTGGCTCGCATTGAAGGCAGTTGGGCGGGGTGCTGCGCCCTGCGAGGGCTTGCCGATTCAGATTACCCCAACGCCGCCGAAATGAAGCGCTTGTATGTGCGGCCCGCTTTTCGGCGCTTTGGCTTGGGGCGCGCCCTCACCGAAGGAATTTTGGATGCCGCTCGGTTACTGGGTCATCACACCGTGTTGCTCGACACCTTGGACGACATGGAGGCTGCGCGCTCGCTGTATGCCGAGTTGGGGTTCGTTGACATTCCCCCCTACTATCACAACCCCATTGCGGGCGCGCATTACCTCAAAGTCGACTTGTGAGCCGCTTCAGGCTTTGGCCTGTTGCAGCATGGTCTGGGCGTCGCTCACTTCAAACTTGCCTGCACCTTCCACATTCAAGGTGACGACTTGACCGTTTTTCACCAACATGGAGTAGCGGTTGGAGCGCAAGCCCATGCCACGCGCCGTCAAGTCCAGGGTGAGGCCCACGGCCTTGGCGAAGTCTGCTGAACCGTCAGCCAGCATGCGCACCTTACCTTGTGTCTGTTGCTCTTTGCCCCACGCATTCATCACAAAGGCATCGTTGACGCTCAGACACCAAATTTCGTCCACGCCAGCGGCTTTGAGGTCGGCGTGCGCTTGCACGTAGCCGGGCACATGCTTGGCTGAACACGTGGGCGTAAAGGCACCTGGCAACGCAAAGACAGCGATGGTTTTGTTGGCACAGGCTTTGGCCACCTCAACGGGGTTGGGGCCAATGCTGCAGCCTTCACTCTCGACTTCATGGAATTCCATCAGGGTGACGGCGGGGAGTTGATCTCCAACTTTGATCATGGGAATGTCTCCAAATAAAAAATGGCCCACGATTGTGGGCCATTTGGACTTGCCCTGTCACAGGGCCTGGATTGGCATTAGACCAGTGTGGCTTTTTGAACCAAACGGGTGGCCACCCAGTTTTTCGTCTTAGAAAGGGGACGTGACTCGGTGATTTCGATCAGGTCGCCCATGTGGAAATCGCCGTTTTCGTCGTGCGCATGGTATTTGCTCGACTTCATCACGATCTTGCCGTAAACCGGGTGCTTCACACGGCGCTCGACCAGAACGGTCACCGTCTTGGCGCGCTTGTCGCTGACCACTTTACCCACCAGGGTGCGCTTGAGGGATTGGGTTTTTTCCGTCATGTTCACTCCTTGGCCTGGGCCTTCTTCTGGGCCAGGATGGTTTTAGCGCGAGCAATGCTGCGACGGGTGGCGCGCAGTTGTGCGGTGTTGTTGAGTTGTTGCACGCCTTTTTGCATGCGCAAGCCAAAGTGAGCCTTTTGCAGGGCTTTCACTTCTTCAGCCAATGCGGCCACGTCTTTGTCGCGGAGTTCAGATGCTTTCATGTCTTTCTCCTTATTGGCCCAACATGCGGGTCACAAACGTGGTGCGCAAAGGCAGCTTGGCAGCGGCCAGACGGAAGGCTTCACGAGCCAGTTGCTCGGGCACGCCCACGATCTCGTACAGCACCTTGCCCGGCTGAATTTCAGCCACGTAGTACTCGGGGTTGCCCTTGCCGTTACCCATACGAACCTCTGCAGGCTTTTGGGAAATGGGCTTGTCGGGAAACACGCGAATCCAGATGCGACCACCGCGCTTGACGTGACGCGAAATGGCACGACGAGCGGCTTCGATTTGACGGGCCGTCAGACGACCACGGTCGGTAGACTTCAAACCGAAGTCACCAAAGGCCACGGAGTTGCCACGGGTGGCAATGCCGGTGTTGCGGCCTTTTTGTTCTTTGCGATATTTACGGCGTGCTGGTTGCAGCATGCTTATTCTCCTTGACCGTCCGCAGCCGTGCCAGTGGCGGCGGGCGCGGCAACCTTGCGGACGCGCTTCACGGTGGTTTTGGGGGCATCCAAAGCCTCGGCAGGTTTATCGCTGCCATCGGTGGGTGCGGCATTGGTGGTTCCACGGCGGGCGCCACCACGAGCAGGTTTGTCGCCAGCGCGGGTGTCACGACGGGGGCCACGGGGGCGGCGCTCTTCTTCAGCGCGGGGCTCAACGGCCTGAGGGGCATCGTTGCGGCCCAAGGTATCGCCCTTGTAGACCCACACCTTCACGCCAATGATCCCGTAGGTGGTCTTGGCGGTGGACACGGCGTAGTCGATGTCAGCGCGCAGGGTATGCAGGGGCACTCGGCCTTCGCGATACCACTCGGTGCGAGCGATTTCGATGCCATTCAAACGGCCGGAGGACATGATCTTGATGCCCTGTGCGCCCAAGCGCATGGCGTTTTGCATGGCACGTTTCATCGCACGACGGAACATGATGCGCTTTTCCAACTGCTGGGTGATGCTGTCGGCAATCAGCTGGGCATCGATTTCGGGCTTGCGCACTTCTTCGATGTTCACTGCAACCGGCACGCCCAAGCGGGTGGACAACTCTTTTTTCAGGTTCTCGATGTCTTCGCCTTTTTTGCCGATCACCACACCCGGGCGTGCCGAGTAAATGGTGATGCGGGCGTTTTTGGCAGGACGCTCGATGATGATGCGCGACACGGCGGCATTTTTCAGCTTGGCCTTGAGGTAATCACGAACCTTGATGTCTTCGGCCAGCATGCCGGCGAAATCACGGTTGTTGGCATACCAACGGCTGGCCCAGTTGCGGCTCACCGACAGGCGGAAACCAGTAGGATGGATTTTCTGTCCCATATTTCTCGATGCCTTCTTAGTTGCCGACCGTCACGTACACGTGGCACGTGGGCTTGCTGATGCGGTTGCCGCGACCCTTGGCGCGCGCGGTGAAACGCTTGAGGGTGGTGCCTTGTTCCACGTAAATGGTCTTGACACGCAACTCATCAATATCGGCACCGTCGTTGTGCTCGGCGTTGGCAATGGCCGACTCGAGCACTTTTTTGATGATGCCAGCTGCTTTTTTCTGGGTGAAGGTCAGGATGTTGAGGGCCTGGTCCACCTTTTTTCCGCGAACGAGATCAGCCACCAGTCGACCTTTGTCGACCGAGAGACGAACGCCACGCAGGACTGCACGTGTTTCCATAGGTCCTCCTTATTTCTTGGCCTTTTTGTCGGCGGGGTGACCCTTGAACGTGCGGGTCAACGCAAATTCGCCGAGCTTGTGTCCAACCATTTGGTCGGTCACGTAGACAGGAACGTGTTGCTTGCCGTTGTGAACGGCAATGGTCAACCCGATGAACTCAGGCAGGATCATGGAGCGACGCGACCAGGTTTTGATCGGACGCTTGTCCTTGGAGCTGACGGCTTTCTCGACCTTGTCCAGCAAGTGGTGATCGACGAATGGGCCTTTTTTCAATGAACGAGCCATGGCCTACCCCTTATTTCTTGCGACGCGACACGATCATGACTTGCGTGCGCTTGTTGTTGCGGGTGCGGTAACCCTTGGTCAGATTGCCCCAAGGATCAACGGGTGCGCGGCCTTCGCCGGTACGACCTTCACCACCACCATGGGGGTGATCGATCGGGTTCATGGCCACACCGCGAACGGTGGGTCGAATGCCCATCCAACGCTTGACACCGGCTTTGCCCAATTGGCGCAGGCTGTGCTCTTCGTTAGAGACTTCACCGATGGTGGCTCGGCATTCGATGTGGACCTTGCGAACTTCGCCCGAACGCATGCGAACCTGAGCGTAGGTGCCTTCGCGAGCGAGCAGCGTGGCGGATGCGCCAGCGGAACGTGCGATTTGAGCCCCTTTGCCCGGGCGCAGCTCGATGCAATGGATGGTCGAGCCCACGGGGATGTTGCGAATGGGCAAAGTGTTACCAGCGCGGATGGGCGCCTCGGATCCACTTTGCACACTGGCGCCCACTTCCAGCCCACGAGGAGCAATGATGTAGCGGCGCTCGCCATCGGCGTAGCACACCAGCGCAATGTGCGCCGTGCGGTTCGGGTCGTATTCAATGCGCTCCACTTTGGCGGGGATACCGTCTTTGTTGCGACGGAAATCGACCACGCGGTAGTGGTGCTTATGACCACCGCCTTTGTGACGGGTGGTGATGTGACCATTGTTGTTGCGGCCAGCGCGCTGGTGTTGCGGTTCCAGCAAAGGCGCATAGCCCTCGCCTTTGTGCAAATGGTCGCGCGAGACCTTCACCACGGCACGTTGGCCGGGGCTGGTCGGTTTCATCTTGATGACAGCCATGATTACGCAGCCTCCCCAGAGAGGTTGAGCTCTTGACCTGGCTGCAACGTGACATACGCTTTACGCACATGATCGCGGCGGCCAATGCTGCGCCCAAAGCGCTTGGTCTTGCCCTTGATGTTCACAACAGACACGGCCTTGACTTGCACATTGAAGAGCAATTCAACTGCGGCCTTGATTTCGGGTTTGGTGGCGTCTTGCAGCACTTTGAAGGTCACCGCATTGGTCTGCTCGGCCACCATGGTGGCTTTTTCGGAGACGATGGGGGAGACCAGCACCTGCATCAGTCGACCTTCGTCAAAACGGGTGTTGCTCATGCGAACATCTCCTTGAGTTGATCGAGGGCTGCCTTGGTCACCAAGACTTTCTTGTAGTAGACCAGCGACACGGGGTCGGCGTAACGGGGTTCAACCACCAAGACATTGCGCAGGTTGCGCGAGGCGAGGTAGAGGTTGTCGTCGACTTCGTTGGCGATCACCAACACCGAGTCCAAATTCATGGCTTTGAATTTGTCGGCCAGCAATTTGGTTTTCGGAGCGGTGACCTTGAGGTCGTCCACCACAGCCAAACGGCCTTCACGAACCAACTGGGAGAAGATCGAGGCCATACCGGCGCGATACATCTTCTTGTTGATTTTTTGGGTGAAGTTTTCTTCGGGCGAGTTCGGGAAAATCCGACCGCCTCCACGCCACAGGGGCGATGAGGTCATACCAGCACGCGCACGACCCGTGCCTTTTTGGCGGAAGGGCTTTTTGGTGCTGTGCTTGACTTGTTCACGGTCTTTTTGAGCGCGGGTGCCTTGACGGGCATTGGCTTGATAAGCCACCACGATCTGGTGAACCAGGTCTTCGTTGTAATCGCGACCAAACACGGTATCGGGCACATCCAACTTGGATGCAGCCTGGCCTTGGTCATTCAGGAGTTCGACTTGCATCAGTTACCTCCTTTGGACACGGCTTTCACCGCGGGGCGCACCGTCACAAAACCACCCGACGAGCCGGGAATGGCGCCTTTAATCATCAGCAATTGGCGGGCTTCATCCACGCGGATGACGTCCAAGTTTTGCGTGGTGACCGTTTCATCGCCCATGTGACCCGTCATTTTTTTGCCGGGGAACACACGGCCAGGATCTTGTGCCATCGAAATGGAGCCCGGCACATTGTGCGAACGGCTGTTGCCGTGCGAGGCACGTTGTGACGAGAAGTTGTGGCGCTTGATCGTGCCGGCGTAACCTTTACCAATGGAGGTGCCTTGCACGTCCACTTTTTGGCCCACGGCAAACATGGCCACGGGCAAGGTGCTGCCTGCTGCGTATTGCGCAGCGACATCGGTCTCGACACGGAATTCTTTGGTGATTTCGCCAGCTTGCACGCCGGCTTTGGCCAAATGACCAGCCTGAGGCTTGGTCACCCGCGACGCGCGACGCTGACCATAGGTCACCTGCACGGCGGTGTAGCCATCGTTTTCAGCGGTTTTCACCTGGGTCACTCGGTTGTTCGACACGTCGACCACCGTGACGGGCACTGCTTCGCCGTCATCGGTGAAGACACGCATCATGCCCACCTTGCGCCCCAGCAAACCCAAACGGTTGCTTTGACTCATTGTTGTTCTCCGAAACTTCCACCGGCGCCACTTCAATTGGCAGCACCGTTTGGTGTGTGAAAGAAGGTTTAAAAATTCCTGCCTGTTGTGGCAAGAGTCGGGCATTGTATTCGAAAAAACAAAGCCCGACTAGAGCCCCCCATCCCCCAACCGGCAAGGCCATTGGGGGCGGGTTGTCTTCATTACTGAAGTTTGATTTCGACGTCTACACCTGCGGGCAGGTCCAACTTCATCAGGGCGTCCACGGTTTTATCCGTTGGATCCACGATGTCCATCAAACGCTGGTGGGTGCGGATCTCAAACTGGTCGCGACTGGACTTGTTCACGTGAGGTGAACGCAGAATGTCGAAACGGCGCATGCGGGTGGGCAGGGGCACGGGACCACGCACGATGGCGCCAGTCCGCTTGGCGGTGTCCACAATTTCTGCAGCCGATTGGTCAATCAGTTTGTAGTCAAAAGCCTTGAGGCGAATGCGAATTTTTTGCTTGGCGCTCATGGACTTCACTCCAGGATCTTGGCGACGACGCCAGCACCCACGGTGCGACCGCCTTCGCGA
>JAYPFZ010000032.1:0-22955 GCA_038126555.1 Betaproteobacteria bacterium
GGCACTGCCGTAATTGAGGTGCATGTGCCGCATCACGGCATCGGCATCAAAAGCGCTGGCCGACAAAGGCTGGTAATGGCCCACACAGTAAACCACCAGGTGCAAGCCGGTGGTGGCTTGCAGCTGTTGCACGGCGGCTTGCAGGTCGGCCGAGCGCGTCACGTCCAGTGGCAAGGCGTGCAGGCCGGGGTGGGCTTGGGCCAAATCGTTCAGCCCTTGCGCACTGCGCGCCGATACGGTGACTTGCGCGCCCGCTGCATGCAGGCGTTGCGCCAAGGCGCGGCCAATGCCGGTGGAGCCGCCAACGATCCACACGGGCAAACCAGCCCAATCGCGCAAGGGTGGGTTCAGGGCCATGGGGGCTTAGTCTCGAACCAAAGCGAACTGGATCACGTCGGTGCTGGCCTCTTCGAAGCCCGCTTCGCAGTAGCTCAAGTAGAACTGCCAGGTGCGGATGAACACCTCATCGAAGCCCATGGCCATCACCGAGCCGCGCTTGGCCATGAAGGCCTGGTGCCACAAGCGAAGCGTGTGGGCATAGTCGAGGCGCAAGCTGTGCTCGCCCACCACGCGCAGCCCGGCCGCTTCGGCTTGGCGGCGGAATTCAGACGGGCTGGGCAAGCAGCCGCCCGGGAAAATGAATTGCTGGATGAAGTCTGTGCCGCTCAGGTAGCGCTCGAACAAACTGTCGTCGATGGTGATGGTTTGAACACAAGCGCGACCGCCGGGTTTGAGCAAGCGGTGCACCGCTTGAAAGTAAGCGGGCCAATAGGCTTGGCCCACCGCTTCGAACATTTCAATGGAGCAAATGGCATCGAAGGGGCCGTCGGTCACGTCGCGGTAGTCTTGCAAACGCAAGTCGGCGCTCAGGCCTTGCGCTTGCAAGCGCTCCTGCGCCCACGACAGCTGGGCAGGGCTGAGGGTGAGGCCCGTGACCTGCGCACCGCGCTCGCGGGTGGCGAGTTCAGCCAAGCCACCCCAGCCGCAACCGATTTCCAGCACCCGATCGCCCGATTGCACTTGGGCCATGTCCAGCACGCGCTGAATCTTGCGGTCTTGGGCCTGCGCCAGCGGGCGGTCCCACTGGCCGTCGAAACTGGCAGCGGAATACATCATGGACTCATCCAGCCACAGGCGATAAAAGTCGTTGCCCAAGTCGTAATGGGCCTGAATGTTTTTCTTGCTGTTGGCGCGGGTGTTGCGACGCATCCAATGCCGAATGCGATGCACCAAGCCGCCCAGCCAGTGGCCATGGATGAGGTCGTCGAGGTGGCGCCGGTTCACCAAGGCCAAGCGCAACAAGGCGGTGAGGTCGGGGGTGTCCCACAGGCCTTGGCGAAAGGCCTGGGCAAAGCCCACATCGCCACTGCTGAGCAAGTCACTGAACACCGACCACTGGTGCACGCGCAGGCTGGCGCTGGGGGTGGCACTGTGGCCGCACATCAGCGTCTGGCCATTGGGCAACACCACGCGCAACTGGCCATGGGGCAGCTGGGTCAGCAGGTGCATCACCCGGCGCGCGGCGCGCGGCGCGGCAGGGGTGGTGAGGGGAGAGTGGCTGGTGGTGCTCATGAGGAACTCCTGGTTTCGGCTGACAACGATCGCGAGGGTGAGGCCAAGGCGATCGTGACGGGTGAATGGGGGGGCAAGGGCTTGCGGAAAAAAGGCACGCGCTTGAGCCACAGCCGCAAGGCTTGCCAATGAATGCGCGCCACGATGCCCAGGCTCAGCCACGGGTGACGACCCGCCACTTGGCGCAGCGTTTGTGGGCTGAGGGCTTGCAAGCGACCGCTCACGCTGGTGCTCAACAAGGGGCCTTCGTCGTCCCCGTGCTCAATGCGCACCACCAGCCGCTCGCCGGCATCGGTGTGGCTGCGCATGAAACGGAATTGGTAGTGGCCACGCACCGCGCAAAACGGGGAAACGTGAAAGTGTTTGTCGGCGGTGTGGGTCTGTCCCCAGCGGGGGTGCTCCAGCACATAGCAATGCCGCTCGCCGAAGGTGTTGTTGACCTCGGCCACGATGGCGCGCAAGTCGCCCTGGGCCGTGTGCACGTGCCAAAAGCTCACGGGCTTGAAGGCCACGCCCAGCACGCGGGGGTAGCACTGCAGCCACACCTCGCCCAGGGGTTCGTGGATGCCTTGGCTTTGCAACAACTCGCGCAGCCAAGCCAGGGCGCCACCGGCTTCGGGCGTGCGGCCATCGCCATGATCGGCGTCGTGCCAACTCACCCAGGCCGATCGGTTGATGGCCAAGCCTTGGGCTTGGGCTTGGGCCAAGTTGTGCAGGGGCAGCCACAAGAAATACGTGGGATACGCAAATTCATGGTGACGCGGGCGCCAGCGGGTGTGGCGCACTTGCCCCTCGCCAATCATGGCCAGCCCCGTGCTCATGCCACCGCCTGTTCGGTGCGGGCCAAGGCCGACAACACGTCGGCCGCAGCTTGCAAGCCCGATTGAAAGCCGTCTTCGTGAAAGCCATAGCCCATCCAGGCCCCGGCATAGTGGGTGCGGTGAGCGCCGCGCAGGCTGGGCAATTCCTGTTGGGCCTGAATGGCAGCCACATCGAACACGGGGTGTTCGTAATCGATTTCGGCCAGGATGAGGTTGTCGGCCACGGGGCGCACCGGGTTGAGGCTGACGAGCACATCGGCCACAAACGGCAAGGGCTGCAAGCGGTTGATCCAGTAGTGCAGGCAGACCGAGCTGGCATCGCGCTCGGTGCCGGCGCGCTCGTAATTCCAGGCCGCCCACGCCTTGCGTGAGCGGGGCATTTGGGTGATGTCGGTGTGGAGCACGGCACGGTTGTGCTCAAAACGAAAGGCGCCCAACACCCGTTGCTCTTGGGGGCTGGGTTGCGCCAACAGGCGCAAGGCTTGGTCGGCATGGGTGGCCAGCACCACTTGGTCAAAGCGCTCGGCGCCCCGACAGCTGGTCACGGTGACCCCGAGGGCATCGCGCTCGATGCGCTGCACCGGGCAATTCAGGTGAATGTGGTCAATGTGCCGCGCCATGGCTTGGACGTATTGACGAGAGCCACCGGCCACGGTGAACCACTGCGGCCGGTCGTTCACTTGTAACAAGCCATGGTTGTGACAAAAGCGAATGAGGGTGGCCACCGGGAATTCCAGCATTTGCTCGGTGGGGCAACTCCAAATGCAGCCCAGCATGGGCAAGAGGTAGTGGTCGATGAAGGCTGGCCCGAATTGGTGGGTTTGCAAAAACCGCGACAAGGGCATGAGCCATTCGTGGTCTTGCTGGGTTTGGGCCATGCGGGTGGTGATGTCGTTGAAACGCAAGATGTCGCGCAACATGCCCCAAAAGCGGGGGCGCAACAAATTGCTGCGTTGGGCAAACACCGAGTCCAGGTTGGCGCCGTTCCATTCCAAGCGGCGCCCGTTGGCCAAAGGCACCTGGGCTGAAAACGACATGTCGGAGGCAGCCACAGGAATGTCCAGCGACTGGAACAAGCCAATCAGGCCCGGGTAGGTTTTTTCGTTGAACACCAAAAACCCGGTGTCCACGCCATGGGTGACCAACCCTTGAGGGCCTGGCAGGGTCACATCCACCGTGTGGCTGTGTCCGCCCAAGCGGCCATGGGCTTCAAACAGGGTGACATCGGCATGGCCTTTGAGCGCATGGGCAGCGCTCAGGCCGGCAATGCCGGAACCAATCACAGCAATCTGGGGCAACATCTCAGCGTCCTTGGGGTGGGGGTTGTTTGAGCAACTGCTCAATGGCTTGGGTCAGTCGGGCGTCGGTGGGTGCGGTCATGCTGTTGAAGGCTTGAATGCGCTGGCCATCCCGAGCGATGAGGTATTTGTAGAAATTCCATTTCGGCGTGGTGTCGCTGCGCGCACTCAGCTGGCGAAACAAAGGCGCTGCATCCTGGCCACGCACCGCGGTTTTGGTGAACATGGGGAATTTCACGCCGTAGGTGTTTTCACAAAATTCGGCGATCTTGTCGTTGCCGCCTGGCTCTTGTGCAAAGTCATTGGACGGAAAGCCCAGCACCACCAAGCCTTGCGCGCGGTAGTCCCGGTAGAGCTTTTCCAGCCCTTGGTATTGCGGCGTGAACCCACAGTAGCTCGCGGTGTTGACCACCAGCACCACTTGGCCAGCGTATTGGCAGAGGTTTTGGGGCTTTTCGTCCTGCAAGCGTGCATGGGTGTGTTGCAGGATGCTGGGGCAGGCCGCGGCTGGGGCCGCTGGGGCAGTCTGAGCCGCCAGGGCCGGGCGATGGGCGATGCTGGCGGCCAAGGCCACAGCCAGCCCCACAGTCCAAAGTGCGAACGCCCAAAAGCGCTGCGGCAAAGGGTTCGCAATTCCCCGGGTAAACATGGTCTTTTTGTCCAAGCTCACAATCAACTCCGTGACAAGAATTGACCGATGATGAAGTGACGGCGATTTTTTGTCCATGACAACTTTCAAAACCTTGAATTTGCAAGTGAATTCCAAACCATGAACGACCGTTCTGCTGAACGTCCGATTTTGTTGACCATTGCCGCGGTGGAGCGAGACACCGGCATCGGCAAGGACACGCTGCGGGCATGGGAGCGTCGTTATGGCTTTCCACAACCCAGCCGCGATGGCAACGACGAACGGGCTTATCCCCTCGAGCAGGTGGAAAAGTTGCGCGCCATCAAGCGCTTGCTCGACTTGGGACATCGCCCGGGCCGCGTGGTGCAATTGCCCGTCGAGGAATTGCACCGCTTGTGCATGGGGCAAACGCCGGCCCCCACCGCTTACGACGATTTGGACCGAGATCCGCATGCGGCTTTGTTGCCGCTGTATGCCGCCATTCGCCATCACAGCGACGAAGACCTCAAGCGCTTGCTCAGCCAATCCTTGTCTGCACAAGGCCTGAGCCGTTTCGTGGTGGATGTGGTGGGCCCACTCAACGCCATGGTGGGCGATGGCTGGATGCGCGGTGAGTTGCAGGTGTTTGAAGAGCACCTGTATTCCGAAACCGTTCAGTCTTTGTTGCGCCAGGCCATCAACCAATTGCCCGCACCCTTGGCGCGCAACCGCCCCCGCGTGCTGCTCACCACCTTCCCTCAGGAGCAGCATGGTCTGGGCTTGCTCATGGTGGAGGCCTTGCTGACCATGCAGGGCTGTGCGTGCGTGTCCTTGGGGGTGCAAACGCCGATTCGCGACATCGTGTTGGCCGCCAAGGCGCACAACGTGAACGTGGTGGCCCTGAGCTTCAGCTTGGCGTTCAACCCCAACCAGGTGCTCGACGGTCTGAGCGAGTTGCGCGAGCAACTGCCCGAAGGCGTGTCCATTTGGGCGGGCGGGCGCAGCGGCATCTTGCAACGCCGTGAAGTCCGCGGGGTTCAAGTGCTCTCCGATTTGACGGACCTGGATGTGCAAGTCGAGCGCTGGCGAACCCAACACCCCGTCGCCTGAGTCCCGCGTGAGCGGCTGATAATGCAGCCATGACCCACGCCCCCCCCGACTTTTCCCAACACCTGTGCGAGCCCCAGCAAGCCGTGGCTCGGGTCGAGGCCTTGCGTCGCTTGGGGCCAGTGGTGTTCACCAATGGCGTTTTCGATGTGCTGCATCGCGGCCACGTGACGTATTTGGCGCAGGCCCGCGCGCTGGGCGCGTCTTTGGTGGTGGCCTTGAACACGGACGCCTCGGCACGCCGCTTGGGCAAGGGGCCCGATCGTCCCCTCAACACCTTGGCCGATCGAGCCTGGGTGATGGCGGCCTTGGGCAGTGTGTCGCTGGTCACTTGGTTCGACGCCGACACACCCCTGCACTTGATTCAGCAGTTGCGCCCCGATGTGTTGGTCAAAGGCGGCGACTACAACATGGACGTCCTGCCCGAAGCGCAGTGGGTGCGCGAGCAAGGCGGTCAAGCCTTGGCGATTCCCTTCGTCAATGGGTTTTCAACCACGCAGTTGGTGCAGCGCATTCGCGCCACGCCCTGATCAACGCTGGACCACAGACCGCGCGGAGGGCTCAGGCCGAGCGAGGGCCCAGCACCGCCGCCCACAAGGCCAGGATGGTGTCACGGGCTGAGGTCCAGTCGGCCAAGGGCACTTGCGTGGGCTCTTCGTTCAGGCGGGCCTGATGTTGGCGATGCCGCAATTGACGATACGCATCGGCGGCGGCCACCCCCAGCCCATCGGGCAACAGGCCTTGGGTTTGGGCGCGATGCAACAAGGCGATGTTGCCCACGTTGTCACGCAACTCGGGGTGTTGCTGGGAATGCAGCAACACGAGGTGCTGCACCACGAATTCAACATCGATCATGCCGCCCGGGCTGTGCTTGAGGTCAAAGCGATCGGCGGGCACCGGCCGTGCCTGAGCCAGGCGCGCGCGCATGGCGCAGATTTCTTCGGTGAGCTGCCCGGCATCGCGCGGCGCGGTGATCACGCTCACCCGCACGGCTTCCAGGTCGGCCATGAGTTCAGGGCTGCCCCAGCAACACCGGGCCCGGGTCATGGCTTGGTGCTCCCAGGTCCAGGCGGTGTTGCTGCCGCGCTGGGTCTGGTAGTCGGTGTAGGCCGATAACGAACTCACCAGCAGGCCCGAATTGCCATTGGGGCGCAGGGCGGTGTCGATTTCATACAAATCGCCCTCTTCGGTTTTGAGGGTCAGCCAACTCACCAGCTTGCGCACCAAGCGCGCGTAGATGTCGGAGGCCTGGGGGTGGTCGTCTTGGTAGACAAACACCAAATCCAGATCGCTGCCATAGCCCAGCTCTTTGCCACCCAACTTACCGTAGGCCATGATGCCCAACTGGGGTCGCTCTTGATGGCGTTGGGGGAGTCGCTCCCAAACCCACTGCACGCACAAATCCAGCAGGCCATCGGCCAACTGGCTGAGGTCGTCGGCCACTTGCTCCACGCTCAGTTGCCCGGCCACGTCACGCGCCAAGGTGAGAAATTGCTCGCTGCGTTGGGCCCGGCGCAAGACATTGAGCAAGGCCTCTTCGTCGTCGTCGCTGGTGAGGCTCAGCGCGGCGCGGCGCTGCAACAAGGTCTCGGTGAACTGGGGCAACTGAAAGCGGCCACGCCGTGATTCCGCCACGGCCAGCTCGTCAATCACTTCGGGGTGGCGGGTGAGGTAGCGGCCCACCCAGCGGGAGGCCCCCAGCAAATCGAGCAAATGATGGTTCACGCCTGGGCGCTCAATCAGCAAGGCCAGGTAGCTGTCGCGACGGAACAAGGTGGGCAGCCAGTCCAGCCAGCGAATGGCAGCATCCGGGGTGCACTCCCCTTGCGCGAGCCATTGCAACACCTGATGAACCCCTTGGATGAGGCGCTGGTTGGCGGCGTCGCGCAAGACCCGACGGTGGGGATGGTCGAACAAGGCCTGCAAATGCGGGTGAAGGGCTTCGGGGCTTTGGCTGAGCAAGCCCTCGTCGTCCACGGGGCGTTGCGTGGTGCACGGGCTGCAAGCGCTGGGTTTGGCTTCGCTTTGACCCAGCAAGGCGTCGAATTCATTGGCCACCCATTCGCGGTGTTCGTCCAGTTGACGCAGCAACCCGGTGACGGCGTTATGCCCCAGCGTCTGGGCAATCCACAGCAAGTCGCCGTCGACTTGCGGCAGGGCGTGGGTTTGTTGGTCGTCCAAATATTGAATGCGATGTTCCACTTGGCGCAGCAGCACATAAGCTTGGCTCAAGCGGGTCACGGTTTCGGGGGCAATGAGTTGCGCTTTGCCCAAGCGCGCCAGCGCCGAGCAGGTTTGCTGGTCGCGCAATTCAGGGAACCGCCCCGCCCGCACCACCTGCAGCAACTGCACGATGAACTCAATTTCCCGAATGCCCCCGCGCCCAAGCTTCACGTCGTGCGCGCGGTGGCTGCGGTGCTGGCTGCCCAAGCTGGTGCGGGTGGCTTGCTGACGGATTTGCCGGTGCAGCTGGCGCAAGGACTCAAAAACGTTGTAGTCCAGGTGTTTGCGGTAAACAAAGGGGGTGATCAAAGCGCTCAAGCTGCTGGCGTCGTCGCCGTCGGTGCTGGCGACGCATCGAGCCTTGAGCCACGCAAACCGCTCCCACTCCCGACCCTGCACCAAAAAATAGGTTTCCAAGGCGTCGGAGGAGACGGTGATGGGCCCCGATTGCCCATTGGGGCGCAGGGCCAAGTCGACCCGAAACACAAAACCGTGCTCGGTGGTTTCGCCGATCAACTGTTGCAGTGAGCGCGCCAGCTTGGCAAAAAAAGCGGCGTTGTCGATGGGGCGCTCGCCATCGGTTTGGCCGTCTTCGTCGTGCACATAAACCAGGTCGATGTCGCTGGACACATTCAGCTCGCGCGCGCCCAGCTTGCCCATGCCCATGACCCACAGCCGGGCCACCTCGCCCGTGGGCGTTCGGGGCTGGCCATGCACCGCCGTCCATTCTTGCCATGCGTGCTGCAAGGCCGCTTGCAGGGTGAACTCGGCCAGATCCGAGATGCCGTGCGTGACGACCTCCAGCGGGGCTTGCGCTTCGCAGTCCAGCACCACCAGGCGTTCGAACACCAGCTGGCGCAACACCCGCAAGCGATCGGACAGCGCGGGCCAATCGGTGGCGAGTTGGGCGAAAGCCTGCGCTAGGGTGGCGCGGTTCGGTGGGCCTGGGGGCAGGGCCGACAAGGCTTGGGCGTAACGGCGCCGAATGCGTTGCACGGTGCGGGCGTGATCGGCGCGGGCTGGGGTTGGGTTGCTCATGGGGCCAATGCAGCGAACGGCGAGGTTAGGGCGTGATAATCAAAGGGCTTCGATTCAAACCATGTCCACCCATCGCACCGACCCCTCCCACCCCATGGCGCCGTCCAGGCTGTGGCGCTGGTGGGACCGAGGCCTCAAATGGGTGTGGTGGACATTGTTCACGGCCTGGACCTTGGTCTTGCTCATGGTGGTGGTGCTCAATGTCTTCATTGTGCCGCGATTGAGTGACTGGAAAGACGATGTGGCCATTTGGCTGGGCCGGCAACTGGATTTATCGGTTCACATCGATCGGGTGGAGGTCGAGCGCGACGGCTTGGTGGCCCGATTGCAGGTGCTGGGTCTGCGTTTTGAGCAAGCCAACGGCGACACGGTCCTGCAAGTGCCGAAAGCGGAATTTGCCCTCAGCGCGCGCAATGCCCTGACTTTGCAGTTTGACCATCTGGTGTTGCACCAACCCGAATGGCGGGTCGAGCGCAACGCCCAAGGCCAGTGGGTGGTGGCTGGCGTGGCCTTGGCAACACCCCAGGCCATGCCCCTGTTGCCCGGTGTGAGCGATTGGTTTTTCAACCAGCCGGTGGTGCAACTGCGGCAGGGCCGCATGCAGTGGCGCTTGTCGCCGCAGGCACCTTGGAGCCAGTGGCAGGCGATCGAGGTGCAGCTCACCAACGGGGTGTTGAACCATGAGTTGGCACTGCAGGCCACACCGCCCGAGGCATTGGGCGATCGCTTCGAGTTGGCCGGGCGGCTCACCGAACCCTTGATCTCGGGGCGCACCGGCGACCCCTCCACCTGGCAAGGGGAGTGGTTCGTGCAAAGCCCACGGGTCGACGTCGCCGCTTGGCTGACGGAGCTTCAAGTGAAAGATGGGCTGCATGTGCAAGCCCAAGGCCCACTGCGCATGTGGGCCACACAAGCGCAAGGGCGCTTGACCCAAGCCGATTTGGATCTGAATTGGGCAAAGCTCGCACTGCAATGGCCGCAACGCAAACAGGCCTTGCAGTTGTCCGAGCTGCAAGGGCGGGTGAGTTACCGCTGGCGTGCATCCGAGCGCGAGCACGAGCTGCATGCCGAGGATTTGGATTTCCGGCTCTCGCCGCAATTGGCCTGGCCCAAAACCCCGCTGACTTGGCGCTGGTCGTTGCACCCCAATGCCGAGCTGCGTTCCATGCGCCTGCAAGCCGGGCTGCTGGATGTGGGGGTGCTGACCCAGTTGGTGCAAAACTTGGGCACGCCCAACTCGGCCGATGCGCTCTGGCGTCGGCTCGGCCAGCTCAAGCCCACGGGCCGGCTGGAAGCCTTGAACCTGGCTTGGGTCTGGGCCACGCCCGAAGCGCCCGGCCAGTTGTCGGTGCAAGCCCAAGGCCGTCAACTGAGCTGGAAAGCCCTCAAACCCCGGCAGGCCGGTGATTGGGCCCTGCCTGGGGTGCAAGGCGTGGATGTGCAGTTGAACCTGCAGCCCCAAGGCGGGGATTTGGAATTGGCGATGACCTCGGGCCTGGTCGATTGGCCGGGCTTGTGGGATGAGCCCCAGGTGGCGATTGACCGCGCACAAGTGGGCATGAGTTGGACGAACACCGAGTCGGGGCTGAACGTGGTTTGGCGCCCTTCGAGTGTGGCCAATGGCGACGCCCAAGTGCAGTGGCAGGGGCGCTGGCGTCGCGAGGCCTCCACCAGCGACTGGGGACACCTGGACTTGACGGCCAATGTGCCGCGCGCCTTGGCCCACCGGGTGCCCCGTTATTTGCCCAGTGCCTTGTCGCCCGATGTGCGCCGTTATTTGTTGCAAGCCTTGTCGGGCGGGCGGGTGACGGAGGGGCGCATCGAGGTCGTGGGGGATTTGTCCCGCTTTCCCTTTGATGCGGCCTCCTCAGGGCCGGCGGAGCGCCTGGTGGTTCAGGCGAAATTGGCCGACCTGGGCTGGAATTTCGCCCCCCAAGCCCAGCTTCAGAACAAGCCCTGGCCGGGCTTTGTGCGCCTGAACACCCAGTTGTCGATGCGGGGCATGAGCTTGGGTTTGAGCGAGGGCACGGCCCAGCTCAGGGGTCAAACCGGTTTGTCGATGCGACAGCTCCAAGCCAAGATTCCCAACCTGAGGCAACCGGTGCTGACGGTGTCGGGGGTGGGCACGGGCGATTTATCCGGCTGGTTGCGACTGGTGAACCAAACGGCCTTGGAACCCCTGATGGGTGGCGCATTGGCGCAAGCCACCGGTCAGGGCAAGGCCCAACTGGATTTGCAGCTGGCCTTGCCTTTGGGCGCTTTGGATCAAACCCGGGTGACCGGCAACCTGCAGTTGAGCCAAGCGAGCTTGCGGCTGCAACCCAGCTTGCCCGCGTTTCAGCAGCTCAAAGGGGGCGTCCGGTTCACCGAGCAAGGCCTTCAACTGAATGAGGTGACGGCCAACGCCTTGGGCCATCCGGTGGTGGCCCGTGGCGGGCTGCACTGGGCCGCAGACGTGCCGGCGGCGAGCCAGCCCCAGCGCCTGAGTCTGCGGGGCTTGTTCACGGCGGATGCCCTGCGGCGCGACCCTGGGCTGGAAGGGCTGTCGCGCTTGGGCCAGCGTTTGCAAGGCGAGAGCGATTACCAAGTCGATCTGGACCTGCAAGGCGGGCGTTTGAGCTGGCGCTTCCAGTCGTCCTTGCAAGGCTTGTCGTCCACTTGGCCCGCGCCGCTGGACAAGCCAGCGCGCATGCGACTGCCCTTGACGGTGTCTCAGCAATGGGAGCCGCAGTCGGAGGAGACGGCGCAACTCGGATTCAGTTTGGGGGACTTGCTGGAGGCCCAATACCGCGTGCGCAGCACGCCAGGGCGGCCCCTGGCGCCGCTGTCTGGCCGGGTGCGTTTGGGCCCCAAGCCGGCGACAGCGCTGGCCCAGAGCAACGACAGCCGTGACGTGGTTTGGGATGTTCAATGGCCCAAGCTCGACGTCGGCGAGTGGCAACAAGCCGTGGATGACGTGTTTCCGGCGCCGGCCCGTGGTGGCGCGCCGCTGGCCGCCAACCCCTGGTGGCCCCAGCGCTTGCGCTTGGACGTGCGTGAGCTCAAGCTGGGCAATCGCTGGTGGCAATCGGTTCAGGTGCTGGCCACGCAGCAAGGGGCCGCTTGGGTGTTCAACCTCAAGGGGCAAGCGTTCAACGGGGTGGGCCAATTCACGCCCGCTCAGCCTTCGGCCACGGCACGCCTGAACCTGGACTTCCAGCGCTTGGCCATCCCCGAGGCTTTGCCGGAGCCCGCCAGTTCGGTCGCTTTGGTCAAAGGCCCAACGCCCGCAACGGCCAGCCGGTCGGAGTTGCCCACCCTGCGGCTGACCGTGCAGAACTTGTTGCTCAAAGACAAACCTTGGGGTCGCTTGGAGGTTGAGGCCTTCAACCGCCCGCAGGCAACGGGCGGCTCGCTGTGGCAAATGCGCCGCTTGGACCTGAGCATGCCCGAGGCCGAGTTCAAAGCCCAAGGCGATTGGAGCGCTTCGCGCCCGTCGGCACAAACGCAATTGGACTTTCAACTCAAGGTGAAAGATGCCGGGGCGTTTCTGTCGCGGTTTGGCATGCCAGGCGCCGTGCGTGCCGGCCAGGGCGATCTGCAGGGCCGACTGGGCTGGGATGCCATTCCTTTGAGCCCCAACTTGCGCAGCATGAGCGGGCAGTTCAAGGTCAACATTGAAAAAGGCCAATTCCTCAAGAGCGAGCCCGGGGTGGGGCGTTTTCTGGGGGTGCTGAGCCTGCAGTCTTTGCCTCGGCGCTTGACCCTGGATTTCCGGGACTTGTTCAGCCAAGGTTTTGCTTTTGACTTTTTCCGCGGCGATGTGAACATTCAGCAGGGCGTGGCTCGCTCCGAGAACCTGCAGATGAAGGGGGTGGCCGCCACGGTGTTCATGGACGGCTGGGCCAATGTGAACGAGGAAAGCCAAGACCTCAAGGTGTTGGTGGTGCCGGAACTCAATGCCGGCACGGCGTCCATCATGTATTCGGCGGTGAACCCCGTGGTGGGGCTCACCTCCTTTTTGGCGCAATACGTGTTGCGTCAGCCCCTGATCCGGGCCAACACCGAGCACATGCGCATTTCGGGCACTTGGTCGGATCCGGTGGTGGACAAAATCGATCCTGAAACCGGCCAGGTGTTGTCGTCATCGCGGGAGAAAAAACCATGAGGGTTGCGGCTTTGCAAACGGTGTCCAGTGCCCATCGGGACGACAACTTGCGTCGTGCGCGGCGGCTCATCGACCAAGCCGCCCAAGCCGGGGCGGAGTTGGTGTGCTTGCCCGAGCACTTTGCCTTCATGGGGCACCAAGACACCGACAAGCTCGCCATTCGTGAACCCATCGGCCAAGGCCCGATTCAGGCCCAGCTGGCCCAAGCGGCTCGCGAATGGGGCGTGTGGGTGGTGGGGGGCAGTTTGCCCATTGAAGTGCCGGGTCGCGATGACGTGGCCTTCAACACCTCGCTGGTTTGGAATCCGCAAGGCGAATGCGTGGCGCGCTACGACAAGATTCACCTCTTCGAGTTCGACAACGGCCAAGAGCAGTTCAACGAGTCCCGGGTGCTGCGTCATGGCAGCGAGCCGGTGTGTGTGGACATCACCGACCGGCAAGGCCAGGTGTGGCGCACCGGCTTGAGCGTTTGCTATGACTTGCGCTTTCCCGAGCTCTATCGCCGCTACGCCGAGCAAGGGGCTGACCTGTTGCTGGTGCCCAGCGCCTTCACCCACACCACGGGTCAAGCCCATTGGGAGGTGTTGATGCGCGCCCGCGCCATTGAAAACCAATGCGCCGTGTTGGCCGCCGCCCAAGGTGGCTGGCACGACAACGGACGCCACACTTGGGGCGACAGCTTGGTGATCGATGCCTGGGGTCGGGTGCTCAACCGCTTGAGCCAGGGCGAAGGCGTGGTGCTCGCCGACCTGTCGTGGGAGGCGCAAACCCAATGCAGAACCCAGTTGCCAGCCTTGCGCAACCGGCGGCTCTGAGTCGATCAGGTGCGAGGGGGTGGGGTGTCGTCGTCTTCATCGTCCCAATCTTTGCGACCTGAAAACATGGTCCACCACACCAGCACAATGAGGATCAGGCCTGCCCCCAGGGCTTCAAGCAAAATCAGCCACATGCGAAAACCATTGCTCTTGTTGTTGAGTGGCGTGATTTTAGGGATGCTCACCAGTTGTGCGGTGCGCCAAGCGCCCAGGCCCGTGCCACCGATCGCCGCGCCTGCGCAGCCTGCCCCCGAAGTGGGGCGCCCGCCCCAAGACCAAGCCCTCACCGCCAGCGAGTGGGTGCCGGTGCCCTGGAGCGATTTGCCCGGCTGGCGGGAAGCGGCGTTGGAGCCCGTGTGGGGGGTGTTGTTGCGCAATTGTGAGCGGCCCACCGCGGCCGTGGCCGCGGCCTGCCCCGACATCCGACGCCTGAGCATTGCCGAAGCGTCTGAGCGTCGGGCCTGGATGGAAAACTACTGGCAGCCCCATCGCCTGCAAAGCCATGCGGGCCAGGCTCAGGGTTTGCTTACGGCGTATTACGAGCCCGAGTTCGATGCCATGCGCTCGCGCCGCCCTGGTTTTGAAGTGCCGCTGTATGCCCCGCCACAGGCGGTGTTGTCGGGCCCCGCGCGCAACCAGCCGTGGCACAGCCGCGAAGCCATTGACACCCGGCCCGATGTCCAAGCGCAGCTCCAGCCTTTGGCTTGGTTGGCCGATCCGGTCGATGCCCTGGTGCTCCACATCCAAGGCTCGGGTCGTTTGCGCATCACCGAAGACGATGGTCGGGTGCGCGAGGTGGCGATTCGATTTGCCGCCACCAACAATTGGCCCTACCGCAGCGTGGGCAGGGCCTTGCTGGATGCGCGCGAGCTGACCGACGCCTCGTGGCCTGGCATTCGCCAGTGGCTCAACCGCAACCCCCAGCGCCGCCAGTCGGTGTTTTGGACCAACCCGCGTTATGTGTTTTTCAAGGAGTCGCCGATCGTGGACCCCGAGGTGGGGCCGCCGGGCGCTCAAGGCGTGCCGTTGTCGGCCATGCGCTCGATTGCGGTCGACCCCAAGTCGGTGCCGTATGGCTCCTTGGTGTGGCTGGTGACGCAGGGCCCGCAGCTGAACCTGCAGCAACTGGTGCTGGCCCAGGACACCGGTTCGGCCATCGTGGGCGCCGTTCGGGCTGACTTGTTTGCCGGGACTGGGCCGCAGGCCGGGGAGTTGGCTGGGCGCGTCAAGCAGCCCCTGTGGCTGTGGGCCTTCAAGCCCCGGCCCTGAAGGCCAGGGCGTCACCCGCCTGTCACCCCCACCGAGACAAGTGGCTCCACTTGGGTCTAGACTCAACACCGAATCATCGGGAGACTGACTCATGAATGCACCCCTGCCGGATGCCATCCGCAAAGCGTTGGAAACGGTGACGCTGGACGACAAATACACCTTGCCCGAGGGGCTGGCGTTCATGAGTGGGGTGCAAGCCTTGGTGCGCCTGCCCATGATCATCCGCCAGCGCGATGCCTTGCAAGGCAAACGCACGGCGGCCTTCATCAGCGGGTATCGCGGTTCACCGCTGGGCAACTACGACCAAGCCTTGTGGTCGGCCCGTGAGCACCTGGCCCGTCAAGACATCGTCTTCCAGCCCGGCGTGAACGAGGAGCTCGCGGCCACGGCCTTGTGGGGCACCCAGCAATTGGGGTTCGCGCCACCCGGCGACACCCGCTTCGATGGTGTGTTTGGCATTTGGTATGGCAAAGGCCCGGGGGTCGACCGTTGCTCGGATGTGTTCAAGCACGCCAACATGGCGGGCACCACCCCGTGGGGCGGGGTGTTGGCCGTGGCGGGAGACGACCACGTGGCCAAAAGTTCCACCGCCGCCCACCAAAGCGACCACATCTTCAAGGCCTGCGGTTTGCCGGTGTATTTCCCGACCTCGGTGCAAGATGTTTTGGATTTGGGCGTGCATGCCATTGCCATGAGCCGTTTTGCGGGCGTTTGGGCGGGCATGAAGACCATCCAAGAAATTGTGGAGTCCAGCGCCTCGGTGGATGTCAGTGCCAGCCGCGTGCAAGTGGTGCTGCCCGACTTTGAAATGCCCCCGGGCGGGGTGCACATTCGCTGGCCCGATGACGCCTTGGCGCAAGAGGCGCGGCTGTTCAATTACAAGTGGTATGCCGCCCTGGCCTACATCCGGGCCAACCGTTTGAACCACAACGTGGTGCAAGGCCCGAATGACCGTTTTGGTTTGATCGCCAGTGGCAAGGCTTACAACGACACCCGCCAGGCCCTGTTGGATTTGGGCCTTGACGACGAGCGTTGTCGCCAGCTGGGCATTCGCTTGCACAAGGTCTCGGTGGTGTGGCCTTTGGAGGCCCATTTGGCCCGCGAATTTGCCACCGGCTTGCAAGAAATCCTGGTGGTGGAAGAAAAGCGCCAGGTCATTGAATACCAACTCAAGGAAGAGCTCTACAACTGGCGCGACGATGTGCGCCCCAACATCTTGGGCAAATACGACGAGCCCGAGGGTGACCGCTCGGGGGGTGAATACGCCAACGACAACCCCAGCAACCGCACCTTGTTGCGTGCCTCCGCCGACTTGTCGCCCGCCCTGGTGGCCCAAGCCATTGCCCGGCGCCTCACCCGCTTGGGCGTGGACGCCACCACGCAGTCGCAACTCGATGCGAAGGTCGCGCAGATTTTGGCCAAGCAACGCGCCTTGGAGGTGATGGAGGTCAAGGCCGACCGGCAGCCGTGGTTTTGTTCGGGCTGCCCCCACAACACCAGCACCCGCGTGCCCGAGGGTTCTCGCGCCATGGCTGGCATTGGTTGCCACTTCATGAGCGTGTGGATGAACCGCAGCACCGTGGGGTTCACCCAGATGGGCGGCGAAGGCGTGCCCTGGGTGGGTCAGCAGCCGTTCAGCCACACCCAGCACGTGTTTGCCAACTTGGGCGATGGCACTTACTTTCACAGCGGCTTGTTGGCCATTCGCCAAAGCGTGGCGGCTGGCGTCAACATCACCTACAAAATTCTCTACAACGATGCCGTGGCGATGACGGGTGGGCAGCCTGTGGGCGAGCGACCCGAAGGCCACAGCGTGATTCAAATCGCCAACAGCGTCACCGCAGAGGGCGCGCGGCGCGTGGTGATCGTGACCGATCAACCCGAGAAATACCAAGGCGTGCGCGGGCTGCCGTCGGCGGTCACGGTGCACCACCGCGATGCACTCGACCGCATCCAAAAAGAACTGCGCGACACGGCGGGTTGCACCGTGCTCATCTACGACCAAACCTGCGCCACCGAAAAGCGCCGTCGACGCAAGCGCGGCAAGATGGTTGATCCGGCCGTTCGGGTCTTCATCAATGAGTTGGTGTGTGAGGGTTGTGGCGATTGCTCGGTGCAAAGCAATTGCATCAGCGTCGAGCCACTGGAGACCGAATTCGGCCGCAAGCGCACCATCAACCAAAGCACTTGCAACAAGGACCTGAGCTGCCTCAAGGGCTTTTGCCCCAGCTTTGTCACGGTCGAGGGCGGTCAGCTCAAAAAGTCCGAGCGCAAAGCCCAGCCCAGCCCGGACGCGCTGGGCACGCTGCCAGAGCCCGTCTTGCCTGACCTGGCCCCGGCGGCCCATCGGGGCGGCTACGGCATTGTGGTGGCTGGCGTGGGCGGCACGGGGGTGATCACCATGGGCCAGTTGCTGGGCATGGCGGCGCATGTGGAGGGGCTGGGCATCGTCACGCAAGACGCGGCGGGTTTGGCGCAAAAGGGTGGCGCCACTTGGAGCCATGTGCTGATGGCCCCCCGTTTTGAAGACATTCGCACCACGCGCGTGGCTTTGGGGGCGGCCGACTTGATTTTGGGCTGCGACCCGGTGGTGAGCGCGGGCAAAGAAACCTTGTTGCGATTGGGCGCGGGACGCACCCGTGTCGCTTTGAATGCCAACAGCACCCCCACAGCGGCTTTCATTCAAAACAGCAAGCAGTGGCAAAACCCCAGCGATCGCTGTGTGGCCGCCATTGGAGAAGCGCTGGGCGGCGAGGGTTTGGGCTTGCTGCAAGCCAATGCCATGGCCACCGCCTTCATGGGGGACACGATTTATGTGAACCCCATGGTGCTCGGGTTTGCTTGGCAAAAGGGTTGGTTGCCGGTGCGCCGCGAGTCGATCTTCAAAGCCATGGAGCTCAACGGCGTGCAGGTCAAGGCCAACCAAACCGCGTTTGAATGGGGGCGTTGGGCCGCACACGCGCCCGAGCAGGTGCAGGCTTTGTTGCAGCCGGCCACCCCCATCCGCGTGCAAGCCCCGCAAAGTTTGCAAACCTTGGTGGATCAGCGGGCTGAATTTTTAACGGCCTATCAGCATGCGGCGTATGCCGATGCTTACCGGGCGTTTGTGGGTCAAGTGGCGCAACAGTCTGAAACCCTGGCGCGTGTCGTGGCCCGCAACCTCTTCAAGCTCATGGCCTACAAGGACGAATACGAGGTGGCCCGCTTGCACACCCAAACCGATGTGCTGGCCAAAGTGGCGGCGCGGTTTGAAGGCGATTTCAAAGTGCATCACCATTTGGCGCCCCCGCTGCTGGCGCGACGCAATGATCGCGGCGAGTTGAAAAAGCAGAAATTTGGCGCGGCCATGCGGTGGGCGCTGCGCGTGTTGCCGCACTTCAAGGGTTTGCGGGGCACGGCCCTGGATGTGTTTGGCTACACCGAGGAGCGGCGCACCGAGCGCGCACTCATTGGGGAATACCGCGCGCTCATTGAAGAGTTGCTGCGTGGCGATGTGAAGGGTCGCCAAGACCTGGCCTTGCAGCTGGCGAACTTGCCCGAGGACATCAAAGGTTTTGGCCACGTGAAGGCCAAAAACTTGGCCCAGGTGCGCGAGCGCTGGGCTGACTTGCTGGCGCAGTGGCGCGCCTGAGTCAGGCGGTCACGCCAGCGGCGTGGGCTTGTTGGTCGGCGTGGTAGCTGGAGCGCACCAAGGCACCCACCGCCGCGTGGGTGAAGCCCATGTCGTAGGCTTTGGCTTCAAACATCTTGAAGGTGTCGGGGTGCACGTAACGACGCACCGGCAAGTGGCTGTTGGTGGGCGCTAAGTATTGGCCGATGGTCAGCATGTCGATGTGGTGGGCGCGCATGTCGGCCATCACTTGCAGAATTTCTTCGTCGGTTTCGCCCAGGCCCACCATCAGCCCGCTCTTGGTCGGAATGTGAGGGAACAAGGCCTTGAATTTTTTCAGCAGGTTGAGGCTGAACTGGTAATCGCTGCCCGGCCGGGCCTGCGCATACAGGCGCGGCACGGTTTCGAGGTTGTGGTTCATCACGTCAGGCGGAGCGGCTTTCAAAATCTCCAGGGCGCGGTCATCACGGCCACGAAAGTCGGGCACCAACACTTCAATTTGGGTGTCGGGTGAGCGCTCGCGGGTTTTGCGGATGCACTCCACAAAGTGGCCGGCACCGCCATCGCGCAAATCGTCGCGGTCGACGCTGGTGATGACCACGTATTTCAGTTTCAGTGCGGCGATGGTGTTGGCGAGGTTGTCGGGTTCGTTCACATCCAGGGGGTCGGGTCGGCCATGGCCCACGTCGCAAAACGGGCAGCGGCGCGTGCATTTGTCGCCCATGATCATGAAGGTGGCGGTGCCTTTGCCAAAGCACTCCCCAATGTTGGGGCAGGAGGCTTCTTCGCACACCGTGACCAGCGCGTTTTCACGCAGGATGTTTTTGATTTCGTAAAAACGTGAATTCGCAGAGCCCGCCTTCACGCGAATCCAGTCGGGCTTTTTCAGCACGGGCGCGTTGGTGTCCACCTTGATGGGGATGCGCGAGAGCTTGGCCGCGGCCTTTTGCTTGACCGTGGGGTCGTAAGCGGTGTTTGACTCGGGGGGCTGAGAGGAACTCATGGTGCGTCCTTTGAGGGCTGAACCCCGGGGCTCAATTGTTGGGTGAGCGCCTGGGCCAGCAAGGGGGCCACGTCGTTCACGTGGGCCTGAACGCCGATTGTAGAAAGGTCGACGGTGGGCAAGCCCGCATACCCGCAAGGGTTGATGCGCAAAAAGGGTTTGAGGTCCATGGCGACGTTCAGGGCCAGGCCGTGGTAGGTGCAGTGACGACTGACTTTCACGCCCACCGCGGCGATCTTGCCCACCCCTTCAAAGTTGGGCTCGGGGGCGGGGCTGCCGGGGGCCCGGTATTGGGGGCGTTGGGGCAGCAGGGCATGGCTGAACGGGTCGTCGAGCCGAACATAAATGCCAGGGGCACCAGCCACCCGGTGGCCGACCACGCCGAAATGCCAGAGGGTTTGTATGAGGGCTTCCTCGATTTTGTGGATGTAGGCCTTCACGAAAAAACCAGCGCGCTGCAAATTCACCAAAGGGTAGGCCACGATTTGTCCCGGCCCATGGTGAGTGACTTGACCTCCCCGGTTGGTGGGGAGCACCGGAATGTCGCCCGGCGCGATGAGGTGCTCGGGCTTGGAGGCCAAGCCCAGGGTGAACACGGGGTCGTGCTCGCACAACCACAGCTCATCGGGCGTGTCGGGCGTTCGCGCTTCGGTGAAGGCCTGCATCTGCGCGATGGTGGCCGCACAGTCCACACGCCCTAGCCAAAGTGCCTTCATCTGGCCCTCACAGCACCACTTTCACCATGGGGTGCGTGGTCAAGGTGCGATAAATCTCGTCGAGTTGCTCGCGGCTGGTGGCATGAATGTGCAGGGTCACGCCCAAGTAGTGGCCTTTGCTGCTGTCGCGCAACTCGGTGGTGCTGGGATCGAACTCGGGGTCAAACTGTTGGGCAATGTGGGTGAGGGCGTCCACAAAGCCGGGCGCATTGGCGCCCATCACCTTGATGGGAAAGACGCAAGGGTATTCGATCAGCGATGCTTCGGGCGGGATGGGTCGGTTCATCTCAGGCTCCCTGAGCCGAGCGGGCTTTGGCCGCTTGGTAAGCCGCATACAAGCGGGCGTAAATGGGCCCTGGTTGGCCGGCGCCTTCGCCATGACCCACGGCCACGCCATCGAGTTGGGTGATGGGCAGCACCTCTTTGGTGGCGGAGGTCAGCAGCAGCTCGTCGGCCGCGAGGACCTCGGTGCGGGTGATGGGGCGCAGCTCGTAGGGGATGCCCTCGGCCTGGCACAGGGCTTCGAGCAAACCGTAGCGAATGCCTTCGAGCACGAGGTTGTTTTTGGGCGCGGCCATGACGCGGCCGTCTTTCACCACCCACACATTGCTGGACGAGGCTTCGGTGAGGTGGCCGTTTTTGAACAACACGGTTTCGGTGGCGTTGGCTTGCACGCTGAGGTCGCGAGCCAAAACGGCCCCAAGCAACGAGGTGGACTTGATGTGGCCTTTTTCCCAGCGGAAGTCTTGGGCGCTCACACAGGCCACGCCTTGCTCGCGTTGCTCGGCACTGGGGAGCTTCATGGTGTTGACCATGGCAAACACCGTGGGCGTGAGCGCGGCGTCGATCACATGGTCGCGCATGGCCACCCCACGGGTGATTTGGATGTAGATCAGTTGGTTCAGGGTTTCAGGCGCTTGGCCCAGGGCTTGGGCATGGGCCTGCACCAAGTGCTGGATGCGCGCCGACCAAGTGGCCGCATCGTCGTGGTGCGGAATGCGCAACTCCTTCAAGGAGCGCGTCATGCGCTGGTGATGTTCGGCCCAGCGAAACGGCTGGCCACCATAGACGGGCACCACTTCGTAAATGCCATCACCAAAGATGAAGCCCCGGTCGAGCACGCTGATGCGGGCCTCATTCAGGGGCAGGTAGTCGCCATTCAGGTAGCAAGGATGACTGGGCAATGGGGTGGATGTCTTCATAACGGGTGATTATCGTGAGCGTCTGATGGGCTTGCAGGGTCTTTGCCCCAGGGGGGGTAAAAATCGAAATCAAATCACATACAATGCGTGACTTTTCGCCTCAGGTGTAACCCTCATGTCAAGTTTGAAGGTCAAGATCTGAGGCTGTATTCATGAAGCCAAATGCTTGGGATGATGCGTCACCCGACGGTGACGAAGGCTCGGAGGGGTTTACGCCCTTATCGGCCGAAGAGGCCCAGGCCTTGAGGCAGCGGCTGCCCAACACCTCGTTGTTGAGGGTGGTGCTGGCCCAAGCCTTGGTGGGTTTGGTGGTTTCGGGGGTCGCCTGGTGGCTGACCGCCAAGGTTTCGGTGGCTTGGTCCGCTCTGTATGGGGCGGCCATCGTGACGGGCCCTGCGGCACTGTTTGCACGCAGCGTCTGGCGGATGCGCCAAGTCAAAAGTGCCATGGTTTCGGCTGTGGGCTTGGGGGTCTGGGAGGGGGTCAAACTTCTGCTCACCCTCGTGGGTTTGCTGGTGGCGCCGCAGGTGGTGCCACAGCTCAGCTGGCCGGCCATGTTGGTGGGCCTGTTGTTGACAATGAAGGTTTATTGGGTGGCACTGGCTTGGCGGCGAGTGTTTGCCCCGAACACATAGGATGATCAAAAAAGATGGCTGCTGAAAATGCTCCCACCTCCGGTGAATACATCGTTCACCATTTGACCCACTTCCAGAACAAGGCGCAGTCCGGGATCATCGACTTCTCCGTGTTCAACATCGACTCCTTGTTTTGGTCGATTGTGTTGGGTGTTTTGGGAACTTTTGTCTTGTGGCGTGCAGCCGTCAAGGCCACGTCGGGTGTCCCGGGTCGCTTTCAAGCCGCCGTTGAAATCCTGGTTGAAATGGTCGACACCCAGGCCAAATCCATTGTTCACAACGCCGAAAGCCGCAAACTGGTGGCCCCGCTGGCCCTCACCGTGTTCGTCTGGATCTTCATGATGAACGCGATGGACTTGTTGCCCGTCGACTTCATTCCCGCCGTCTGGTCGGCCATTTTTGGTGCCGCAGGCCACGATCCTCATCACGCCTACATGCGCGTGGTGCCCACCGCTGACTTGTCCATCACTTTGGGCTTGTCGGTGTCGGTGTTGCTCATTTGTGTGTTCTACAACATCAAGATCAAAGGTCTGGGTGGCTGGGTTCACGAGTTGTTCTGCGCACCTTTTGGTGCACATCCCCTGCTTTGGCCGGTTAACTTTGTGATGCAGCTCATCGAGTTTGCGGCCAAGACCGTATCGCATGGCATGCGACTGTTCGGCAACATGTATGCCGGCGAGTTGGTGTTCATGTTGATTGCCCTCATGGGTGGCGCTGCCGCTGCCAGCATGACGGGTGTTTTCCTGTCCATTGGCCATGTGTTGGCTGGCACCATTTGGGCCATCTTCCACATTCTGATCATCACCTTGCAGGCCTTCATCTTCATGATGTTGACCCTGGTGTATGTCGGACAGGCCCACGACGCCCACTGATTTCTTTTTTCTCAACCTTC
>JAYPFZ010000033.1:0-22847 GCA_038126555.1 Betaproteobacteria bacterium
GGGCTAGGCCCTCACTCGCCTTTGGCTTGGCGGCGCATGAGCTCGGCCACCGCTTGCGCCGGCGTGATGTGCCCGTCGAGCAAGGCCACCACGCCTTCGGCAATGGGCATGTCCACGCCCAGGTGCCGCGCCCGTTGCACCACGGTGCGCGCGCTGTAAACGCCTTCGGCGACATGGCCAAGGGAATCCACGGCTTGTTGCAAGCTCAGGCCCTTGGCCAGGGCCAGGCCCACTTGACGGTTGCGACTCAGGTCGCCCGTGGCGGTGAGCACCAAGTCGCCCAAGCCCGACAAGCCCATGAAGGTTTCGGCTTTGGCGCCCAAGGCGGTGCCCAAGCGGGTGATTTCAGCCAGGCCTCGGGTGATGAGGGCGGCGCGGGCGTTCAGGCCCAGTTGCAAGCCATCGCACAGGCCGGTGGCGATGGCCAAGACGTTTTTCACGGCACCGCCCACTTCCACACCCACCAAATCGGCGTTGGCATACACGCGCAAGGCGTCGCCGTGAAAGGCTTGCACCAGGCGCTGGCTCACGGCGCTGTCGGCGCTGGCCGCGACCAAGGCGGTGGGCAGGCCTTGCGCCACTTCTTGGGCGAAGCTGGGGCCACTGAGGGCGGCACAGGCCAAATGCGGGGCCACTTGGGCTTGCACCTCGTGGGGCATGAGGCCTTGGGCACCGGCTTGGGTGGGGGCTTCAAAGCCTTTGCACAGCCACGCCACGGGCGGTGCGCTGGGGCGCTGGGCCAAGGCCGTGAGCCCGGCGCGCAGGCCCGACATGGGCGTGCCCAAGACCACGAGGTCGAGCCCCTCGGGCAATTGGTCCACGCCACCGGCGTGCACCTGAAGGGCCTCGGGGAAAGGGCTGTCGGGGAGGTATTTGAGGTTGCGGCGGCTGGCCGCCATGGCTTGGTGCTGCTGGGCGTCGCGCACCAGCAAATGCACCTCGTGCCGGGTGCTGGCCTGAATGGCCAGCGCGGTGCCCCAGGCGCCAGCGCCCACCACGGCCAGGCGAAGGCGCTGGGTCATGCGGGACTCAGGCCTGGCCCTGTTGAGCCTCAGCGTTGGCCATTTGCTGCTGATACATGGCCTGGAAGTTGATTTCTTGCAGCTGCACCGGCGGGAAGCCCGCACGTTGGATGGCGTCGGCCACGTTGGCGCGCAAGTAGGGGTAGACGATGTGCGGGCAGGTGATGCCCATGAGCGGCGAGAGCTGGTCTTCGGGCACGTTGCGAATCTCGAACAAGCCGGCTTGCTTGGCTTCCACCAGGAACAGGACTTTGTCTTCTTGCTTGGCGGTGACGGTGGCGGTGACGCTCACTTCGAAAAAGCCGTCCATCGCTTGCTCGGCATTGAGGGCCAGCTGAATGTCGACTTGGGGGGAATCGGGGGTGAACAAAATGGCCGGTGAATTGGGCTGCTCCAGCGACAAGTCCTTGAGGTAGATGCGTTGGATTTCAAATTTGGGCTGTTCGGTGGTCGCGGCTTGTTCGGTCATGAGGGGCTTTCTCGGTTCAGTCGGGGGATTATGGCAGGTGGCCCAAGGCGCTCAGCCCGCGGCCAGCAGCTCGGCCAAACGGCCCTGACCGTCGAGGGCGATGAGGTCATCGCAACCCCCCACGTGGGTCTCGCCAATGAAGATTTGCGGCACGGTGCGGCGGCCGGTGATCTGCATCATGTCGGCGCGCGCTTGCGGGTCGAGGTCGATGCGAACCTCTTCAATGTCGGTCACGCCGCGGGCGTTGAGGAGTTGTTTGGCGCGAATGCAATAAGGACACACGGCCGTGGTGAACATCTTGACGGGGGGCATGTCGGCTCCTGATGGGAACGAAAAAGGGTGGAATTAACCGTGATCGACGGGCAGGTTGGCTTCGCGCCAGGCCTTGAGGCCGCCCGAGAGCACGTGAACTTGGGTGTAGCCCGCACTGCGCGCCACCGAGGCTGCGCTTTTGGCGCGCATGCCCGAGGCACACACCATGATGAGGGGGCGGTTTTTGTCGGACACCGTCTGGGGCAGGCGCTCGGAGAGCTGGGGAAGGGGCAGGTTTTTGGAGCCCACCACCCGGGCCATGGCGGCTTCATCGGGGTTGCACACGTCGATGACCACGGCTTTTTCCTTGTTCATGAGTTGCACGGCCGCTTGCGGGGAGATGCCCGAGCCGCCCATGAGGTTGGGAAACATCAGCATGAAGCCAGAGCTGAGGGCCAGCAAAATGAGCAGCCAGTTTTGGGTGATGAAGTCCACGCGCAGTCCTTGAAGACAATGAAAACGGGCATTTTAGAATCACCCGCTTGACCTTAACCTGAACGATTCTGAAAGCCCCCGATGCACAAGCTAGTCCTCATCCGCCATGGCGAATCCACCTGGAACCTGGAAAACCGTTTCACGGGCTGGACCGATGTCGATCTCACCGACACCGGCATTGCCCAAGCCCAGTCGGCGGGGCGCTTGCTCAAGGCGGAGGGCTATGCCTTCGATGTGGCCTACACCAGCGTGCTCAAGCGCGCCATTCACACGCTGTGGCATTGCCTCGATGAAATGGACACGCCGTGGTTGCCGGTGCACCACAGCTGGCGCCTCAACGAGCGCCACTACGGCGGCTTGCAGGGCTTGAACAAGGCCGAAATGGCCCAGCAATATGGCGCCGATCAGGTGCTGGTGTGGCGCCGCAGCTATGACACGCCGCCGCCCGCACTGGAGCGCAACGACCCCCGCTGGGAGCGGGCCGACGCCCGCTACGCCCGGGTGCGCGACGAGGAATTCCCGCTCACCGAATGCCTCAAGGACACCGTGGCCCGCGTGGTGCCGTTTTGGAACGACACCATTGCCGCTTCGCTCAAGGCGGGCCGCCGGGTCTTGATTGCCGCCCATGGCAACTCCATTCGGGCCTTGATCAAACACTTGGACAACGTCTCCGAGTCCGACATCGTGGGGCTGAACATCCCCAACGGCATTCCGCTGGTGTATGAGCTCGACGATGCGCTGCGGCCCATTCGCCACTACTACCTTGGCGACGCCGAGGCTGCGGCCCAAGCCGCCGCTGCGGTGGCCGCGCAAGGCAAGGCATAACCCCTCGTGGCGCAACCGGTCGGGTTCGCCTGTATATTGGGCGCTGGTTGCCCGCGATGGGCACGTGCATTCGGAAAGGTGGATTCGTCCTCATGAAATCGACCCTCAAAATCCTCAGCTGGGTGGGCATTGGTGCCCTGGCGGGTTCGCTCACCACGGTGAGTTTGCAAAGTGGCGCGCGGGGCAATTTCTCGCCGCTGCCCATGGACGCCTTGCAGCAGTTCGCCACGATCTACAGCATCATCAAAAGCGATTACGTCGAACCCACCGACGATGAAACCCTGATGACCAATGCCATTTCGGGCATGGTCAGCAACCTCGACCCGCACTCGCAATACTTCGACAAGAAAACCTACAAAGAGTTCCGCGAAGGCACGACGGGTCGCTTTGTGGGTGTGGGCATTGAAATCACCCAAGAAGACGGGTTCGTGAAAATTGTGTCGCCCATCGAAGGCTCCCCCGCCGAGCGCGCGGGCCTGATGGCACAAGACTTGATCACCCAAGTGGACGCCACGCCCCTCAAGGGCCTGAGCCTGAACGACGCCGTGAAGCTCATGCGCGGCCTGCCCAACACGCAAGTGGTGTTGTCGGTGCTGCGCCGCTCGGAGAACAACCGCAGCTTCAAGGTGACCATCACCCGCGAACTCATCAAGACGGTGAGCGTCAAGGCCAAGGTGGTGCAGCCCGGCTACGCCTGGGTGCGCGTGAGCCAGTTCCAAGAGCGCACCTTGCAAGACCTCACCGCCAAGCTGACCCAAATCGCCAAAGACGAACCCAAGCTCAAGGGCTTGGTGCTCGACTTGCGCAACGACCCCGGCGGTTTGCTCGATGTGGCCGTGGGCGTGGCCACCATCTTCTTGCCCACCGATGCGGTGGTGGTGTCGACCAATGGTCAGCTCGAAGAGAGCAAATTCACCTTCAAAGCCTCGCCCGGTTACTACTGGCGCCGCAGCAATGGCAGCGACCCGGTGGTGGAGCTCGAGCGCGTCAGCAAAGGTTTGTTCAAACGGGTGCCGCTCACCATCTTGGTGAACGAAGGCTCGGCCTCCGCCAGCGAGATCGTGGCTGGGGCTTTGCAAGACCACAAGCGCGCCACCTTGTTGGGTGCGCGCACCTTTGGCAAGGGCTCGGTGCAAACCGTTCGCCCCCTCACGCCCGAGACGGCAGTGAAGATCACCACCGCGCGCTACTACACGCCCAGCGGCAAATCGATTCAGGCCAAGGGCATTGACCCCGACATTTGGCTGGACGACACCGCCGAGGGCAGCCCGTTTGCGGTGCTGCGCACCCGCGAATCGGATTTGGCCAAGCACCTCAACAGCGGCCAAGGCGGCGACGAGCAGCCCAGCGACGCCCTGCGCCAAGAGCGTGAACAAGCCCTGAAGCGACTGGAAGAAGAAAACCGCAAGTCCCCGGGACGCGCGCGCTTGCCCGAATTTGGCAGCGACAAAGACTTCCAATTGCAGCAAGCGCTCAACCACCTCAAGGGCCAGCCGGTGAAGGCCAGCAAGGACCGCGAACAGCTGGCCAATGCAGACCGCAAGACCGAAGCCCCTCGGAAGTGAGCCTTGAACGACGACCAGCTCCTGCGCTACTCGCGCCACGTGCTGCTCGACGAACTGGGCATTGAAGGCCAGCAACGGCTGCTCGATGCCCATGCCCTGGTGGTGGGCGCTGGCGGCTTGGGTTCACCCGTGGCGCTTTACCTGGCCGCCTCGGGGGTGGGGCGCATCACGCTCATCGACCCCGACGAAGTCGACCTCACCAACTTGCAACGCCAAATTGCCCACACCACTGGGCGGGTGGGTCAGGCCAAGGCCTTGTCGGCCGCCACGGCCATGGCGCAACTCAACCCCGGCGTGCAAGTGAATGCGGTGGTGGCCAAGGCCGACGCCGATTGGTTCGACACGGTGTTGCCCAGCGTGAATGTGGCCCTGGATTGCACCGACAACTTCGCCACCCGACAAGCCCTGAACGCGGCCTGTGTGCGCCACCAAGTGCCCTTGGTGAGTGGCGCGGTGGTTCGGCTTGATGGGCAAATCACCACCTTCGACCCCCGCCGCACCGACTCCCCTTGCTATGCCTGCGTGTTCGACCCCAGTCAGCCCCCCGAGGAGGTGCGCTGCGCCGAGATGGGCGTGCTGGCCCCGCTGGTGGGGGTGGTGGGCACGGTGCAAGCCGCCGAGGCCCTCAAGCTGATCACGCAGGTGGGCACCTCGCTGGTGGGGCGCTTGCAATTGCTGGATGGGCGCAGCTTGTCGTGGACCGAAATTCGCCTGCAACGCCAGCCCCAGTGCCCGGTGTGCGGCACCCCTCACGCCGCCTGACACGCGCCGTACCAACGGCGAAAGGCCTTGGGCGAAGCCGCGGGTGACGCGAACAAACCCCGACCCGCTTGCTGGGCCTGCTGTTGCAAGGCCATCAGCCGGCCGTCGCGCGGATCGGCCCAGGCATGGCCTTGGGCCACCATCCATGCGCTGACGTCCCAGCCACCCGCCCACAGCTGGGCCACGGTTCGGCCATACACATCGGTGGCAAGCGGGTGCACCGCCACCCATCGCCCCCGCTGGAGCACACTGGCCAAGGCTTGTCGCGATTCGCGCCCCCAGTGCTGGCAAATCTCGGGGGCGTCCAGGCCAGCAAGCCGCACCTTGACGGCCTGCTGGGTGGGGGCTTGGCGCAACCACACCGTGTCGCCATCGGTCACGTGTTGCACCTGGCCCCACCACCAACCCGTTCGCCGGCTGGCCCAGGCCGGAACAAAGCCACTCAAGCCCCAAGCCAGCACCCATCGGCGCGACCGAGGGCGGTGGGCAAAGGCGGGGGTGGGGTGAGGCCGCATGGCGGTGATGTTGCCCACCGGGGTTGGCGGCGGGTGACGCGGCGCTCGGGTTTTGCTGGCGCTGGGCTCGGCCCGGTGGGCGCAGCTGATGCCTCGGTGTCTGTGGGCGTGGGGCTTGTGCCTCACAATGCGTGACCTGCCCAACCCGCGCCCTGCCCCATGTCCACGCTCACCGCACCCGCTGAATGGATTGACTCCCGACACGCCTTGTGGCGATTGATCATCACCCTGGGCTTGGTGACCTTGGGCAATGCCTGCATGTACACGGTGTCGGTGGTTTTGCCCGCGGTGCAGGCCGAGTTCGGCGTGAGCCGAGCCGACGCTTCACTGCCCTACACCGCCATGATGGTGGCCTTGGGGCTGGGCGGGATGTTCACCGGCAAATTGGCCGACCGGTATGGCATTCAAAAGGTGTTGTGGATTGGCACGGTGGCGATTTTGCTGGGCTACCTCTGGGCCTCCCAAGCCGGCAGCATTTACACCTTTGCCCTGGCCCATGGCTTGTTGCTGGGCTTGCTGGGCAGCTCGGCCACGTTTGCCCCGCTGATGGCCGACACGGCCTTGTGGTGGAACAAGCGTCGCGGCATCGCCGTGGCGGTGTGCGCCAGTGGCAACTACGTGGCGGGCACGCTGTGGCCGCCGATTGCGCAATGGGGGGTTGAGCACCATGGCTGGCGCGACACCTATTTGTTCATGGGGCTGGTGTGCAGTCTCGGCATGGCCTTGTTGTCCACGCGCATGCGCATGCGCCCACCGTTGCTGGTGACGCCCGCACCCACGGCTGGCGCACCGGTCATGGACACCACGCCGCAGCGCCCCTTTGGGCTGTCGATTCCGCAAGCCCAGTGGTTGTTGTGCGTGGCGGGCGTGGCCTGCTGTGTGGCCATGTCCATGCCCCAGGTGCACATCGTGGCGTATTGCAGCGACTTGGGCTATGGCGCGGCGCGCGGCGCCGAGATGCTCTCGCTGATGCTGGCCTGTGGCATCGTGAGCCGATTGGTGTCGGGTTGGATTTGCGACCGCATTGGCGGGGTGCGCACCTTGCTGTTGGGCTCGGCCTTGCAAGGCACGGCCTTGCTGTTGTTTTTGCCTTTCGATGGGCTGGTGCCCTTGTATGTGGTGTCGGCCCTCTTTGGGCTGTTCCAAGGCGGCATCGTGCCCTCTTACGCCATCATCGTTCGGGAGTATTTCCCGCCCGCCCAAGCTGGGGTGCGGGTGGGTGCGGTGATCATGGCCACCTTGCTGGGCATGGCGCTGGGTGGGTGGATGTCGGGCAAGGTGTTTGACCTCACGGGTTCGTATCAGGCGGCCTTCTGGAATGGGATTGCCTGGAACTTGCTCAATTTGTCGATTGCCACTTGGATTTACCTACGCACGCATGGCCGCCCGCCTTTGTTGCGGCGCCCCCGCTGGGCGGTTTAAACGCCCACGATCCAACCTTCGAGCGCGTCCATCTCGGGCAGGCCATAGTTCGGGTGGCCCGTTTGGTGTTGGCGCAAGGCCCAGGCCGCTTGCATGAGGCACAACACGGCGTCGAGGCGATCGCCGCTGGCATCGGCCACCAAGTCATCGTGCTGGGCGGGTGTGAGGCGCAGGCGCAAGCCCAAGCGCGTTTGGCCCAGATCCAGCGCGTGCAACACCTGCTTGCGGGCCAGCAAGCGCTCGGGCGTTTGCTTGGCTTTGTCGTCGCTTTTGTAGCTTTGCCGACCCAAGACCTCGCGCGCCAACCACCCCGGGTAGGCCTCCAGGGCCACCCGGTTGGGGTCGCCGGCGCTCAGGCCCGGCAAGCGCACGCCCGCGGCCCGCAGGGCGGGCACCCCCGCGTGCAGCATGAAGGCCACGGGCGGGTTGACCCATTTCATCGACGGGCTGGAGCCCGCAGGCCCATCGGTGGCGCGGTGGGCGAATTTGTGGCCCGCGGGTCGGGCGTCGCAAAACGCGCGAAAGGTGTCGCGAATGGCCTCGCGGCTGAGGCCCGCGTAGTGGTCCATGCAGGCTTCCCAGTGCGTGGGCCAGCCCAGGTGCTCCACCAGTTCGCGCGGCAAGCCAAAGGGCAAGTCGAAGCCGCCCACCCAAGGGCCGGGGTTTTGCAAGGCGGCTTGCCAGTGGTCGAGGCTGGGGTGGGTGTCGATGCGCGTGAGGCGAACGACGTTCTGGGCCAATTGCCCCCAAGCCATGACGATGGGCTTGCGCGGGCTGGGGCTGCTGGAGAAGTCGCAGCCCAGCACGGGGGCTGGGCCAGCGGGATCAGGCACGGCCAATGATGTTGGCGGTGGCCATGAGCTCTTCGAGCAAGGCCAAAGAGACGCGGCCCGACACGGCGTAGGGGTCGAGCTCGGGCATCTCGGAATACTTCAGCACGATGGAGGTGTTGAGCTTGGAGAGGTTGACCTGCCCCATGGTCCAACCGCCAAAACGACGCTCGGCGATTTCTTCGTAGTGCAGCAAGACCACGTCTTGGTGGCGCTTGTCGGACAGGATGTGGGCATAGAGCGCGTTGACTTGATTGCGCCCGCCTTCGATGGCTTGCAGGTAAATGCCGCCGCCGTAGCAAAGAATGCCCGTGATGCCGTTTTGCAGGTTGTGCGCGCGGGCACTTTCCAAAATGGATTCGGTGGCCGCCGAAGGGTTGGCATCCGCCGAGCGGCTCACATACAGCAATCGCACCAGCACGATTCAGTCCTTCCGAGGAATGAGGGAGAGGAATTCCCGGCGCAGGTTCGGATCTTTGAGGAATGCGCCGCGCATGACGGAGTTGATCATGCGGCTGTTCATGTCTTTCACGCCGCGCCACGACATGCAGTAGTGGCTGGCTTCCATGACGATGGCCAGGCCATCGGGTTGGGTCTTGAGCTGGATGAGGTCGGCCAGTTGCACCACCGCCTCTTCCTGAATTTGGGGGCGGCCCATGACCCATTCGGCCAGGCGCGCGTATTTGGACAAGCCAATGACGTTGGTGTGCTCGTTGGGGAGCACGCCAATCCAGATTTGGCCAATGACCGGGCAAAAGTGGTGGCTGCACGCGCTGCGCACCGTGATGGGCCCCACGATCATGAGCTCGTTGAGGTGCTCGGCGTTGGGGAACTCGGTGATCTCGGGGCCTTTGACGTAGCGGCCACGGAACACCTCGTTGACATACATCTTGGCCACCCGGCGCGCGGTGTCGCTGGTGTTGTGGTCGTGGTCGGTGTCGATGACCAGGCTGTCGAGCACGCCTTGCATCTTCACTTGCACTTCATCGAGCAAAGCTTCGAGTTCACCCGGCTGAATGAACTCGGCAATGTTGTCGTTGGCGTGATAGCGCTTGCGCGCCTCCTTGATGCGCTCTCGAATCTTGACGGACACGGGCACACCCTCTTCGGTTGGGGAAGGGGTCATGGCTGTACGGGTCTTTTGCAACATGAGGCCATGGTAACAGCCGAGGCCTTGATCGCCGCTCGCTGCAAGTATTCCGCGCATTCGCAGGGGAATTGGGGTGCGGGGATGTGCGCCGCTGGCCTCAGTAGCTGCGCGCCGTGACCCAGACCGCCAGCCGAACGCCCCACCAGGTGAGGGCGTCGAGGGCGCGGTCCCACAGCCGGCGCTGGGCCAGCGATTGCTGATCGATGGGCTTGGCGCCGCTGAGCACCGCCTGGGCCAAGGCTTGGCGCACCTGGCGCACATCGTCGGGGTGGCGGCTCACCACATTGGCCTCGCGCGCGAGCAAGAGGCTCAGCGGGTCGAGGTTGGAAGAACCCACGGTGGCCCATCGCTCATCCACCACGGCGACTTTGGCGTGCAGGTAACTGGCGTGGTATTCCCAAATTTCCACGCCAGCAGCCAGCAAGGGGGCATACAGGTGGCGCGTGGCGCGGTAAGGCAAGGCGTATTCGAAATGGCCTTGCACCACAAGCCGCACCTTCACGCCGCGCGCCGCCGCCACACACAGGGCCCGTTGCACGCGCTTGGCGGGCATGAAAAAGGCATTGGCCAGCCACACCTCTTGGCGCGCCCGGCCAATGGCAGCCAAGTAGGCACGCACGATGTCGCTGCGGTGGCTCACGTTGTCGCGCAAGACCAAGGTGCGCAAACCCTGGGGCGGGCGTTGGCGCCACAGGCTGCGCCAATCGCGCAAGCGAATGGCCGCCCACGCGGCCGACACCTCGCGCTGGCGCAGGCGGCTGCTCACGTCCAAGCGCCACCAGACCTCGTTCATCACTTGGGCCACTTTGTTGACCAAGGGGCCCGTGATCTGCACGGCCGCGTCAAAACGGGGCTGGGCCAGTTGCACCAAGTGAATGGGGTCGTGGTGGTCGTCGAGCCAATTGATGCCGCCGCAAAACGCCACGTGGTCGTCGACCACGCAGAGCTTGCGGTGCAAGCGTCGCCAGCGGCTGGGGAACCACAAACCGCCGGGACCCAAGGGCTTGTAGGTGCGCCATTGCACCCCGCTTTGGGCCCATTGGCGCGGCCATTCGTCGGGCACCTGAGGCGTGCCAAAGCCATCGGTGAGCAAGCGCACCTCCACGCCGCGCCGGGCGGCGTCGTTCAAGGCTTGCATCAATTCGGGCACCTGCCCGTTGGGGTCCAGGATGTAGGTTTCCACCCAAATGCGGTGTTGGGCTTGCTCGAAGGCTTGACGCATGGCGCTGAACAAGGCCTGACTGCCCACGTGCAACACCCAGCCCGTGGGGCGGGCGCTGGCTTCGGCCTGAGCGGCCAGCTCGGTTTCGGCCCGGTCCAGCCAGCGGGCAAAGCCCTCAGCCATGGCGAGCTCCCGGTGGTGCTTTGGGCCAGGCCCAGTCGACCATCAAGGGCAAGTGGTCGGACATGCGCCGCCACACCCGCCCGCGCACCGAGGTGCTGGCCACGGGCTGCAAGTGACGGCCCAGGATTTGGTCCAAGGCGGCCACTGGCCAATGCGAGGGGAAGGTGCGCACCAACGCCGGGCTTGAAAAATCCAGGCGATGCAACACCTGGCGCGCCATGGGGCCCCAGTCGTTGAAGTCGCCCGCCACCAGCACGGCGTCCTCGGGGGGCAACTCGCGGCGGATGAACTGGCGCAACTGCTCCATCTGCCGCACGCGGCTGCCCGGGAACAAACCCAGGTGCACCACCAGCAGGTGCAAGGGCTGGTCGTGGCAGCGCACCTCCACGTGCAGCAAGCCGCGTTGCTCCAACCGGTGGTCGGACATGTCTTCGTGGGCGTGACGCACCACGGGCCAGCGCGTGAGCAAGGCGTTGCCATGCTCGCCGGTGCGGGTGACGGCATTGGTTTGGTAAACCACTTCGTAGCCCGGTGGCGCCAAATAGTGCGCCTGCGACTGGGCAGGCCAATGGCCATGCAGCGGCGTTTGGGGATGCAGCTGGTGGCGCACCTCTTGCAGGGCAATGAAATCGGCGTCGAACTCGGACATGGCCAAGGCGAGGTTGTGCAACTCCACCCGGGGGCGCAAGCGCGTGCCCCGCACCCCTTTGTGGATGTTGTAGGTGACCACGCGCACTGGGTTCATGCCCGCTCCCGCAGCCGTTGGGGCAATTGCAAGATGGCCTCGGCGTTGGAGCCCGAGCTCACCGTGTCGGCCGCCGCTTGCCAGTCCAGCCACTGGTGGGCGATGTGCTCGCTGGGGCTCAATCGAATGGGCAACACCTGGGGCACGCACAAGCCAAACACTTGCTCGGCGTTGCGGGTCACGCCCGGCGCGTAGCGGTGGCGGTAGTGGGGGTAGATGTCGTATCGGTTTTCCAAATGCCAGTCGCGCAGGTGGTGGCCGGGGGCGCGGGTGTCGATGCCCGTCTCTTCCCAGACCTCCCGGTGGGCCGCGTCGATGGGCGGCTCGGTTTCCCAATCGAGGCTGCCGGTGACGGACTGCCAGGTGTGGGCATCGGCCCGCTGGATCAGCAACACCTGCAAGTCTGGCGTGTGAATGACCACCAGCACCGAGCGGGGAATTTTGAAGGGCGGGGGCGTGGTCATGGCGTGATCTTAGGGGGACTCCCCGGCCCAACGCCGCCGGGGTCATTCAGGTGTCTGCGCCCAACCGGCTTGCCCCCTAAGATGGGCCCAGCATTTGAGGAGCGAAGCCATGTCCCAGTCCCCCCTGCCCTTGTCCGAATTGGCCCAAACGGTGAAAGTCTTGGCCTTCGATGTGTTTGGCACCATCGTCGACTGGCACGGCAGCATCGTGGATGAAATGGCCGAGCTGGCCCCGGAGGTGGACGGCTCGGCCTTTGCGAATGCCTGGCGCGAAGGCTACAAACCCGCCATGGCGCGGGTGATGTCGGGCGAGCAAGGCTGGACACTGATTGACGACTTGCACCGCCAAATTCTGGAAACGCTGCTGCCCCGTTTTGGCCTGAGCCACTGGACGCCTGAGCAGGTGAACCACCTGAACCGGGTGTGGCAACGGCTCAACCCCTGGCCTGATAGCGTGGGCGGGCTGATGCAACTGAAACGCGCGTTTGTGATCACCCCGCTCTCCAATGGCAACCTGGGCCTGCTCACCCACATGGCCAAGCGCGCGGGCTTGCCCTGGGACTGCGTGCTCAGCGCCGAGGTGTTTCGCGCCTACAAGCCCGACCCGGCCACGTATTTGGGCGTGGCCAAGGTGTTCGATGTGCGACCCGACGAGGTGATGCTGGTGGCGGCCCACCACGACGATTTGGCGGGCGCTCGCGCTTGCGGCCTGCGCACGGCTTATGTGGAGCGGCCGTGGGAGTTCAGCCGCCAAACGCCCAAGGACGTGTCGCCCCAGCCGGGCAACGACTTGCACGTGCGGGATTTGTTTGAATTGAGCCAAGTGCTGGGCTGCAGGGGCTGAGGCCCACCGCGCCCAACCGCAATCAGGCTTGGGGCGCGGCCACGTTGCGCAAGCGGATGTGCAGCTCGCGCAATTGTTTTTCGTCCACCGGGCTGGGGGCTTGCGTGAGCAAACACTGGGCGCGCTGGGTCTTGGGGAAGGCGATCACGTCGCGGATGGACTCGGCACCCGTCATGAGGGTCACGATGCGATCCAGGCCAAAGGCCAAGCCACCGTGCGGGGGCGCGCCGTATTGCAGGGCATCGAGCAAGAAGCCGAATTTGAGCTGGGCTTCTTCCGGGGTGATCTTGAGGGCATCGAACACCTTTTGCTGCACATCGGCGCGGTGGATACGCACCGAGCCGCCGCCGATTTCCCAACCGTTGAGCACCATGTCGTAACCCTTGGCCAGACATTGCTCGGGGGCGGTTTCCATCCAGTCTTCGTGGCCGTCTTTGGGTGCGGTGAAGGGGTGGTGCACCGCGTTGTAGCGCTGCGCGTCCTCGTCGAATTCGAACATGGGGAAGTCCACCACCCACATGGGGGCCCAGCGGTCTTCGAACAAGCCGCTCTTTTTGGCGAACTCGCTGTGACCGATTTTGAGGCGCAAGGCGCCAATGGCGTCGTTGACCACTTTGGCCTTGTCGGCACCAAAAAACAGAATGTCGCCATCGCGCGCGCCCGTGCGCTCGAGGATGCTGGCAATGGCGGCATCGTGCAGGTTTTTCACAATCGGCGACTGCAGGCCATCGCGGCCTTTGGCCACTTCGTTGACCTTGATCCAGGCCAAACCCTTGGCGCCATAAATCTTGACGAACTCGGTGTAGCCGTCGATCTCGCCGCGCGACATCTCGCCACCGCCGGGCACGCGCAAGGCCACCACGCGGCCACCGGGGGTGGTGGCGGGGGTGCTGAACACCTTGAAGTCCACATCGGCCATGACGTCGGTGAGCTCGGTGAATTCGAGCTTGACGCGCAAGTCGGGCTTGTCGGAGCCAAAGCGGTGCATGGCCTCGGCGTAGGCCATCACGGGGAACTCGCCCAGTTGGATGCCCAGCACCGTGTGGAAGACATGGGTCATCATGCCTTGGAACATGTCGCGAATTTCTTGCTCGCCCAAGAAGGACGTCTCGATGTCGATCTGGGTGAATTCGGGCTGGCGATCGGCGCGCAAGTCTTCGTCGCGGAAGCACTTGGTGATTTGGTAGTAGCGATCGAAACCGGCCACCATCAGCAACTGCTTGAACAACTGGGGCGACTGGGGCAGCGCGAAAAACTCGCCGTCGTGCACGCGGCTGGGCACGAGGTAGTCGCGCGCGCCTTCGGGCGTGCTCTTGGTGAGCATGGGGGTTTCGATGTCGATGAACCCGTGCTCGTCGAGGTATTTGCGCACCTCCATGGCCACGCGGTAGCGCAGCTTGAGGTTGTTTTGCATGTAGGGGCGGCGCAGGTCCAGCACGCGGTGCGTGAGGCGCGTGGTTTCCGACAGGTGCTCGTCGTCGAGCATGAAGGGCGGGGTCACGGAGGCGTTGAGCACGGTCAACTCGTGGCACAGCACTTCGATCTTGCCGGTGCGCAGCTGGTCGTTGGTGGTGCCTTCGGGACGGGGGCGAACCAGGCCCACCACGCGCACGCAAAATTCGTTGCGCAGGTCTTCGGCCACTTGGAACATCTCGGGGCGATCGGGGTCGCACACGATTTGCACCGAGCCTTCGCGGTCGCGCAAGTCGATGAAGATCACCCCGCCGTGGTCACGGCGGCGGTTCACCCAGCCACACAGAGAGACGGTTTGTCCGTTCAGGGCTTCGGTGACTTCACCGCAATAGTGGCTACGCAAACTCATGTTGATTTCTCTTCTTGAACAAGGGGAACGGGAGACGGCTCGGCACTGGCCACCGCCCCCATGGAAATGACGTGGGTGAGGGCCTCATCGACGGACATGGACAGCTCGACCACGTCGCTGCGGGGCATGATGAGGAAAAACCCACTGGTGGGGTTGGGCGTGGTGGGCACATACACGCTGATGCAATCGGGCGGCAGGTGCTCGCGCAAGCCGCGCTCGGGCACGCCCGTTTGGAAGGCAATCGTCCAAACCCCTTGGCGGGGGTATTGCACCAGCACGGCTTTGCGAAAGGCGTTGCCGTTGCTGGAGAACAAGGTGTCGGACACCTTTTTGACGCTTTTGTAAATGGACTTGACGATGGGAATGCGCGCGAGGAATTGATCCCAGCGGTGCAAGACCCAACGGCCGGCCACGTTGGAGAGCAAGGCACCGGTGAACACCAGCACCACCACGGCCAAGACCACGCCCAAGCCCGGAATGTGGCTGAGCACCTCGGCCAGGTGTCGCCAGCCGGGCGGCAACACCTCGGAGAGCAGGCGCAGCACCCACAGATACAGGTTGTCGAAAATGCCAATCAACCAGGCCAACACCCACACGGTGATGACCAGCGGCAACCAAACCAAGAGCCCGGCCAGCAAGTGCTTCTTGAGGGAATTCACGTCAGGGGGCTCCGTGGTCGGGGCTCAGTGGCAAGCGCAAGACGCGCCGCAGCCACCCGCCGCCGCAGGGCCAGCATCGCTGCTGGGTGCGGCCGATTCCGCGGCAGCAGCCGCACCGGTGGCCGTGGCCGAGGTGGCCGCGGCGCCACCGCCTTTGAAGTCGGTGGCATACCAACCCGAACCTTTGAGCTGAAAGCCCGCAGCGGTGAGTTGTTTGCTGAACTGGTCTGCCCCGCAAGCCGGGCATACCGTGAGGGGCGCATCCGAGATTTTTTGCAGCACGTCCTTGGCATGGCCGCAGGCGGCGCATTTGTAGGCGTAAATGGGCATGATGAGGTCTGAAGACTAAAACGGGGAATTATAGAAGTGAGGGCTGTGGCCTGGACTTCAAGCCCCGGCCCGCCAGCGGGGCGAATCACCGAGGTGCATCGGCCAGCGGATCGGGCAAAGGCTGGCCACAGGCAAAGCAATGTTTGGCGTCAGTCCGGTGCCCTTCGGCCGCGCAGTGCGGGCAATGGCGGGTGGTCACGGGCAGGTTGCGGCGGGAATGAAAGGCCAGCTCGGTGGTGACGATGCCGGTGGGCACGGCCAGCGTGCCCCAGCCCATGAGCATCATGACCGAGGCAATGAAGCGCCCGAAGTCGGTCTTGGGGGTGATGTCGCCAAAGCCCACCGTGGTCATGGTGGTGATGGCCCAATAAATCGAGGTGGGGATGTTGTGAAAGCCGTTGCTGGGGCCTTCGACCACATACATGACGGTGCCCATGATCACCACCAACATCATGACGGCCGTGATGAACACCAAAATTTTGCGGCGACTGGCCACCAAGGCTGCACTCAGGGCCTGGTATTCGGCCACGTAGGCTGCGAGCTTGAGGATACGAAACACGCGCAACAGGCGCAGCACGCGAACGTCCACCAAGGCGTAGATTTCCGGGAAAAACAAACCGATGTAGGTGGGCAACAACGAGACGAGGTCGATGACGCCAAAAAAACTCCGCGCATAGGTGGCGGGCTTGGGGTGGCACCACAAGCGCGCCAGGTATTCCACGGTGAAGATCAGCGTGAACAGCCACTCCAGCACCATGAACCCCGTGCCATGGTGGTGGTGCAAGGCCTCGACGCTGTCGGCCATGACCACCAGCACGCTGGCGATGATCAGGCCGATGAGCCACAGGTCGAACAGCCGCCCCGCGCGGGTGTCGGCTTCAAAGATGACCCAATAGGTGCGCTGTCGCCAACTGGCGAGCGAGTCACTCATGCGCGGGGGCTGGACGACTCGAGTTCGTAATGCTCACCCGTTTGCGGGGCCAGCCACTGGGGCAACAAAGACCCCAGGATCATGCCCACCATGGACGCCAGCAAACCGCACAAGGGCGCGGGGAAGTCTTCGTCCAGGCCCAGCCCCATGATGCCCAGCCACACCGCCAAGCCCAAGGCAATGGCCAGCCAAGCGCCTTGGGTGGTGGCCCGCTTCCAAAACAGGCCAAACACCAGCGGCGTGAAGGCCCCCACCAAGGTGATTTGATAGGCGCCGGAGACCATTTCATAAATGGACGAGCCCTGCATGGCAATGGCGTAAATCAGCACCGCAATGCCAAAAATCAACACCGTGATGCGCATGGTGCGCAGCTGATCGCCCGCATGGGAGAAGGGGCGCAGGTGGCGCCAGATGTTTTCGTTGAAGGTGACGCTGGGGGCCAGCAAGGTGGCCGAGGCCGTGGACATGATGGCCGAGAGCAAGGCGCCAAAGAAGATGACCTGCATGGCGAACGGCATGTGGTTCATGATCAGCGTGGGCAGGATTTTTTGCGAGTCATCGGCCAGCAAGGCCTTGGCCTGGTCGGGCATGATGAGCATGGCGCTGATGACCAAAAAGATGGGGATGAAGGCAAACAAGATGTAGAGCACACCGCCGATGATGGGCCCCCAAGTGGCGGCGCGCTCGTCGCGGGCCGACATCACGCGCTGGAAGACGTCTTGTTGCGGAATGGATCCCAGCATCATGGTGAGCGCCGCCGACACAAAGAACACCACCTCCTTGAAACTGGGCTCGGGCCAGAAGTTGTCGAGCTCTTGGGCTTTGACAAAATCCAAAGCGGGTTGCACGCCACCGATCAGGTCGCTGGCATACCAAGCCAGGGCCAGCAAGCCCGCCACCAGAATGATCATTTGCATGAAGTCGGTCACGGCCACCGACCACATGCCGCCAAACAAGGTGTAGATGACGATGATGCTCAGGCCGATGGCCATGCCCACGGGCACACTCACGGCACCGCCGGTGACCAAGCTGAACACCAAGCCCAAAGCCGTGACCTGGGCCGACACCCAGCCCAAGTAACTGAGCAAAATGAAGATGGAACACACCACCTCAATGCCTTTGCCATAGCGCTCGCGGTAGTAGTCGCTGATGGTGAGCAAGGACATGCGGTAGAGCTTGGCGGCAAAAAAAGCCCCCACCAGGACCAGACACAGGCCCGCACCAAACGGGTCTTCGACGATGCCGCCCAAACCGTCTTCGATGAAGGTGGCCGGAATGCCCATGACAGTTTCCGAGCCAAACCAAGTGGCGAAGGTGGTGGTGACGATCATGATCAGGGGCAAATTGCGCCCAGCCACGGCGTAGTCTGTGCTGTTGCGCACCCGTCTGGCGGCCATGAGGCCAATGATGACGGTGACCAGCAAATACAAGGCAACCAGGGTCAGCAGCATGTTGTCTCTCCTTGAGGATCAGGCATATCCAAACAAATAGTCCAGCCATTGGGGGGCGGTGAGCCCCAGCACAAAACCCAAACCCACCCAAGCGAGGATGGTGATCAGGCGATGGGTGCGCTGCTGCTCACGCAGCACCGCACGGAGCACATCGGCCGTGGAGGTCTGCACGCGCTGCGACAGCAACTCGTGGACCAGACGCGGCAACTCTGGCAACAACTTGGCATAGCGGGGCGCCTCTTGCTTGAGCTGGCGCAACAGGCGATTGGGCCCCACTTGGTCGACCATCCATTGTTCCAAAAACGGTTTGGCCGTGCTCCACAAGTCCAAGTCGGGGTCCAGCTCGCGGCCCAGGCCCTCGATGTTGAGCAGGGTTTTTTGCAACAACACCAGCTGGGGCTGGATTTCCACGTGAAAGCGACGCGACGTTTGGAACAAGCGCATGAGCACCATGCCCAGTGAAATTTGCTTGAGGGGGCGGTCGAAATACGGCTCGCACACCGCGCGAATGGCCGACTCCAACTCATCGACCCGGGTTTGCGGAGGCACCCAGCCCGACTCCAAATGCAACTCGGCCACCCGGCGGTAGTCGCGCCGGAAAAAGGCCGTGAAGTTTTGCGCCAAATATTCTTTGTCGAATTCGGTGAGCGTGCCCACGATGCCAAAGTCGAGCGACACGTATTGGCCAAAGGTGTCGGGGTCGACGCTCACGAAGATGTTGCCCGGGTGCATGTCCGCATGGAAAAAGCCATCGCGGAAGACCTGGGTGAAAAAGATGGTCACGCCATCGCGGGCGAGTTTGGGAATGTCCACCCCCGCTTCGCGCAGGCGCTCGACCTGGCTGATGGGGATGCCCTTCATGCGCTCCATGACGATGACTTCTGGATGGCACAAGTCCCAGAACATTTCGGGGATTTGCACCAGGTTCAGGCCGTCCATGTTGCGGCGCAATTGGGCCGCATTGGCCGCTTCGCGCACGAGGTCGAGCTCGTCGTGCAGGTATTTGTCGAATTCCGACACCACCTCGCGGGGCTTGAGGCGCCGGCCATCGCTGGACAAGCGTTCGAGCCAAACGGCAGCGGTGCGCATGAGGTCGAGGTCTTTGTCGATCACCTTGAGCATGCCCGGGCGCAAGACCTTGACGGCCACCTCCCTCACCTCGCCGTCGTTGGTTTTGAGGGTGGCAAAGTGCACTTGGGCAATCGAGGCACTGGCCACGGGGCGGTGCTCGAAGGTGTCGAACAAGGCGCTGATGGGGCGGCCAAAAGCGCGCTCAATGATGGCCACGGCCTTGTCGGACGCAAACGGGGGCACGCGGTCTTGGAGCTTGGCGAGTTCGTCGGCGATGTCGGGGGCGAGCAAGTCTCGGCGGGTGGAGAGCACCTGACCGAACTTCACGAAGATGGGGCCCAGATGCTCCAAGGCCATGCGCAAGCGCGCCCCCCGCGGCGCCCGCAACATTCGCGAGGCCGCCAAGGCGCGACCCAGCAGGCGCAACACCGGATGGCGCATGCTCGAGATGAGCAGCTCATCGAGGCCGAAGCGGAAAAAAATCCAGGTGATGTAGGCGGTGCGCAGCAAGCGGCTCATGAGGACGCCCCCGTGGGACCTGCCGCAGGGGTGGGCGCAAAACGACGCAGCGCTTGCAAGCCTTCGCGGGCCCATTGGCCCAGCCGGTAAGCGGCCACATCGCCCACGAGGCGAGCGAGGTCGCCCTCGATGTCCCAGCGCACGTGGTCAATCAACCAGTTCACTTCGGCGGCCAGACGCACATCGCCATGAATGGAGAGGTGGGGTTTTTGGCCCGAGGCCCAATCGTGCAGCCATTCGCTGGGGCGTTCGCCCACGAGGTCGATGCGCAAGTCGGGCGTGCGCGCTTCGCGCACCGTGTCGAGCAGCCCTGCCGGGGTGAAGCTCAATTGCACCGCCAAGCCTTGCCACTGCAAACTCACCGACTGACCTTTCAGGCGCGCCAAGCGGGCCATGGCCTGCGGCTCTTGCTGCAACACGTGGTTGAGCAACAGCACCACGCGCTGCACGAGTTCATCGCGCAACCACGTTGGCGGTGGGGTGCGACTGACCCATTGCGCGATGGCGTCAGCGGCCCCAGCAAGCGGGGCCAGCAAAGAAGCGGGAGGTGGTGGCATGGACATGGGGAGCCATTCTCCCCGATCTGCGTCGGCCCAGGCCGCAAGGCCTGGGCGAGGCAAGGCCTTACTGGAGGGCCTGGATGCCGGCGACGACCCAGCCAGTGGAGCCGTCGTTGGGTTTGGTCATGTTCCACACTTCGCGGAACGGGGTGGGGCCACTGGAAGCGTCTTCGCGGATGAGGCCGGAGAACTCCACGCTGGCCATGTAACCCGTGCCCAAGTCCTCGATGCCCAGGAGCTGGGCTTCCAGGTTGACGACATCGGTTTGGTTGGGGCCATCGACCAGTTGCTCGCGCTCGCGCAATTGATGGGCGATTTCGGCGTGCATTTCATCGGTCATCATGGTGCGCAGCGTCGACAAGTCGCCACGGTCCCAGTGGGCTTGCATGGCAATGAAGTGCTGCTTGGCGTTGGCCACAAAACCCGCGACGTCGAAGTTGTCGGGGATGGTCCAGTTGGCGCCCCCAATCAGGCGCGAGCCAATGCGCGAACCCGTGCGCGCCGGGGCGCTGGATTCGAAGGCCGCGCTCTGGCTTTCCCAGGGGCGCGCCGAGGCGTCGTTGCCCACGTTGCGGGGGTTGTAGGTGCTGGACACATCGGCTTGGCCGGGTGCTGCACCCGCGTAAGCCATGCCACCGGAGCGGCGGCGCATGAAATAACCAAAGGCCACCATGAGGCCCAGGGCCAAGAGGCCAATCAAGAGGATTTGCCCAAAGGCTTCACCGAAACCCAGCGAGTGGGCCAGCCAGGCCAGGCCCAAGCCAGCGGCGAGGCCGCCGAGCATGCCGCCCCAGTTGCGGCCCGTGGCAGCCGCCGGCGTGGCGGGCTTGGCTGCGCTGCCCGCTGCTGCGGCCTGGGTGGGTTGAGCTGGTGCCGCGGGCGGCGGTTTCACGGCGTCGCGCTGCATCACGTTGCGCGAGGGCGTGCCAAACGATTTGCCACCGCCCAAGCGTTTGGCTTCAGCCGACACCATGCCCAGTGACAGGGTCAGAGACAAACAAACCGCCATCCATTTCATTGGGATCTCCTCAAATTCAACGCCGATTATTCGGATTTAGCAGGTATTCCAACATGCAAAGCCACCACCCCGCCGGTGAGGTTGTGAATGTCCACATGGTGAAAGCCATTATTGAGCATCAGGTCTTTCAGGGCCTGTTGGTCGGGGTGCATGCGAATCGACTCGGCGAGGTATTGGTAGCTGTGGGCATCGCCCGCCACCCACTGCCCGAGCTTGGGCAACACATTGAAGGAATACCAGTCGTAGGCCTTTTCGAGGGGCTTGGCGACTTTGGAGAACTCCAGCACCAACAGCTTGCCGCCAGGCTTGAGGACACGGGCCATTTCTTGCAGGGCTTTGTCTTTGTGGGTCATGTTGCGCAAGCCAAAGGCCACGCTCACGCGGTCGAAATGGGCGTCGGGGAACGGCAAATGCTCGGCATCGCAGACCACCGTGGGCAAGGCCAGGCCGTGGTCGAGCAGGCGATCACGCCCGGTGCGCAACATGGCGAAATTGATGTCGGTGTGCACCACTTGCCCGGTGGGGCCCACTTGGCGGGCGAAGGTCATGGCGAGGTCGCCCGTGCCGCCGGCAATGTCGAGCACCCGATGGCCCACTTGCACATCCGCCACCAAGCGGGTGTAGGCCTTCCAGGCGCGGTGCAAGCCCATGGACATGAGGTCGTTCATGAGGTCGTAATTGCTGGCGACCGAATCGAACACCCCCCGAACGTGACGGGCCTTGTCTTGCTCGTTGACGGTTTTGAAGCCGAAATGCGTTTGTGCCATTCGCCGCTTTCAGACGGAGCAGCCGCCTTTGGCCGAAGGGGGCATGGGGTCGTCGCGCCCCTTGCCCGCCTCGGTCAGGCGCTGCTCGGATTGCTGCCACAGGGCATCGGCCTGGCTGCCCACCAGGTGCAGGTAGTCCCAGGAAAAAATGCCGGCCTCGTGCCCGTCGCTGAACTGCGGCCGGATGGCGTAGTGACCCACCGGCTCCAAGTCCACGATGGTGACGTTGCGCTTGCCGGTTTGCAGCACTTCTTGCCCGGGGCCATGGCCTTGCACTTCGGCCGAGGGGCTGTTGATGCGCATGAGTTCGAAGGGAATCTGAAACCGCTGACCGTCGTCAAAAGCGATGTCGAGCACCCGGGACTCGGTGTGCACGGTGATGTCGGTGGGATGGGGTTTGTTTGCCATGATGACCTCAGACCAGCACGCGCTCAATGCCGCCGGCATTGGCTTGTTGCACATATTGCGGCATCCAGTCTTCGCCCAGGATGCGACGCGCCATTTCCACCACGATGTAATCGGCTTCCAACAAGCCGTTTTGCAAATCGCCCTGGTAGCGCGACAAGCCTTGCAAGCAGCTGGGGCAGCTGGTGAGCACCTTCACCGTGTGCGGGGCCACGCCGCCGCGCTGGTCGGCCAGGGCTTTTTCGTTTTGACGCAACTCGGCTTCCTTGCGAAAGCGAATCTGGGTGGACACGTCGGGGCGGGTCACGCCCAAGGTGCCCGACTCGCCGCAGCAGCGATCGGTCTTGAGCACCGACTGGCCCATGAGGGCGTTGACGGTCTTGATGGGCTCTTGCTGCTTCATGGGCGAGTGGCAGGGGTCGTGGTAGAGGTAGGCCCCAGCTTGACCGTCTTCGGGGGCGGGCAGCACGATGCCCTTGGACAACAAAAACTCATGGATGTCGACGATGCGGCAACCCGGGAAGATTTTGTCGAACTCGTAACCCTGAAGCTGATCGAAACACGTGCCACAGCTGACCACCACGGTTTTGATGTCGAGGTAGTTCAGGG
>JAYPFZ010000034.1:0-22757 GCA_038126555.1 Betaproteobacteria bacterium
GGGCCTCACAGGGGCTGGGGGCGGCATCTTGGCGGTTCCGGTGTTGGTGGCTGGGATGCACTGGACCATGCAACAGGCCGCGCCCGTTGCCCTCATCGCGGTGTCGGTGGGTGCAGCGGTGGGTGCCATCGATGGCTTTCGCCACGGTTTGGTGCGTTACAAGGCCGCGATGCTGATGGCCATTTGCGGCATTCCCGTGACCAGCCTGGGTTTGTATTTGGCCAGCATCCTGCCCCAGTTCACCCTGATGGTGATGTTTGCCGCCCTCATGATGCTGGTGGCCTGGCGCATGTTTCGGCAGTCACAGCAAGCCGGCGAGGTCAACCTGGATGACCCCTTGCGGTTGGCCCACATCTCCGCCGTAACCGGCTAGTTGTTCTGGAACCTGCCCACTGCCGCGGTGCTGGGGGGCATTGGTGCGCTCACGGGACTGATGACGGGCATGCTGGGTGTCGGTGGGGGCTTCCTCATCGTGCCGCTGATGCGTCGTTTCACCCATTTGGCCATGCCTGGCATTGTGGCCACCTCGTTGTTTTTGATCACCTTGGTCGGTTCGGGTGGCGTCTTCAATGCGGTGCATCGTGGGGCGGTGCTGCCCATGCCCGAGACCCTGCTGTTTGTCGGCGTCATGACCTTGGGCATGCTCATTGGCAGGCGCGTGTCACGCTTGCTTCAACCGGCCATGGTTCAGCGCAGCTTCTCGTTGCTGCTGGCGGCGGTGTCGTGTTTCTTGGTGGCCAAAGCCATTTGGATGCACTGAGGCGCCTCGGCTCAGGCCTCAATAGCAGCTGTTGAGCAGCAACACATCGACCTCATCGCCCACGGCCACATGGCCTTGCTCGTGATGCAAGACGATGAGTCCATCGGCCTGCACCATCGAGCTCAACACCCCTGAGCCTTGGTTGCCTGTGGTCTTGACCCAAACCTGCTCGGCATCTTGGCGAACGAGCACACCGCGTTGATATTCGGTGCGACCGGCTTTTTTGCGCATGGCTTCCAAGCTTTTGGCCCGAATGACCGTGGGCGCAAGACCTTGGGCACCCATGAGTTGCAGCAAGACGGGGCGCACAAACGCAATGAAGGTCACCATGACGGCCACGGGATTGCCGGGCAGCCCAAACAACAAGGTGTTGCCCATGCGGCCCACGGCCATGGGGCGACCGGGTCGCATGGCGATGCGCCAAAACGCCACATCGCCCAAGCGCCGCATCATGGCCTTGGTGTGGTCGGCTTCGCCCACGCTCACGCCACCGCTGGTGATGATGACTTGGGCTTGCTCGGCCGCTTGGCGAAAACAGGCCTCGAGCTGCACGGGGTCATCGGGGGCGACCCCCAAGTCGATGAGCTCGCAGCCCAAGCGCTGCAACAGGCCCATGACGGTGTAACGGTTGCTGTCGTAAATGGCCCCTTCGCGCAGGGGTTCGCCCAGGCTCAGGATTTCATCGCCGGTGGAGAAATAAGCCACCCGCAGGCGTTGTCGAACCGGCACCTGCGCGATGCCCAAGCTGGCGATCAAGCCCAGCTCGGCGGGGCCCAACACATGCCCTTCAGACAAGGCGGTCGAGCCACGCTTCAAGTCTTCGCCAGCCAGGCGGCGGTTGTCGCCCGTTCGAACCACGCCGGCAGGCCAGCTCACCCGGTCGTTGTTCACTTGGGTGAACTCACTGGGCACCACCGTGTCCAGCCCTGAGGGCATGATGGCCCCGGTGGTGATGCGAACGCATTCGCCGGGTCCCACCACCCCGGTGTAGGGTGCACCAGCCAAGGCCACGCCCACACAGCGACTGGCTTGGGCGCCGGTGGCCAGTTCGGCGCCACGACAGGCATAACCGTCCATGGCGGAGTTGTCGTGACCAGGCACATCGATGGGGGAGGCCAGGGCTTGGGCCAGCACACGCCCCAGGGCTTGGGGCAGTGGCACCCATTCGGTGGGCAGTGCAGGCGTGTCTTGGGCCAGATGACTCAGGAAGGCCAACACTTGATCGACACGCATGGCTTGGGGGTCATAGCCTTGCAGGCTGTTGGCAATGGCGTCTAGGTTGCGCATGCTCAACCTCCGATGTAGCTCATTTCGACGCGCTTGCCACCACCGGCTTCGGCAGACTGGCCCTGGCGAAGCAAGGAGTAACGGTCGTCGCGCGATTGCCAAATGCCCACCAAGGCTTGCTGGAGTTCGGCATCCGAGGCGCCCGAGCGCAGCAACTGGCGCAGGTCAAAACCTTGGGTGGCGAACAGGCACAGGTAAAGCCGACCCTCGGTGGACAAACGCGCGCGGTTGCATTCGCCACAAAAAGCCTGAGTGACGCTGGAAATGAAACCCACCTCGGGGTCGCCCGTTGACCAGGCCTCGGCGTGGGGGGCATACCCCCAGCGTTTGGCCGTCTCCCCGGCTTGGGTGGCTTGCAGGGGCACCAACGGCGCTTCTTGTTGAATGAGGGACACCAACTCGCTGGAGGGGACCACATCCTCGAGGTTCCAACCGTTGGTCTCGCCCACGTCCATGTATTCAATGAACCGCAAGGGCAGTTTCCAGTTGCGAAAGTGACGAGCCATGGGCAGCACTTGGTTGAAGTTGACCCGACGCTGCACCACCATGTTGATCTTGAGGCCCGTGAAGTGGCCGTTCGCATCTTGGCCCAGCCCCACTTCGCGGGCCGCTTCGATGCCATCGAGCACTTGGGAGACGGGAAAGTCCACGTCGTTCATTTGCCGGAACACGGCATCGTCCAGGGCGTCGAGGCTCACCGTGACGCGGTTCAGACCCGCTTGCTTGAGCGCTTGGGCCTTTTGGCGCAGCAAGGTGGCGTTGGTGGTGAGGGTCAATTCTGGGGGGCTGCCGTCCAAGGTGCGCAATTCAGCGAGCATGGCCACCAAGTCTTCAACCCGTTTGCGCAGCAGGGGCTCGCCACCAGTCAGGCGGATTTTTTTTACCCCCAGGGCCAAAAACTCACGCGCCAGGCGCGTGATTTCTTCAAAGCTCAAGATGTTGGCCTGGGGCAGGTATTGGTAACTGGTGTTGAACACCTCTTTGGGCATGCAATAGCGACAGCGGAAGTTGCACCGGTCGGTCACGCTGATGCGCAGATCGCGCAAAGGCCGCTCCCATTGGTCCACGAGGCGGTCGCCCGCTTGAAAGGGGAGCCGTGGGGACGGAATGGGTTTTCCTGGGTGTCGTTCTTCGACCAAAGGGATGGTGCGCTCACTCATTCAGCCATTGTGCCAAACGACGCAAGGATTGCCCGTCTCGGGGGGCAACAAAAAACCCCGGACCAGCCGGGGTTGAAAAGGGGTTGTGCTCAGCCTCAGAAGTGGAGCAGGGGCACGATGAGCAAGGCCACGATGTTGATGATCTTGATCAAGGGGTTCACCGCAGGGCCTGCCGTGTCTTTGTAGGGGTCGCCAACGGTGTCACCCGTCACGGCTGCTTTGTGGGCATCGCTGCCTTTGCCGCCGTGGTGGCCGTCTTCAATGTATTTCTTGGCGTTGTCCCAAGCGCCGCCGCCCGTGCACATGGAGATGGCCACGAACAAGCCCGTGACGATGGTGCCCATGAGCAAACCGCCCAAAGCCTTGGAACCCAGCAGCAGACCCACCAGAATGGGCACCACCACCGGCAGCAAAGAGGGGATCATCATCTCTTTGATGGCGGCAGAGGTCAGCATGTCAACGGCGCGGCCATATTCGGGCTTGGCGGTGCCCGCCATGATGCCGGGGATTTCACGGAATTGACGCCGCACTTCCTCCACCACCGCACCGGCCGAGCGGCCCACGGCTTCCATGGCCATGGCGCCAAACAGGTAGGGGATCAGGCCGCCAATGAACAGCCCCACAATGACCATGGGATCCGACAAGTCGAACTTCACGTTCAGCCCATGCGACTCCAGTTTGTGGGTGTAGTCGGCAAACAGCACCAGCGCGGCAAGGCCTGCAGAACCAATGGCGTAGCCCTTGGTGACGGCCTTGGTGGTGTTGCCCACGGCGTCCAGCGGGTCGGTCACATCGCGAACGCTGGAGGGGAGCTCGGCCATTTCAGCAATGCCCCCTGCGTTGTCGGTGATGGGGCCGTAAGCGTCAAGGGCCACCACAATGCCTGCCATGCTCAACATGGCCGTGGCTGCAACCGCCACGCCATACAAGCCGGCCAGGCTGTAGGAGGCCACGATGGCGACACAGACCGACAACACGGGCCAAGCCGTGGACTTCATGGACACCCCAATGCCTGCAATGATGTTGGTGGCGTGCCCCGTGGTGGAGGCTGAGGCCACGTGCTTCACTGGGGCGTAGTCGGTGCCGGTGTAGTACTCGGTGATCCAGACCATGGCGGCGGTGAGCAGCAGGCCCACCACACAAGCGCCGAAGAGGCGCATTTGCGTGCCAGCGCCCAAGGCGTCGTTGGGGATCATGGCTTGGGTGACGAAGTAAAACGCCACCAAGCTGATGACGCCGGCCACGATCAAGCCCTTGTAAAGCGCCGGCATGACGTTTTTCATGCCCGGCGAGGCCTTGACGAAAAAGCAGCCAATGATGGAGGCAATGATGGACACACCGCCCAGCACCAGCGGGTAAAGCACTGCGCTGAGCGCAGCGGCTTTGACCATCAGAGCGCCCAGCACCATGGTGGCGATCAGGGTCACGGCATAGGTTTCGAACAAGTCGGCGGCCATGCCGGCGCAGTCGCCGACGTTGTCGCCCACGTTGTCGGCAATCACCGCCGGGTTGCGGGGGTCGTCCTCGGGAATACCGGCTTCGACCTTGCCCACCAAGTCGGCGCCCACATCGGCGCCTTTGGTGAAGATGCCGCCGCCCAACCTGGCAAAGATGGAGATCAGCGATGAACCAAAGGCAAGGCCAATCAGGGGGCTGAGTTGGTCGGCCAGATTGGCCGACACGCCGCCGGCCGTCAGGTAGGCATAAAAAGCGCCCACACCCAGCAGGCCCAGGCCCACCACCAGCATGCCGGTGATGGCGCCACCTTTGAAGGCCACGTCCAAGGCGGCGCCAATGCCGTGGGTGGCGGCTTGTGCCGTTCGCACGTTGGCTCGCACCGACACGTTCATGCCGATGAAGCCACAGGCCCCAGAGAGCACGGCACCCACCACAAAGCCCAGGGCCGTTTGCAAGCCCAGGAAGATGCCGATGACGACGGTGAGCACCACGCCCACCATGGCAATGGTGCGGTATTGGCGAGCCAAATAAGCGGCCGCCCCTTGCTGAACTGCCGCCGCAATTTCTTGCATGCGGGCGTTGCCAGCGTCGAGTTTCAAGATGGAAGATCGGGCCCAAAAGCCGTAGAGCACGGCCGCAAGCCCACAGATGAGCGCGAAGTTAAGCGCTGTGTTGCCTGACATGAGATTCCCCTCGTGTTGCGTTGCGATGCCACAGGCAACGAGTTGCCCATGGGTGGGAATTGCTTCCTCCTTTGGGCAGTTGCCCTGGGGATTGGCCAACTCAAAGCTCAATGTAAGCCAAGGAACTGAGAATTGGTGTCTCAAAGGCACACCTGAGCCTAAAATCAGGGTTTTTCCTAGTCGCCCTTCGGGGTTTTTTTTCGAGATCAAGACCATGTCCCTGGATAACGTCAAGCCCGGCAACGATGCCCCCAACACGTTCAACGTCATCATCGAAATCCCGATGAATGCCGATCCCATCAAATACGAAGTGGACAAGGAAACGGGCGCCATTTTTGTGGACCGCTTCATGAGCACGGCCATGCACTACCCGACCAACTACGGTTATGTGCCCAAAACCATTGCCGGCGATGGCGACCCAGTGGACGTGCTGGTGATCACCCCGGTGCCGTTGATCCCTGGTGTGGTGGTGCCTTGCCGTCCCATCGGCGTGTTGCAAATGCAAGATGAAGCGGGCGACGACGCCAAAGTGCTGGCTGTTCCCACCGACAAAATTTTGTCCATCTACACCCAGTGGCAAAAACCGGAAGACCTAAACCCCATGCGCTTGAACACCATTGCGCACTTTTTCGAGCACTACAAAGACCTGGAAAAAGGCAAATGGGTGAAGGTCATGGGTTGGGAAGGCCCTGACGCCGCGCGCAAAGAAGTCGCCGATGGCATGGCGGCCTACGAAGCTTCACTCAAGGCTTGATCTGAACGGACTGCGCGCCTGCAGCGCTTGCTGATGGGCGTGCACGGCGTCTGACTCCCGCTCGACAAAGTCGTGAATGGCGGCGCGAAAACGGGGGTCGGCCACCCAATGCCAGCTGGCTGTGGCGGTGGGCATCAGGGCGCGTGCCATTTTGTGCTCGCCCTGAGCGCCGCCTTCAAAGCGTTGCACCCCGTTGGCGATGCACCAGGCAATGGGCTGGTAATAACAGGCCTCGAAATGCAGGCAGTCTACCCGCTCGAGGGCGCCCCAATAGCGGCCATAGGCAATGCGTGAACCGTTGGCTGCTTGGTGTAGCCCCACCAAACTGCAAGCCATGGGCTGGTCGTTTCGACTGGCCACAAACATCACCCATTGTTCGGGGTGGTGATGCGCCAGTTGCTCAAAAAATGACCGGCTCAGGTAGGGCGGGTTGCCGTGCTCCCAATAGGTTTGGGCGTAGCAACGGTAAAAAAAGTCCCAGGTCGCTGCATCAATGGCTTGACCTTCCAAGACACGGAAACGAACCCCTTGCGCTGCCACCTTTTGGCGCTCTTGTTTGATTTTTTTGCGTTTGGCCTGCTGAAGCTGCGACAAAAAGGCCTCGAAATCGGGCCAGCCGGCGTTGTGCCAATGAAATTGGATTTGCTGACGCGGCATCCAGCCATGCTGGTTGAGCACCTCAGCGTCTTCGGCATCGCCATACAAAACGTGCGCACTCGATAGACCCTGGGCTTGAACCCATTGCTGCAAGGCCTGCGCCAAGGCCGCGCGGCATTGGGCATCTTGCGCCAGCAAGCGGGTGCCCGGCACCGGCGTGAAGGGAACGGCCACCAGGGCTTTGGGGTAGTAGTCCAGGCCATGTTGTTCGTAGGCTCGGGCCCAGGCCCAGTCGAACACGTATTCGCCGTAGGAATGCGCTTTCAGGTAGAGGGGGCAAGCGGCCACCAGACGCTCGCCTTGCCACAAGCTCAGGTGTTGGGGGTGCCACCCCGTTTGGTCCTGCACGCAGCCCGTGTCTTCCAAGGCACTGAGGTAGGCATGACGCATGAACGGCGTGGGATTGGGGGCCAATGACCACAACGAATCCCAGGCGTCACGGGGGCATTCAGCGAGTCGATTCAAGACCCGAATGTCATAATCTTTCGGAAGATTTGGCAAGGAATTCAATGGCTCTGACCTTTGCGCTCGCGCAACTCAATTTTGTCGTGGGCGACCTCATGGGCAATGCCCAAAAAATCGTGGACGCCTCGCGCCAAGCTCACGCCCAGGGGGCTCAGGTGGTGTTGACCCCCGAGTTGGCCCTGTGCGGTTATGCAGCAGAGGATTTGTTGTTGCGACCGTCGTTCATTCAAGCTTGCGATGATGCCTTGAATTGGATTCGGACGTCGTTGCAGGACTGCAAAGGCCTGCACGTGGTGGTGGGACACCCCAGTGGTCAGGGCCAGCGACAGCGATCGGTGTTTGAGACGCAGCGCCGCAATCTGGCTACCGTTGTGTGTGAAGGACAGGTGGTGGCCAGCTACGCCAAGCGCCAATTGCCGAATTACCAAGTGTTCGATGAACGCCGCTATTTCGAGCCGGGTGACGAGCCTTGTGTGTTCGAGGTGGCGGGCCATCGCGTGGGCTTGCTCATTTGTGAAGATGCCTGGTTTGATGCTCCCGCCCGGTCGACGGCGCAAGCTGGCGCCCAAGTGTTGGCCGTTTTGAATGCTTCGCCTTTTCATGCGAACAAAGGCGGTGAGCGAGAAGCCACCATGCGTGCGCGCTGTGCCGACACCGGTTTGCCTTTGGTCTACTGCCACCTGGTGGGGGGGCAAGACGAGGTCATCTTTGAAGGGCGATCCTTTGTCATGAATGCCCAAGGTGAGGTGCAGGGGCGTGCAGCCGGTTTTGCCGAAAGCGTTTACTTGGCCAGTTGGACAGGGCAGGACTGGGAAGGCGAGTGCGCCCCCATGGGCGACACGGAGTCGGACCTGTGGCATGCCTTGGTGCTGGGGGTTCGCGATTACGTTGGGAAAAATGGCTTCCCGGGCGCCTTGCTGGGCCTCTCGGGGGGCATTGATTCCGCTTTGGTTTTGGCCATCGCCGTCGATGCCTTGGGACCCGATCGGGTGCGCACCGTGATGATGCCGTCGCCCTACACGGCCGAGATCAGCTTGTTGGACGCCCGAGACATGGCGCAACGACTGGGGGTGCGGCACCAAGACCTGAGCATCGTGCCGATGTTCGAGGCCTTTTTGGAAACCTTGGCCGACGACTTCAAGGGGCTGCCCTTGGACACCACCGAAGAAAACATTCAAGCCCGAGTGCGCGGCACCTTGTTGATGGCCTTGTCCAATAAAACTGGCGCCATCGTGCTCACCACGGGCAACAAAAGCGAAATGGCCACCGGCTATTGCACCTTGTATGGCGACATGGCGGGCGGTTTTGCCGTCATCAAAGATGTCTTCAAAACCATGGTCTTTCGCTTGGCCCGTTGGCGCAATGCGAACGACCCGTATGGTCGGGGCAGCAACCCCATTCCCGAGCGCATCATCACGCGCCCACCCAGTGCGGAGTTGCGGCCCGATCAAACCGATCAAGACAGCCTGCCCGAGTATGAAGTGCTCGACGCTTTGTTGGCGCGCTACATGGAAGAGGATGAGAGCGCGGCGAGCCTGAAGGCGGATGGTTTTGAGCCCGATGTGGTCGATAAGGTCACGCGTTTGTTGCGGATCAATGAATACAAGCGTCGCCAGTCGCCGGTGGGGATTCGGGTCTCACACCGCAGTTTTGGTAAGGATTGGCGTTATCCTATTACCAACCAATACCGAGGCTGAACACCAGCCCCCGCTGAAAGGAACCCCATGAAACAGATCACTGCCATCATCAAGCCCTTCAAGCTCGAAGAGGTCCGCGAAGCCCTGGCCGAGTGCGGGGTCACCGGCTTGACGGTGACCGAAGTGAAGGGTTTTGGCCGACAAAAGGGCCACACCGAGCTCTACCGTGGGGCCGAGTATGTGGTGGACTTTTTGCCCAAGGTGAAAGTGGAAGTGGTGGTGAATTCGGCCGACGTCGACCGTTGCGTGGATGCGATTGTTCAGGCTGCTCGCACCGGAAAAATTGGGGATGGAAAAATCTTCATCACTCCAGTGGACAAGGTTGTTCGCATTCGAACCGGCGAGACCGACGCTTCAGCCATTTGATTGCGCCTGGCTCAGCAAGGCGCTGAGCAAGGGCAGGGGTTCTGTGCCCACGGTGATCAAGTCCATTTGCCAGTCGCCCATGAAGCCTTCTTGGAGGCTGTGTTGGCAAAAGGCCGTGAGCCCATCGTAAAAACCGGCGTAGTTGAGCAGGCCAATGGGTTTGTTGTGATAACCCAGTTGTCGCCACGTCCAAGCTTCAAAAAACTCTTCAAATGTGCCGATGCCACCTGGCAAGGCCAGGAATGCCTGGGCACGATCGGCCATGGCTTGTTTGCGCTCGTGCATGGTGGTGACGATGTGGAGTTCATCGCATTCGTGGCGGGCCAACTCCTTGTCCACCAGGGCTTGCGGAATGATGCCCACCACCCGACCACCGGCCTCGGCGGTGGCTTGGGCCACCACGCCCATGAGCCCACCCCGACCACCGCCGTAGACGAGCTGGCCGCCTTGTGCGCCCAGCCAATGGCCAACGACACGAGCCAGCTCGGCGTGCGCTGGCCGATGGCCAGGCTTAGAGCCGCAATACACACAGAGAGAAAAAGGCAGCTTGGCGCTCATGGCTTGAGTTTGGGGCAAGCTTCAAGGCGGGTGCCCGCCCAGGCGTCGTGCCAGAACTGTCGATCGGGGTGAAAGCGGCTGGCCGTGGCCCAGATCAACACCCACAACACGGTGATGGCCAGACCGGTCACGGCGCCCAAGGATAAGGTTTGCGACACCAACAGCGGTGGGACAAACCAGACCCACGACAGCACGAAGCGCGCAAAGGCACGCCCCTGCGACAAGCGCTGTCCATCTGGCGTGCGAATTTGGACGTGCCAGGTTTTCATGGCCAAGGTTTGGCCCTTGTGCCACAACCAAGTGAAATACAGGGCCAACACCAAAAACACAAAGGCTTGAAGCCCATGGCGGTTGTCAAGGGCATTGCGGGTTTGACTCAGGGCGCTGAACAAATAGCCGCTGATGAAGACCACCCCAAAGAGCAAGACACCTTCATAGAGCCAACAGGCCATGCGTCGCTTGATGCTGGGGGTGGGTAAGGCTGGCGCAGGCGATGGGGTTGTCGTCGAGTCGATCATCGGGGCAGCAAGGTGTTGGGGTCCAAACCGAGGGGATCGATTCGATGGGGTTGCGGCGCCATGGGCATGCCAGGCCGCCAATGGGGGTGGATCCGAGCGTCGGGGGAGCGGGTCGGCGTGGCCGCCCCCCAGGTTTGGGGCCGGTTTTGCAGCATCAGGCGTTGGCGCTCGGAGGCGGGCAGTTCTTGGTAGGCCTGCCATTGACGCTGGCGCTCTTCAGGGGGCAAGCGGTGAATGCGTGAAAAATTCTGGCGCGCCTGAGCGCGTTGCTGGGTGCTCAGGCTGGCCCAGTGCCGCATGCGGCGTTGGAGTTTTTCGCGAACCTCGGGTTTTTGAAAGCTGGGACGGCGAATCACCGCTTGCCATTTCATGCGTTGCTGCTCGGAGAGCTCAGACCAAATGCTGGCCAGTGGCGCCAAATCGGCTTGTTGCTGGAGGCTCAGGCTGGACCAGGCCGATGCCGTGCGTGCTTGGGGGGCAGGGGGGCGCGCCGGGGAGGCCCAGGATTGCAGGGCTGCGCCCAGGAGGACCAGCAGCAGCCCGGTGGCCAATGCGCGGCGGCCGTGAAGCCTAACAAAGGCGGGGGTCATCAGGCGTGGCCCCCGGGCAGGCTCAGGCCGTGGGGGGCCTGGGCTTGGGGGGAGTCGGAGGCCGCAGGTTCGGGGTTGGGTTCGGCGTTTTGCTCTTCCAACTCAGCGGCTTCTTCTTCGGCCACGGCCTGCTCAGAGAGAAAGGCCAAAAAGCCTGAGTCGGTGTAGGCGCTGGGGGGGAGGTCGTCGGTGAGCAGGGCTGAATCGATGCGAGAGAGCGTTTGCAAATGGTCTTGCGCATGAAAGCCACCCAAAAAGAGCAGGCCAGCGAGCAAGGCGGCAATGGGCATGGCGGAACCCAATCCCAGCCAGAACGGCGGGCGCTCGGGCACAGAGCCGCCGCCACCCAAGGCCAAAGTGGGCTGCACCACGGGTTGGAGACTTTCGATGGGACCACGCTGGGCCATGGCCACGGCTTGCTGGCGGGCCACCCGCAAGCGAGCCTGCACATCGTGCGGCAATGCGGATTGACTGAGCGACGCCGCCATGCGACGCCCCAGTTGATCGGCTTGTGCCGCGTTATTTTGTAAATCGAAAGAATTCATGGTTTCATGCCTCGCTGGATCAACTGCTTGCTGAGCGCTTGAACGGCTCGAAAACTGTGCGTTTTGACACTGCCTTCGGAACATCCCATCAGGGCCGCTGTTTCTGCCACATCCAACTCCTCTAAGTAACGCAGCAAAAACGCTTCGCGTTGACGGGCCGGGAGCGCGGCAATCAGTTCGTCGAGGATGCCCAGTTGCTGCCAGCCATCAATGGTGTGAAACGGGTTGTCTGCTTCAGAAGCCTCGCCGGTGAGCAACCACTCCTGGGGGTCGTCCGATTCGTCGTCTGCGCTCAGGTCGCCAAGGTTCACAAACAAGGCCTGGCGGGTTTTTTGGCGCCTAAACCAATCCAGCATGGTGTTGGTGAGGATGCGCTGGAACAGCATGGGCAACTCTTGGACCGATTTGCCTGCATAGTGCTCGACCAGTTTGATCATGCTGTCTTGCACGATGTCCAAGGCGGCATCCACGTCTTTCACATGAAAGTGGATGCGTCGAAAGGCCCTCTTTTCAGACTCGGCGAGAAAGGTGTCGATTTCTTTGGGAGTGGCCACGGAGTGGGTCAGGCGAGAACAGTCAGTGAAGCCGTTGATTATGCATTTGCCAGCTCTGCACGCCGATGGGGCTGGAATCCCTGCCATAATTCGTGGCTTAACTTCGGCAAACGGGTTCTGGTCCGGCGTCACCCACGCCCATGGCTGTGAGCCTCAAGTCCCGACACGCTCCCACAAGGGGTGGTGGAGGGGCACCCAAGGTTTTTCGTTTTCGAAATTCACAAAGGTTCATCATGGAAATCACTCAAGCGGAAATCAACTCCGCCGCCTCGGCCGCCGATGCGCAGGCCAATCACCCTGAACTCAATGGCTCCGAAATCGCCGTCAAAGCGCTTCAAGCTGAGGGCGTGAAATACATTTGGGGCTATCCCGGCGGCGCCGTCCTCTACATCTACGACGCCATCTACAAGCAAGACACGATTCAGCACGTCCTGGTGCGACACGAACAAGCCGCGGTGCATGCCGCCGATGGTTATGCGCGTGCCACCGGTGATGTCGGCGTGGCGCTGGTGACCTCGGGTCCTGGCGTAACCAATGCCATCACGGGCATTGCCACGGCCTACATGGACAGCATCCCCATGGTGATCATCACGGGTCAGGTGCCCACACCGGCGATTGGCATGGATGCCTTCCAAGAGTGCGACACCGTGGGCATCACGCGCCCCATCGTGAAACACAACTTTTTGGTCAAGGACGTCAAAGACTTGGCTGAGACCATGAAAAAGGCGTTTCACATTGCCCGCACGGGACGTCCTGGCCCGGTGGTGGTGGACATCCCCAAGGACGTGTCGTTCAAGAAGGTCCGCTACACCGGCTATCCGCAAGACGTTGAAATGCGGTCTTACAACCCCGTGCGTCGTGGCCATGGTGGACAAATCCGCAAGGCCTTGCAGTTGCTGCAATCGGCCAAGCGCCCCTACATCTACACCGGTGGCGGCGTGCTCATGAGCGAGGCCTCTGCCGAACTGCGTGCTTTGGTTGATTTGGTGGGTTGCCCCGTCACCAACACCCTCATGGGTTTGGGTGCATTCCCCGCAACCGATCCCCGTTTCTTGGGCATGCTGGGCATGCACGGCACCATCGAGGCCAACAATGCCATGCAGCACTGCGATGTGCTGTTGGCCATTGGCGCGCGATTTGATGACCGGGTGATTGGCAACCCCAAACATTTCGCGCAAAACGAGCGCAAGATCATTCACATCGACATCGATCCGTCCAGCATTTCCAAGCGTGTGAAGGTCGACGTTCCCATCGTGGGCGATGTCAAAGAGGTCTTGACCGAAATGATTGAGGCCTTGCAAAACCCCGCCAGTCGCCCCGACCCCAAAGACGTCGCCGATTGGTGGAAAACGGTGGAAGGCTGGAGAAGCCGAGATTGCCTCAAATACGACCGCAACAACACCAAGGTGATCAAGCCCCAGTTTGTCGTTGAGACGCTGTGGAACATGGTTCACAAGGACGATGTCTACATCACCTCCGATGTGGGTCAGCACCAAATGTTTGCGGCCCAGTTTTACAAATTCGATGAGCCTCGCCGTTGGATCAATTCCGGGGGGTTGGGCACCATGGGCGTGGGCATTCCCTACGCCATGGGCATCAAACTGGCCAAGCCCAACGCCGATGTGTTTTGCATCACGGGTGAAGGCTCGGTCCAAATGTGCATTCAGGAACTTTCAACCTGTTTGCAATACAACACCCCCATCAAGGTCTTGTCGCTCAATAACCGCTACCTGGGCATGGTGCGCCAATGGCAGGAGATTGAATACTCCGGCCGTTACAGCCACAGCTACATGGATGCGCTGCCAGACTTTGTGAAATTGGCCGAAGCCTATGGGCATGTCGGCATGCGCATTGAACGTCCAGAAGACGTGGAAGGCGCATTGCGTGAAGCCCGTGCTTTGAAAGACCGAACCGTCTTCATCGACTTTCAAACCGATCCGACGGAAAACGTCTTCCCCATGGTCCAAGCCGGCAAGGGCATCACCGAGATGCTTTTGGGCAGCGAGGAACTCTAAGCCCTTCTCAACAATCAAACCTTCAATTGGTTGAATCTATTGCTCGCCAAGCCCGGAAGTTACCGCTTCCGGGGGAGGGCGGCGAAAAGAGGAACACCCCATGAAACACATCATTGCTGTCTTGTTGGAAAACGAACCCGGCGCACTGTCGCGAGTGGTGGGCTTGTTTTCTGCCCGTGGTTACAACATCGAATCGTTGACGGTGGCTCCCACGGAAGACGAATCCCTTTCGCGGATGACCATCCAGACCTCTGGGTCGGATGACATCATTGAACAAATCACCAAACACTTGAATCGCCTCATTGAGGTGGTGAAGGTGGTGGACCTGACCGAGGGCCTCTACACCGAGCGCGAACTCATGTTGGTCAAGGTTCGAGCCGTTGGCAAAGAGCGCGAAGAAATGAAGCGCATGGCCGACATCTTCCGGGGGCGCATCATCGATGTCACCGAGAAGAGCTACACCATCGAACTCACGGGCGATTCAGGTAAGAATGACGCTTTTTTGCAAGCCATTGACCGCACGGCGATTTTGGAAACCGTGCGAACAGGGGCTTGTGGCATTGGTCGCGGCGAACGAATCCTTCGCGTTTGACGCAAAACATTTTCTAAGGAGAAATCATGAAGGTTTTTTACGACAAGGATTGTGATCTGAGCGTGATCAAGGGCAAAACGGTCGCCATCATTGGCTACGGTTCTCAAGGTCATGCCCACGCCCAAAACCTGAACGACTCAGGTGTGAAAGTGGTGGTGGGTCTGCGCAAAGGTGGCGCATCCTGGGACAAAGTGGGCAAGGCCGGCTTGAATGTGCTGGAAGTGAACGATGCAGTGAAATCTGCTGACGTCGTCATGATTCTGTTGCCCGATGAGCAAATTGCTGACGTCTACAAAAACAACGTCGAGCCCAACATCAAAAAAGGCGCTTCGCTGGCTTTTGCGCACGGCTTCAATGTGCACTACAACCAAGTGGTGCCGCGTGATGACCTCGACGTCTGGATGGTGGCGCCCAAGGCCCCTGGTCACACGGTGCGTTCCACCTACACCCAAGGCGGTGGCGTGCCTCACCTCGTGGCGATTCACCAAGACCGCAGCGGCAAAGCCCGTGACTTGGCGTTGAGCTATGCCATGGCCAACGGCGGTGGCCGTGCTGGCATCATTGAAACCAACTTCAAAGAAGAAACCGAGACGGACTTGTTCGGCGAACAAGCAGTGTTGTGCGGTGGTGCGGTCGAACTCATCAAGATGGGTTACGAAACCCTGGTTGAAGCGGGTTACGCGCCTGAAATGGCTTACTTCGAGTGCTTGCACGAGCTCAAGCTGATCGTCGACCTGATTTACGAAGGCGGCATTGGCAACATGAACTACTCGATTTCCAACAACGCCGAATACGGTGAATACCTGACCGGCCCTGAGGTGATCAACGAGCAATCGCGTGTGGCCATGCGCAACGCCCTCAAGCGCATTCAAACCGGTGAATACGCCAAGCAGTTTGTGTTGGAAGGCCGCACGGGCTACCCCAGCATGACCGCCCGTCGTCGTTTGACCGCCGACCACTCCATTGAGGTCGTGGGTGCACAACTGCGCGCCATGATGCCTTGGATTGCCAAAAACAAGCTGGTTGACCAGTCGCGCAACTGATGAGCGTTCAGCCGTTGCCAAGCCACCCCCTCATTGCCCGTGAGGGGTGGCCGTTCTTGGCCCTCGCCGTAGGGGTGGCTGTGTTGGTTCACACCCTCGCGGGTTGGGCCTGGGCATGGCCCTTCGACCTCATTGCCTTGTTCGTGTTGCAGTTCTTCCGTGATCCGCAACGTCCCGATCAAGGTGCGCCCGGCGACGTTTTGTCACCTGCCGACGGCCGAATCGTCAAGGTGGAAAAAACCTTTGACCCTTACGCGCAGCGCGAGGCCTTGATGATCAGCGTGTTCATGAACGTGTTCAACGTGCACAGTAACCGCGCCAGCGTGGCTGGCGTGGTCAAGCAGGTTCAATACTTTCCGGGTCAGTTCGTGAATGCCGACCTCGACAAAGCGTCCTCGGAAAACGAGCGCAACGCGGTGGTCATTCAGACCGAGCACGATGGTGCAACCGTCGACGTGACGCTGGTGCAGGTGGCGGGTCTGATCGCCCGGCGCATCCTGTGTTACGTGCAGCCGGGTGATGCGTTGCTGCGCGGTGAGCGCTATGGATTCATTCGTTTTGGTTCTCGTGTCGACGTGTATTTGCCGCTCACGGCGCAACCTTGTGTGGTTGCCGGTGAAAAGGTGAGTGCCACCCACACGGTTTTGGCGCGTCTCGGATCATGACCCATACCCCCGACCCAGAAATCGAAGCCGAGGTCAAACGTCCCAGCAAGGGCATTTATGTGTTGCCCAATCTGGTGACGCTGGCGGCTTTGTTTGCTGGGTTTTACGCGGTGGTCATGGCCATGAATTTGCGCTTTGACATGGCGTGCTTTGGTGTGTTTTGCGCCATGGTGCTCGATAGCCTCGATGGCCGCATTGCCCGCCTGACCAACACCCAAAGCGCCTTTGGCGAGCAAATGGATTCCTTGTCCGACATGGTGTCGTTTGGTGCGGCACCCGCCTTGATCGCCTACGAATGGAGCCTCAAAGGGCTGGGTCGCTGGGGCTGGATTGCCGCCTTTGTCTACTGCGCTTGTGCGGCCCTTCGCCTGGCGCGCTTCAACGTCAACACTTCAGTGGTGGACAAGCGCTACTTTCAAGGCTTGCCTTCGCCTGCCGCGGCTGCGTTGGTCATGGGGCTCATTTGGGTGGTGGTGGAGTCGGAGTTGACCTTGAGCTACCTGCCTTGGCTCACCTTCGGGGTGTGCCTGTATGCGGGCCTCACCATGGTCACCAATGTGCCTTTTTACAGTTTCAAAGACTTTCAAATGCGGCGCAGCGTGCCCTTTGCCACGGTGGTCCTGTTGGCCTTGATCATTGCGGTCATCAACATTGATCCACCGGTGGTCTTGTTTGGCATGTTCGTGCTGTATGGGGCCAGTGGCTACGTCGTCTACGCATGGCGCAAGGCCAAAGGCAAGCCCACCAGTGTGATCAGCACCTCAACGGATGAGCCCGATGAGGCGGGTTTGCACAAATGAGACAAGCCCATTGCCCGAGCGCCAACAGCAACCGGATGCCTGTGATACATTCAGACCCATGTTCAAGAAACTAAACCTTCTACTGCTTTGCTCACACGGGTTGAGCGGTTAGATCGTGCCAGTTTCCTGACCTCAAAGCCCGTTAGCCCAGTGCAACGGGCTTTTTTGTTGCCTGTTCACCTGAACCCTTTTTGGAGCCTTCAACATGACCGACAAGCTGATCATTTTTGACACGACCTTGCGCGATGGCGAGCAATCCCCCGGCGCGTCCATGACCCGTGAGGAAAAGCTGCGAATTGCGCGTCAGTTGGAGCGCCTGCGCGTGGACGTCATTGAAGCTGGCTTTGCGGCCAGTTCTAACGGCGACTTTGAAGCGGTGAAAGCCATTGCCAATGCCATCAAGGACTCCACCGTGTGTTCTTTGGCGCGGGCCAATGACCGGGACATCGGGCGTGCGGCCGAAGCCTTGAAGGGTGCCAATCGTGGGCGCATTCACACCTTCATTGCCACCTCGCCCTTGCACATGGAGAAAAAGCTGCGCATGACGCCTGACCAGGTGTTTGAGCAGGCCAAGTTGGCGGTGCGTTTTGCGCGCAACCAAATGGATGACATCGAATTCAGTCCGGAAGATGGGTATCGCAGTGACATGGACTTTTTGTGCCGGGTGCTCGAGGCGGTGATTGCGGAAGGGGCCACCACCATCAACGTTCCCGATACCGTGGGCTACGCCATCCCTGAGTTGTATGGCCAGTTCATCAAGACCTTGCGCGAGCGCATTCCGAACAGCGACAAAGCCATTTGGTCGGTGCATTGTCACAACGACTTGGGCATGGCGGTGGCCAACTCCTTGGCCGGTGTTTACCTCGGCGGTGCGCGTCAGGTGGAGTGCACCATCAACGGTTTGGGTGAGCGAGCCGGTAACTGTTCGTTGGAAGAGGTGGTCATGGCCGTCAAGACGCGCAAAGATTACTTCGGTCTCGAGCTGGGCATTGATGCCCAGCACATCGTGGCGGCGTCTCGCATGGTCAGCCAGACCACTGGCTTTGTGGTTCAGCCCAACAAAGCAGTCGTGGGAGCCAATGCCTTTGCCCATGCCTCCGGCATTCACCAAGACGGCGTGCTCAAAGCGCGGGACACCTACGAAATCATGCGCGCCGAAGATGTGGGCTGGACGGCCAACAAAATCGTGCTGGGCAAACTCAGTGGGCGCAATGCGTTCAAGCAGCGCTTGCAGGAGTTGGGCATTGAGCTCGAAAGCGAAGCCGACATCAACAACGCCTTCACCAAGTTCAAAGAACTGGCAGATCGCAAGAGCGAAATCTTTGACGAAGACATCTTGGCCCTGGTCAGCGATGACAGCGTCACTGCAACCAAAGAGTTCTACTCTTTTGTCTCGTTGGCTCAGCACAGCGAAACCGGTGAACAGCCAGAAGCCAGCATTGTTTTCACTGCGGGCGAGCAAGAGGTCAAAGCGGTTTCGGTGGGCAATGGGCCAGTCGATGCCTCGCTCAAAGCCATTGAAACGCACGTCAACAGCGGTGCCGAAATGGTGCTCTATTCCGTGAACGCCATCAGTGGCTCGACAGAGAGTCAAGGCGAAGTCACCGTTCGGCTGCAACACAATGGCCGCATCGTGAATGGGGTGGGGGCTGATCCGGACATCATCGTGGCCTCGGCCAAGGCTTACCTGAGCGCGCTCAACAAGCTCAAAAGTCCGACCGAACGCGTCTCGCCGCAAGTCTGACCGACAGTCAAATTAAAAATCAGCGCTAAGTGCTTGATTTAAATAATTTGTCTGTTAGGATGCGCCCCATCGCCTGAAACAAAAGCAGGCAGAAAGGCTGGAGACGTGCGTTGGTTGTTGTGTGCATTGGCTTTGGGTTTTGGCTTGAACCTTCCGGTTCAGGCCGCTGATTCCACCTCCAAAGCCCGTCAAGTTCGCAAGACCCAATCCACGGCCAAAAAAGCCAACCGCATCCAGCCGGTGTCTGTGGGCCAAAAGACGGGCTTGCATCACACGCAAGACCCGTTGTCTTTGCGCTCCAGCGTGGCTTACGTGCTCGATCAACAAACGCACGAGGTCTTGTTCAGCAAAAACGACGATGCGGTCTTGCCCATTGCGTCCATCACCAAGCTGATGACCGCGCTGGTCTTGCACGAAGCCGACCTGGACTTGTCTGAGCCGGTCACCATCACCCGCGCCGATATTGACACCCTCAAAGGCAGCCATTCACGCCTGGCGGTGGGGGCCACCCTCACTCGCGGCGAGTTGCTGCATCTGGCCCTGATGGCCAGCGAGAACCGAGCCGCTCATGCCTTGGCCAGGACTTTCCCTGAAGGCTACCCCGAATTCATTCGGCGCATGAATGCCAAGGCGCTCATGCTGGGCATGGCAGATACGCATTTCGTTGAGCCCACGGGTTTGTCTAGCCAAAACCGGTCCAGCGCCAAAGATTTGGCTGTGTTGGTGGAGCATGCCCATCAGGTGGAAATGTTGCGCAAGATGTCCACCACGCCCAGCTACTCGGTGCATGTGGGTCGGCGCAAATTGACCTTCAACACCACCAACCGGTTGGTGAAAAACCCCCGCTGGGACATTGGTCTGCAAAAAACCGGCTACATCAGTGAGGCCGGCCAGTGTTTGGTCATGCAAGCCACGGTGGCCGGGCGCCAGTTGATCATGGTGTTCTTAGACTCTGCGGGCAAGCTCAGCCGTGTGGCCGATGCTGAGCGGGTGCGCCGCTGGCTCGAGCGACAAGAGTCGGTGGCTTTAATCCAAGAAGCTCACTGAGGCACAAAGCCCAGCGCAATTGAAATTTGGCGGGCGGTGGCTTCCAAGCGCGCAAGCCAGCTGTCGTCCATGCGATCTGCCGGAGCAGAAATCGACAAGCCTGCGATCAGCTTGCCTTGATCGTCTTGAATTTTGGCCGCGATGCAGCGCACACCCATCTCCAGCTCTTCGTTGTCGCGAGCCACGCCATACTGACGCGCCTTGGCGAGTTCGCGCTCCAAGACCGAAATTTGAGTGATGCTGTTGCGCGTTTGTCCGCTCAGGCCCGTGCGCGTGGCGTAAGCGCGAACGCGCTGGGCATCGTCTTGGGCCAAAAACAATTTGCCAGTTGAGGTGAGGTGCAAAGGAGCGCGGCCACCAATGGCGCGCACCACTTGCATGCCCGAGCGTTCGCTGTAGGCGCGTTCGATGTAGACGATTTCATCGCCTTGTCGGACGCTCAGATTCACCGGTTGATGGATTTGTCGATGCAATTCCCGCATGGGCTCGAGAGCGGCATCGCGCACATTCAGCCTAGCCTTCACCAAATTGCCCAATTCCAACAGACGCAAACCCAAACGGTAAGTGCCGGCTTCGGGTCGGTCGACAAAGCGGCCCAAGGTGAGGTCGTTGAGGATGCGGTGGGTGGTGGAGGGGTGCAAGCCAGACTTCTCGCTCAATTCTTTGAGGGAGACCGACTCTTCTTTTTCCGCCAGAACATTCAAGAGCGTGAACATCCGTTCAATCACCTGAATCGTCGGTGTGGTCGGGGGCGAGGCGGCTTTGCGAGGCATGACGGGATTTTAAATGATGAAATTCATCGCACCCATTGCCCTTGAATCAGCAACTCATGGGGATTGAATTGACGCTTGTAGCGCATCTTGGGGCTTTGTTCGATCCAGTAGCCCAGGTAGAGAAAATCCAGCCCCAGGCTTCGGGCTTGCTCCACTTGCCACAACACGTTGTAGGTGCCCAAGCTTTGGCCAGGGCTGGGGTCGTAAAAGGTGTAGACGGCAGAGAGGCCATCGTCGATCACATCCAGGATGGACACCATCTGCAAAGGGCCAGCGGTGCCGTCCTCGGTCGGGGCGCGAAATTCAACCAAACGGGAATCGACGCGCGACTGCAGCAAAAACTGAGCGTATTGCTCCACGCTGTCGTTGTCCATACCGCCACCCTGATGACGGCTCATCTGGTAGCGCTGATAGAGGCGATAGTGTTCGTCGCTGAAGCCCAATTTGCAGATCCGAGTCTGCAAGCCCTGATGCTGTTTCCAGGCACGCCGCTGGCTGCGGCTGGGGGAAAAGTCGTTCACCCGAACACGAATGGGGACGCAGGCCTGACAGCCATCGCAATGCGGACGGTAGGTGAACAGGCCGGAACGCCGAAACCCTTTGAGGATCAACTCGGAGTAGATTTCGCTGCGAATCAAGTGGCTGGGCGTGGCCACCTGAGATCTGGCTTGCGTGTGAGGCAAGTAGCTGCAGGGGTAGGGCGCCGTTGCATAAAACTGCAAGGCGTGGAGGGGAAGGTCTTTGAGATGGGTCACGCGGGGCGATCAAGCATCAAGAGTCGATCCCAGTATATCGATTCACTTTGCCAAAGCAGGTTGGGTTTGCGACAGGCGTGTTTCACCTGCTCAATGAAGTCGGCGCGCGGCAGGGCGCGTGCGCCCAGGGAGGCCAAATGCGCCGTTTGCTGCTGGCAGTCAATCCATTCAGCACCTTGATCGCGACACAGGGCCACCAGGGCACACAAGGCCACTTTGGATGCGTTGCTGCGCAGAGCAAACATGCTTTCCCCAAAGACAGCCTGCCCGAGGTTCACGGCGTAGAGCCCGCCAATCAGTTCATCGTCTTCCCAGACTTCAATGCTGTGCGCATGGCCAGCTTCATGCAAGTCCCGATAGGCCGATTGCATGGCGGGCACGATCCAGGTGCCAGGCTGTCCCGGGCGTGGTGTTTGGGCGCAGTGACGGATCACGGCGGCAAAGTCTTGGTCGATGGTGAGCCGATGGCGTCCCTCGCGTTGCCACTGCTTCACCGTTTGTCTGAGGCTGCGGTGAAATCGAAATTGCTTGAGGGTCAGCACCATGCGAGGCTCGGGCGACCACCACAGAATGGGCTGCCCCGCGCTGAACCAAGGGAAAATGCCTTGAGAGTAAGCCTGAACCAGTCGCTGTGGGCTCAGGTCACCGCCTGCTGCCAGCAAGCCCGGATGGCTCGTCGAATCGCTCAGTGCCCGATGGGGCGCAGGAAAGGGGTGGTCGGGTTCCAGCCAGGGCAAGACAATCGGTTCAGGCATGATGATTTCCAGTCACCACATGTTAGGGGAGTGAACCATGAACGCCAACGATGAACCCGTGCTGATGGATGAGCCCAGGGCCGGGGTGATCCGCCTGACCCTGAACCGACCGCAACAATTCAACCCCTTGTCGGCGTCGATGCTGCAGGCGTTGCAATCTGCTGTGGACACCATTGCCCAGACGCCCACATGCCGGGTGGTGGTGCTGGCCGCCAAGGGCAAGGCTTTTTGCGCTGGTCACGATTTGCAAGAAATGAAGGCCAACCCCGACGGCGATTTTTATCGGCAGTTGTTTGCCCAATGCTCCCGATTCATGATGAGCCTGGTCCAACTGCCGCAGCCCGTCATTGCCCAGGTGCAAGGCGTGGCTACCGCTGCTGGCTGTCAGCTGGTGAGCATGTGCGACTTGGCCGTGGCTTCCGAGTCGGCCCGGTTTGCGGTGTCTGGCATTAACTTTGGCTTGTTTTGTTCCACCCCCAGCGTGGGGTTGAGTCGTGCGGTTTCCCGAAAGCAAGC
>JAYPFZ010000035.1:0-22158 GCA_038126555.1 Betaproteobacteria bacterium
CGCGACCTCAACCTTGGCAAGGTTGCGCTCTACCAACTGAGCTATTCCCGCGTAGGAGTGAGAGTATAGCGTATTTTTTGACCTTTTCAGTGCTTCACTGCGGCTGTGTCAGTCACAGGGTCTGCACTCACCGGCGTCACCGCCGGCGGCTTCTCGGGCAAGGGCTCAGGCATGCGCTCAAGGGCCACTTCCAGGACCTTGTCGATCCACTTCACCGGCACGATTTCTAACGCGTTTTTCACGTTCTGAGGAATCTCTTGCAGGTCCTTGACGTTCTCTTCGGGAATCATGACGGTCTTGATGCCGCCGCGCAGCGCAGCCAACAGCTTTTCCTTCAAGCCACCAATGGCGGTGACTTCACCCCGCAAGGTGATTTCACCCGTCATGGCCACATCGCTGCGAACGGGGATGCCCGTCATGGCCGAAACCATGGCGGTGGTCATGGCTGCACCTGCACTGGGGCCGTCTTTGGGAGTAGCTCCGTCGGGCACGTGGATGTGGATGTCTTTTTTCTCGAAGACTTCATCGGCGATGCCCAAGCGCGCAGCGCGGCTTCGAACCACCGTGCGGGCAGCTTCCACCGACTCCTTCATCACATCGCCGAGTGAACCCGTGCGCGTGATGACGCCCTTACCGGGCATCAAAGCGGCTTCAATCGTGAGCAAGTCGCCGCCCACTTCAGTCCAAGCCAAACCCACCACCTGACCCACTTGGTTTTGTTGTTCAACTCGACCATAGGAGTATTTGCGAACCCCAAGGAATTCAGCGAGGTTGTCGGCATTCACCACCACTTGTGGCGTGAATTGCTTGAGCTGCAAACCCTTCACCACCTTGCGGCAAATCTTGGACATCTCGCGCTCCAAAGAGCGCACGCCCGCCTCTCGCGTGTAGTAGCGAACGACGTCGCGAACAGCAGACTCTTCGATGGACAACTCTTCGGTTTTCACCCCGTTGTTTTCAAACTGTTTGGGGATCAGGTATTTGAGTGCGATGTTGACTTTTTCGTCTTCGGTGTAGCCCGAGAGGCGAATCACTTCCATCCGGTCCAACAAAGCAGGGGGAATGTTCATGGAGTTCGAGGTGGCCACAAACATCACGTCGCTCAAATCGAAATCGAGTTCAACGTAGTGGTCATTGAAGGTGTGGTTTTGCTCAGGATCCAACACCTCCAACAACGCGCTTGAGGGGTCTCCTCGGAAATCGGCGCCCAGTTTGTCGATCTCGTCCAGCAAGAACAAGGGGTTTCTGGTTTTCACCTTGGCGAGGTTTTGCAACAACTTGCCAGGCAAGGCACCAATGTAGGTGCGACGATGGCCGCGAATTTCCGCTTCATCGCGCATGCCACCCAACGCCATGCGGACATATTTGCGACCAGTTGCCTTGGCAATGGATTGGCCCAAAGACGTTTTACCCACACCAGGGGGGCCCACCAAACAAAGGATGGGCGCTTTGACTTTGTCTACCCGTTGCTGAACCGCTAAATATTCGAGGATGCGATCTTTGACTTTTTCCAGGCCGTAATGGTCTTCATTGAGCACGTCTTCGGCCAGAGGCAAGTCATGCTTGATTTTTGTTTTTTTGCTCCAAGGCAAACCCACCACCACATCGATGTAGTTGCGCACCACGCTGGCTTCAGCCGACATGGGTGACATGAGTTTGAGTTTCTTCAACTCGGATTCAAGCTTCTTGCGGGCCTCGGTGGGCATGCGTGCAGCCTTGATCTTTTTTTCGATCTCCTCGATGTCAGCGCCCTCTTCACCCTCGCCCAACTCTTTTTGAATGGCCTTGACTTGCTCATTCAAGTAAAAGTCGCGCTGGTTTTTTTCCATCTGGCGCTTGACTCGACCACGGATGCGCTTGTCGACGTTGAGGATTTCAACCTCACGTTCGAGCTGAGCAAAGAGGTTTTCCAAACGCTCCTTCACATCGGCCAAATCCAAGACCAGCTGCTTGTTTTCAAGCTTCAGCGGCAGGTGCGCGGCAATGGTGTCGGCCAATCGACCGGCTTCATCGATGCTGGAGATGGAGGTCAGGATCTCAGGAGGGATCTTCTTGTTCAGTTTGACGTATTGATCAAACTGCTGCATCAAGGCTCGACGCAAGGCCTCGATTTCAGTGTCTTGCTCTGGCCCTGCTTCCGGCACCACCGGGGTGAGGTTGGCAGAAAAGTGCTGCTCGCCATCGTCGATGCGATTCACCACGGCGCGCTGTTGGCCTTCAACCAAGACCTTGACGGTGCCATCGGGCAGCTTGAGCATTTGAAGAATGGACGCAACACAGCCGACTTCGAACATGTCGGTGACCAATGGCTCGTCTTTGGCCGCTGCCTTTTGCGCAACCAGCATCACCGAGCGATTGGCGGCCATGGCCGTTTCCAAGGCCTTGATGCTCTTGGGGCGACCCACGAAAAGGGGAATCACCATGTGCGGAAACACCACCACGTCGCGCAAGGGCAACAAGGGCAAGTCGATGGGCTCAGCTGGCAATAAAGGGTGTCCGGACATGGTGTCCTCCATCAAAAAAGGACAGGCTCACCCTGTCCCTGCTGGGTTCAAGCCTTTTTGGCTTCCTCTCGGTAAACCAACAAAGGCGGCTTGTGATCAATCACGGTGGCATCTTCCACCACCACTTTTTCCACGTTGTCTTGAGTGGGTAGATCAAACATGGTGTCGATCAGCGCATGTTCAAGGATGGACCGCAGGCCACGTGCACCTGTTTTTCGATCCAAGGCTTTTTGGGCAATGGCTTCGAGGGCGGAAGGTCGGAATTCGAGGTCAACCCCTTCCATGGCAAACAACTGGGCGTATTGCTTCACCAAGGCATTGCGGGGCTCGGTGAGGATGCGAACCAAGGCGTCAGAGGAAAGCTCGTCCAGGGTAGCCACCACCGGCATGCGACCCACCAACTCGGGAATCAAGCCAAACTTGATCAAGTCTTCGGGTTCGGCCTCGGCGAAAACCTCAGTCAGGGAGCGCTCTTTTTTGGATTTCACTTGCGCGCCAAAACCAATGCCAGAGCCTTCTGTGCGGCTTTCGATGACCTTTTCCAAGCCTGCAAACGCGCCACCACAAATGAACAAGATGTTGGTGGTGTCGACTTGGAGGAAATCTTGGTTGGGGTGCTTGCGCCCGCCTTGCGGAGGAACGCTGGCCATGGTGCCTTCAATGAGTTTCAACAGGGCTTGTTGCACCCCTTCACCAGAGACATCCCGAGTGATCGAGGGGTTGTCTGACTTGCGAGAAATTTTGTCGATTTCATCGATGTAAACGATGCCGCGCTGCGCTTTTTCGACGTCGTAGTTGCAGTTTTGCAGGAGCTTTTGAATGATGTTTTCAACATCTTCACCCACATAACCGGCTTCGGTCAGGGTGGTGGCATCGGCCATCACAAACGGCACATTGAGCATGCGGGCCATGGTTTGGGCCAACAAGGTTTTGCCCGAACCCGTGGGGCCAATCAGCAAGATGTTGCTTTTGGTGAGTTCAACCTCATCTTTGGCGGCCTTGTCTTTGTGCATGAGGCGCTTGTAGTGGTTGTAAACCGCCACCGACAACGCACGCTTGGCCTTGTCTTGGCCAATGATGTATTGGTCCAAGTTGGTCTTGATGTCCATGGGCGTGGGCAAATCGCCCTTGCTGGAACCGCCTTTGACATCCGCGTCGGGCAACTCGTCGCGAATGATTTCATTGCACAAGTCAATGCATTCGTCACAAATGAAAACCGACGGGCCCGCAATCAGCTTTTTGACCTCATGCTGAGACTTGCCGCAAAACGAGCAATACAGGGTTTTGTCGCCGGATCCGCCTTTTTTCTCAGCCATGCCGATGAAGCCTTTTTATTGAAACCATGAAACGATGATAACCAATCGACCCGAACTGGTTTTCCGTGAGGGCTCTCCCCCAGATTGCGATCTGGCGATGGGCTCCACCTGCACTTAGGGGCGTTTGGCGATCACTTGGTCGATCAAGCCGTAACTTTTTGCCTCATCTGCCGACAAAAAGTAATCCCGCTCCGTGTCGCGCTCAATGCGCTCCAGCGGTTGGCCCGTGCGATCAGCCAGAATTTTGTTCAGCTGCTCGCGGGTTTTGAGGATTTCTTTGGCGTGAATTTCAATCTCGGTGGCCTGCCCTTGTGCACCGCCCAAGGGCTGATGGATCATGACCTTGGAATTGGGCAAAGCAAAGCGCTTGCCTTTTTCGCCAGCAGACAACAAAAACGCCCCCATGCTGGCCGCCATGCCCATGCACAGCGTGGACACGGAAGGCTTGATGAAATTCATGGTGTCGTAGATGGACATGCCCGCTGACACCGAGCCGCCAGGGGAATTGATGTAGAGCGAAATGTCCTTGTCGGGGTTTTCCGACTCCAGGAACAGCAACTGAGCCACCACCAAGTTGGCGGTTTGATCGTTCACCGGCCCCACCAAGAACACCACGCGCTCACGGAGCAAGCGAGAGTAGATGTCGTAAGAGCGCTCACCACGCCCCGACTGTTCAATGACGATGGGCACCATGCCCAATGCTGACGTTTCCAAAGCACTCATCGGTTGACTCCGTTGGTTTCAGTTCCAATCATCCCTGACCCATGATTTCCTCGAAAGCAACGGTCTTTTCGGTGACCTTTGCTTTGCCCAACACGTATTCGGTGACGTTGGCTTCAATCACCAAGCCTTCGATTTCAGCCAAACGGGACATGTCGGCGTAATACCACTTCACCACTTCTTCGGGCTTTTCGTAGCTGGCCGCCATGGATTCAACGCGGGCACGGAGTTGCTCCGGCGTGGCGTGCAAGCCTTGGCTTTTCACCACTTCGGCCACAACCAAGCCCATGCGAACGCGCTGTTCGGCTTGGGGCTTGAAGAGGTCTTCGGGGATGGGAGCGGTATCGGCATCCTTGATGCCGCGTTGTTTCAAGTCGGCACGCGCTTGGTCGACCATGCGGGCCGTTTCGGCCTTCACCATGGCTTGGGGCAAATCGAGTTCGGCATGCTCAACCAGGGCTTGCAAAGTGGCCTGACGCTGGCGCAACAACAAACGCGACTCCAGCTCACGCTCCAGGTTTTGGCGAATTTCAGCCTTGAGGGCATCGACCGTGGCGTCCTTGACGCCCAGTGATTTCGCGAATTCATCGGTGACTTCGGGCAAATTGGCGGCTTCCAGCTTGGTGAGGGTCACCATGAAATCGGCCGTTTTGCCAGCCACTTCCTTGCCGTGATAGTCCTCGGGGAAGGGCAAGGGGAAGGTTTTGCTTTCGCCGGGCTTCATGCCGTTCACGGCTTCTTCAAATGCGGGGAGCATTTGGCCCTCGCCCAGCAAAAACTGGAAATTCTCGGCACGGCCGCCTTCGAAGGGCTCGCCATCGATCTTGCCTTCGAAATTGATGGTCACGCGGTCGCCGTTTTCGGCTTTCGAATCTTGGCTGCGTTGGGCAAAGGTGCGACGCTGCTTGCGCAACAAATCGATGGTCTTGCCAATGGCTTCTTCGTTGACGGTCGACACGGTTTTTTCGACCTCAATGCCAGCGAGATCCTTGATGGTGACTTCGGGATAAACCTCAAAAACGGCATCAAAAGCCACTTGGCCCTCAGGCGCGCCTTCAGCCTGGGAGATGCTGGGCTGACCGGCCACGCGCAACTGCGCTTCGACGGTGGCGGCTTGGAAAGCCTCACCCACTTTGTCGTTCATGACTTCGTATTGAACCGAATAGCCATAACGCTGAGCCACGATGTTGACCGGCACTTTGCCAGGGCGGAAACCATCCACCTTGACGCGACGAGCCAAATTTTGAAGCCGGGACTTGACTTCCTTTTCGATGACCTCAACAGGCAGGGTCAACGTGATCTTGCGCTCCAATTTGTCAAGGGTTTGAACTTCAATGGCCACGAGGATGCTCCTAAAAAGATGTTCTGCGCAAGGCGGCAGCGACTTGGTGCGCGGGGGGGGACTCGAACCCCCACACCATTGCTGGCGTCAGGACCTAAACCTGGTGCGTCTACCAATTTCGCCACCCGCGCGAGTTTAAAAAACAACAACGGGCGGTTTGAGAAGCCAAACCACCCGTTCGAAACCGGTGGCGGCATTTTAACTGCTACGAGATGGGGACAATCGGGGCATGGCGATTGATCACTACGAAAACTTTCCGGTTGCTTCCTGGCTGTGTCCCCGCGCGATTCGTCCCGCTGTCATCAGCCTCTACGGATTTGCGCGATATGCCGACGATGTGGCCGATGAGGGCACGGCCAGCCCTGAACAACGCCTGGCTGATCTGCACAGCCTTCGCCAAGCTTTGCTCGAGGCGCAAAGGCAAGGCGTGATGGGGGCTCAGGCCCACCCCACCCTACACGCCCTTTGGCCGCAGGTTCAACGCCATGGCTTGCCCGTGTCCTGCCTGTTCGACTTGCTCGATGCCTTTGAGCAAGATGTGCGCATGACTGCTGATCAATCGGGCATGCGCAGTTGGGACGAGGTGCTGGACTACTGCCAACGCTCGGCCAACCCAGTGGGCAGGCTGATGTTGGCCCTCATGGGCCAAAACGCCCCCGAGCAACTCCAGCAAAGCGATGCCATTTGCACCGCCCTGCAATTGATCAATTTTTGGCAGGACCTCAGCATCGACCGTTCCCGCGGACGTCACTATTTACCGCCCAACGTGGGCCTAGCACTTGCCATGGCCATGACTCGCGACCTGATGATTCAAGGCGCTCCCTTGGCCTGGCAGTTATCAGGGCGCATGGGTTTGGAATTGCGGGCTGTGGTTCATGGTGGATTAAGGGTGTTGGAGTTGATGGGTGAACTCGATGTGTCGCAGCAACGCCCCCAACTGTCACGCTGGGACTGGGTGGTCGTCGCCACGCGCTCGCTGTCGCCGTTTCCGCCCAAGGTTTGACACAATCGCCCCATGACGCCAGAGCAATACGTTCAACACAAGGCTGCTGCCTCGGGCAGCAGTTTTTATTACGCTTTTTTATTCCTGCCCCGACCCAAGCGCCAGGCCATCACCGCGTTTTATGCCTTTTGCCGCGAAGTCGATGATGTCGTCGATGAGGTCAAGGAGTTGGATGTCGCCAGTGCCAAGCTGGCTTGGTGGCAGCAGCAAGTTCAGTTGGCCTACCAAGGCCAAGCCGAACATCCCGTCATGAAAGCGCTGATGCCTTGGACAGCGCCTTTTGGCATCGAGGCCCGACACCTGCTCGACATCATTGCGGGTTGTCGAATGGATTTGACGCAAAACCGCTACTTGGATTTCGCTGGGCTTCAGCAGTATTGCCATTTGGTTGCTGGCGTGGTGGGCGAGGTGTCAGCACGAATTTTTGGCCAAACGCAAGCAGACACCACCGCCTACGCACACACGTTGGGCCTGGCCTTTCAAATCACCAACATCATTCGCGATGTGGGCGAAGATGCGCGCCGAGGGCGCATTTACCTGCCACTCGACGAACTCAAAGCCCACGGCGTTGGGGTGCAGGACTTGCTGCAATTGAAGGCCGGGCCAGGCTTTCAATCGCTCATGCACGCACAAGCCCAGCGCGCTTTCGCCTTGTATCGCGAAGCCTTTGCCCAATTGCCGCTGGCCGATCGCACCAGCCAAAAGCCAGGACTGATGATGGCCAGCATCTATCGGACCCTGCTCGATGAAATCGTTCGCGCCGAGTTTCCCGTGCTTCATCAGCGTGTGGCCTTGACGCCCCTGCGCAAACTCTGGCTGGCTTGGAAGGTTCAAGCCTTGGGTTTGTGGTGAACCGCATTCACATCGTGGGCGGTGGATGGTCGGGCATCGCCGCTGCCGTTCGCGCCGTTCAGGCAGGGCTAGCGGTGCACCTGTATGACATGGCGCCCCAACTGGGCGGGCGGGCCCGCAGTGTGGTGCATCTGGGCCAAAGCTTGGACAACGGTCAACACGTGTTGGTGGGCGCCTGTCAACAAACCTTGGCCTTGATGCAAACCCTTGGCCTAGAACCAACCGACCTGCTGACCCGAATCCCATTGCGACTGGCTGTGCCCGCCGGCCCCCAAGCCAACTGGATGGCCCACAGCCATCCCATCCGCCAGTTCTGGGGACTGATCACCGACCCGGACTGGAACTGGACTGAGCGCTGGCAATGGTCACGCACCCTGGCCGCCTTGCGCTGGAGCCAACCGCATCGCTGGGCCCACCAGAGCGTCGAAGACTGGCTGGGGCGTTTCGCCACTGGCAGCGTGCACCACTGGCTGGGTGTGCTGTGCGTGTGTGTGATGAATTTGCCGCCCCATTTGGCCAGCGCCAGCGTCTTTTTGAAGGTGTTGCAATCGGCCCTGGGTCAACCCGGCGGCAGCGACGTGCTGGTGCCCCGCGTGGGGCTGAGCCAGTTGTTGCCGCAAGCGGCTCACGCTTGGCTGGAACGCCACGGAGCGGTCGTTCACTTGCACCACCGCGTGGCCGAACTGGGCGCCTTGCTGCCCACGGGCCCCGTGGTGCTTGCGGCCTCGGCGGCTGAGTCGGCCAGACTGGCTGCACCCCACGCACCTGAGTGGGCACACGCCATGCAAGCCCTGAGTCACAGTGCGATTGCCACGGTTTACACCCAGTGGGACGACACCCCTCCGCGCTTGAGTGACCCTTTGGTTTTTTTGCCGCCCCATCACGATCAACCCGCTCAAGTCATCATCGATTTGGGCGCCATTGGCCACACGCACCATGCGACGGGTTGCTGGGCCTGGGTGATGAGCCATGCGCAAGGCTCTCGCGAGGTCATCACTCAGGGTGTCTTGGCTCAAGCCCAACACCAATGGGCCAAACAGCCGCGCGTGCTGGGCACCTTGATGGAAAAACGAGCCACCGTCAATTGCACCCCCGATACACAGCGCCCTGGATTCGCCGTGGCACCCGGTTTGTGGGCTTGTGGCGATGCGGTGGATGGCGACTTCCCCTCCACCCTTGAAGGGGCCATTGCATCGGGCCAAGCGTGCATCCAAGCCGTGCTCGCCGACGGCTGAGCGCCATCCCCATGTCAACCCAAGGTCAATGATCCCACCGAGAATGCACCAAAGGATTCCAAGATGTCATCACGATTTGCCCGAGAACCTGCCTATCGCCACGGCCAAGCGGCCAAAGTTGGCGTGATCTGGTGCAACCTCGGCACCCCTGCTGCGCCCACGGCCTCCGCACTGCGCAGGTATTTGGGTGAATTTCTATCCGATCCCCGCGTGGTTGAAATCCCTCGTTGGATTTGGATGCTGATCCTGCACGGCATCATTTTGCGCATCCGCCCGGCCAAATCTGCGGCCAAATACGCCAGCATCTGGACAGCCAACGGCTCGCCACTGATGCACGGCTCTCAAATGCAAGCCCAGGCCTTGCAGTCGCACTTCAACGCCGAACAGGTGCTGGTTCGCGTGGCCATGCGCTATGGCCAGCCCGCGCTGCCTCAAGTGTTGGATGAATTGCAGGCTCAAGGGGTCACGCGGGTGTTGCTGCTCAGTGCCTACCCGCAATACTCTGCCACCACAACCGCTTCGGTGTGGGATGCCTTGGGCGCCTGGATGACCCGGCATCGCAACCTGCCCGAAATTCGCCTGGTTCGCAACTATCACGACCACCCGGGCTACATCCAAGCCTTGGCCCAGCAAGTTCGTGCGCACTGGCAGCGATTGGGCCGTCAAGCTCACTTGGTGATGAGCTTTCATGGCGTGCCCCAACGCACGCTGGAGTTGGGCGACCCTTATCACTGCGAATGCCACAAAACGGGCCGCTTGCTGGCCCAAGCTCTGGGCTTGAAAGCCGAGGACTACACCGTGACTTTTCAATCCCGCTTTGGCAAGGCCAAATGGTTGGAGCCTTACACCGAGCCCACCGTTCGCGCCTTGGCGAAGGCCGGGCACGCGCGCGTGGATGTGGTGTGCCCTGGCTTTGTGACCGATTGCCTGGAAACGCTAGAAGAAATTGCCATGGAAGTGCGTGACGCCTTTTTGGAGTCCGGCGGCCAAGACTTTGGCTATGTGGGATGCCTCAACCATGACCCGCTCTGGATCAGCGCTTTGGCCGACATCGCCCACTCGCACATGCAGGGGTGGCCCATTCAAACACCCGATCCCACCCTGGTCGCGGCGTGCCAGCACCAGCGCGAACTGGCCTTGTCCATGGGCGCCAAAGACTGACGCCACGGTCGCATGACGGGTTTAAGCGGGGAACAGGCCCAAACCGTAGAGCACCGCGCCAACGAGACCCAAGCTCACCAGCCACAACAGCCATGGGCTGGATGCTTGAGGTTTGGGGTCTTGTGATGACGCCGCCTCATCGGATGCGGCCACAGGCGCCTCTGAAGCAACGTCGTCGCTTGTGGCTGCATCGGCCTCTGGAGACGCTTCTGGGAAGTCTGGGGGGACTGCAAGGGGGTGATGGGCTTCGGCCCGAATGGTGCCAGCCCTCAAGGACTCTGACGCATGGGCCGGGGTGTCAACGCTGGTGTGGGAACTGGGTTGATCTTCCACACCCAAAACCGCCATGACTTTTTCGGTGGCTTTGCGCTTGATGTCTTCGTTGTAGAAGGCGGAGAGTCCGCCCTCTTCAATTTGTTGCACCTGCCGCACCGACAGGCAACTCAAAGCCGCCAGCGCTTGCAAAGTGAGCCCTTGGGATTCCCGTTGGGCTTTGATGCGTTGGGGAGTGTCAGCAGTCATTGAGCAACTCCCCGAGCCATCACTTCACCAGCAACAATTCACCCTTGATGGATGCACCTTTTTGCACGGACAGGGTTTGATAGACCACGTGTCCATCCACCGATGCCGATGCGGTCACGATGAGTTCTTGGCAGGTTGCCGTTCCAGAAAACTTGCCCTTGATGTGCAGGCTGGAACAAGTGACCACACCTTCCACTTGGCCTTTGGCACCAATGGTGAGTTCATCGACTTGAATTTGACCGTTCAAAGAGCCTTCCACGTGAATGGCGCCTTTGGCTGCGATCTCGCCACGGAACGAGAAGCCTTCGCTCAGGATGGAGGGCTTGGCCGCGCCCGAAGACAGGGCTTCCATCATGTTGGATTTAGCGGGTGCAGGCACATTGACCGGCAAGGCATCAGCTTCGCGAGAACCCTCAACGGACACTTCCATGGCACCAGATTGACCAGCGGTGGGATTAACGGGCGGTTTTGATTTGTTGAACATATTGAGCCGTTCGAATCACGTTTTGAGGGTTAACAGGATATCCACCAATGAGGATTTCCAAATGAAGGTGCTTGCCTGTGGAAACACCGGTATTGCCAATGTAGCCCAAGACTGTATCCGTTCCAACAGTCTGGCCTTCTTTGACCAGGATTTTCGCCAAATGCGCGTAGATGGACTCCACACCATTGGAGTGGCGAATCATCACCAAATTGCCGTAATTGGGATGCGCTTTGGCAGCCACCACCACACCGCCTTTCACCGGCAACACACGGTCGTCGTTGGTGTCGGTGATGAGGTCAATGCCACTGTGGAAGTGCGCTTTACCCGTGAGCGGGTGCTTGCGAATCCCAAAGCCTGAAGTGATCTCCGGGGCTTGAATGGGCATGTGGCTGGGCAAGGCATACAAGACATCGCGCAAAGACCGATTGGTCTCCAGGTCTTCGGCCACTTTGCCTCGCAGCAAGGGGTTGGACTTCAAGTCGTCGCTGACCGTGAAACCGCCCTTGGCTGAGTTCTCTTGAATGATGCGAACGATTTTTTCCGTCAAGCCCGCCGTTTGAAGCTGGTTCTTGATGGTCTCGTTTTCTTTGGAAACCACCACCATGGACATGTCCACAAAGCGGCGAATGCTCATGTCACGGTCGCGAATGGCTTGAGCCAGCGTCAGCATTTGCGATTCGTCGATGTTTTGACCAGACAGGTCTTGCTCGTTGCTTGACAGCAGGGCTCGGTAAACCGCCTCATGCGAGCGCTCGAGCTTCATGCGACTGATCATCAAATCGATGTTGAAAATCATCAACCCGACCAGCAACAAGGAAATGGAAGTGACGGTGACGATGGCCGAGCGTGCCAGCCACTTTTGCAAATAAGCAGGGAAGCTCAGGTACTGCAGGTTACCTTGCTGCTCCAGAATGATGCGCGTGTCTTGGTACGGATGATTCCAACCCCTCACCATCCAAGTGGGGAGCTGTTTGATCAACAACCATGAAAACCCAAGCTTGCGCATCGAAAGCCGTGCCTTATGCCTTATCGCCTTCTGGAGGCTTGTTTTGTCCCGGCACCGATGGCGTCACCAAGTTGGGCGCAGTGGCAGGGGCAGCCGCTTGAGCGCGCGGGGGAATGTTGTCGAGGCCTTGATTCAAGACGCCTTCGATTTCGCCGCCCTTTTCAATCTCGATTTCGGAATAGTGAACTTTGCCAGCCAATTTGCCGCTGCTGCGCACGATCAGGCTTTTCTCGCTGATGATGTCGTTGTGCAGTTCGCCACGCACATCGATCACTTTGGCTTTGATGCGACCCGTGATTTTCCCGGTTGGGCCAATCAAGAGTTCGTCGGCAGTGAGGTCGCCTTCAATCACGCCATTGATGATGGCCTTGGAAGGGACAGTGAATGTTCCTTTAACGGTCACGCCATCGCCAATGACGATGCTGTCCAAAGAATCTGATTGGTTCGACATGATGAGTCACGCTCCTTGCGGCGATGTTAACAAACGAGATTGACTCAAGTTGATTTCCGAACGTATTGATTTCATTGATGTTTCTTCTCACGAACCACTCTGGAATCGAAACGGGGAGAATCAACTTGAATATCGAACCTCAATCATTACAAGCAATCGGCAAAAGCGTATTTAGGGACTACCCAATTATTTTCTCGGGCATTTTTGCCGGCACTTGTTGCACAAAGGGCAAAAGCCCCATGTGCGATGTTTTTACGACACTTTGGCCTTTCGGGCACCGTGTGCAAAGGGCTTTTTGCCCCGAGATGGGGCGTTCGTGCCGTGACCAGCGGGTTTTGACCGGGGCTTGGCCGATGCACCATGCTCGCCCCGTTTGGGGGCACCAGAGGCGCCATGGGCCTCTTTGTGGAATCGATCACCCGAGGGTTTGGATGACCAGCTGCGCGCTTTACCTCCGCCACCGCCATCGCGGCGAGAACCCGGACGGGAGGGCGCGCCGCGTTTGGGCTTGTTGCCCATGGGCTTGCGCACGGGCTCCATCCCCTCCACCACCGATTCCGGCAAGGGCGAGCCTTGGTAGTACTCGATGTCCCTGATCTTGCGGAATTCGCGATGCAAGGCAATCGTTACAGCCAAACCTTGACGACCTGCGCGTCCGGTGCGGCCAATGCGGTGCACGTAGTCCTCGCTCTTCATGGGCAGGCCGTGGTTGAAAACGTGGGTGATGGTGGGCACATCAATGCCGCGCGCTGCGACGTCTGTGGCCACCAAAAATTTCAGATTGCCGCGTCGCAAGGCCATCAAGCGTCGATTGCGCAGGGCCTGGCTCATGGCGCCATGCAGGGCTTCAGCAGGGAAACCATCGTCCCTGAGGGCTTGTGCCAACTCATCACAGCCGAGCTGGGTGCCCGTGAAGATGATGGCCTGGTCGATGCTGGGGTCACGCATCCAATGTTCCAGAATTCGACCCCGATGATTTTCATCGTCGGCCCAATACAAACGCTGTTCGATGTTGACGTTGGACTGGTGCTTGGCTTGCAACTGCAGGCGCAAGGATTGAGGCGCGAGGTTTTGGCCCAGACGCTCAATGGGCGGATCGAAAGTCGCACTGAACATCAAGGTGCAGGTGCGATTTTTCGTGATCTCGTGAATCCGTGCCAAATCTTCAGAGAAGCCCAGATCGAGCATCCGGTCTGCTTCATCCAGCACCAAATGGGTCACTGCACTCAAATCCAAGCTGCCCGATGCATTCAAGTCCAAGAGTCGACCGGGTGTGGCCACCACCAAATCCACATTTTGCAAACGCGTCATTTGCAAACCATAGGGCATGCCCCCCACCACACTGGCGACGCGTGGACCTTTGCCCGCACGCACCAAATCGATGGCGTCGTTGGCCACCTGCTGAGCCAATTCCCGAGTGGGGCACAACACCAGTGCCACAGGCTTGGGGGTTTGGAAATGTCTGGGGTTGTAAGGGTTGCGACGTTTGGCGGGCTTGCCGTCCGCTTGTGCCAACTCTTTCTGGCGTTGGCGCTCAGCCTTTTCGGCGGCAATGCGTTCAGCACGGCGAACCTCAATGTCTTGCAGGATGGGCAACAAAAAGGCCAGGGTTTTGCCGCTGCCCGTTTCGCTGGAAACCATCAAGTCCAGCGGATTGGGCAAGGCCTGCTGCCAAGCATCCCAAACCGCGGCCTGAACCGGCGTCGGCTGGGTGAAGCCCAACTGCGCAATGGATTGCTTCAGACAGGGGACCAAATCAAAAGGAGAGAACGCAGGCGCGTCTTGCGCGTCCGATGCCGCGCTTGAATGTGAGTTCATGATTTCACCAGGTTGTGCCTTAGAGGCGTAAAAAATGTTCCCGGTAGTGAATCAATTCATCAATGGACTCGTGCACATCGGCCAAGGCCGTGTGCAGTTGGCGCTTTTTGAATGACGCGTGAACGTCAGGCTTCCAGCGCTTGGCGAGTTCCTTCAGGGTGCTCACATCCAGGTTACGGTAATGGAACCAGTTTTCCAGTTCCGGCAAATACCGAACCAAAAATCGACGATCTTGGCCAATGGTATTGCCACACATGGGTGATGTTTGCTTGGGCACATACTGCTGAACAAACGCCAGCATCTGAGCTTGAGCCTGAGATTCGGAGAGCGAGGATTGCTTGACTTTGTCAATCAAGCCGCTTCGGCCGTGGGTGCCCTTGTTCCAGGCATCCATGGCGTTGAGCAGTTCATCGCTCTGGTGAATCACCAGCACCGGCCCCTCGACCCGAACGCTTAAGTCAGCGTTGGTGATCACAACCGCAATCTCCAATAGCCGCTCTTTTTCCGGGTCCAATCCTGACATTTCGCAATCCAGCCAAACGAGGTTTTGATCCGACTTGGCTAACTCAGGATGCGCAGGGGACTTTTCATGCATTCCCTGATTGTCTCTCATGTCTGCGTCAAAAGTCCGATCCAAACTGACTAAACTTTCGTCATGGCCTATGCATCACTCATCACCTGGGGCGTTTTTGCCCTGTTTTTCGCTCACCTTGTGCTGAGTTGGTTTTTGGAGCGCCGACAACAAAACTGGGTCACGCGCCACCAATACCACGTGCCTGCTGCGTTTCAGGGCCAGATCAGCGAAGAAGAGCACCTGAAATCCGCGCGCTACACGCTGGCTAAATCTCGATTGAACCTGTGGGTGAGTTTCGTCACCTTCATTGAAGCATGCTGTTGGATTTTTGCAGGTGGGCTGTCGCTGCTGCATGCGCTTGCCTTGGATTGGGCAGGCGATGGCCTCTGGGGTGCCTTGGTCTTTGTGGCCCTTTTTGTGCTCGTGCACAGTGTCATTCAGTCCCCATCCGCACTGCTCAACACCTTTGTCGTGGAGGCCCAATTTGGCTTCAATCGCTCCAGCTTGAGGTTGTGGCTGATCGATCAGGTCAAGGGGCTCGTGCTGGGTTTGTTGATTGGTTTGCCCTTGTTGGCCGTCATCCTGAGCCTGATGCAAAGCGACCAACCGCTATGGTGGCTGTGGGCTTGGGGGTTCTGGCTGGTGTTTCAATCGGCCATGATGGTGATTGCGCCCAAGTGGCTGATGCCGCTGTTCAACGAATTCAAGCCCATTGAAACCAGCGAGCTGACAGCGAAGGCAGAAAACTTAATGGATCAAGTGGGCTTCAAGGCCAAAGACTTCCAAGTCATGGATGCCAGCCGACGCAGCACCCACTCGAATGCCTTTTTCACAGGGCTGGGTCGTGAAAAGCGCGTGGTTTTTTATGACACCTTGCTCGAAAAACTGAATCACAACGAAGTGCTCGCGGTCTTGGCCCACGAGTTGGGGCACTTCAAGCTCAAGCATGTGCCTGCAATGTTGTTCACCAGCGCGCTCAGCAGCGGCTTGTTTTTGGCTCTGGTGGCTGGCTTACTCAAGCATCCGGAATGGATGGATGCCTTGGGCACCCACGTGGCCTCCGATCGGCATGTGCCGGTGATGCTGCTCATGGCCTTGTATTGGATCCTGCCGCCCCTGTTGTTCTTTTTCAAACCGCTCTCGGCGTATTGGTCTCGCCGCCGTGAATTTCAGGCCGATGCGTTTGCCAAGCAATACACCAACGCCCAAGACTTGGGGCAAGCTTTGGTGAAGCTTTACCGAGGCAATGCCAGCACGCTGACGCCAGACCCGCTCTATGTTTGGTTTCATCACAGCCACCCCCCTGCCCTGACGCGACTGGCTCACCTCAATGCCTGAGGCCACCTACCGCATCGTGGAGTCGTATGGCCGGCAATTGCTGCTGGAAGACGCGCAAGGGCAACGCCATCTGGGTCTCATCAAGGGCAAACGACTCACCGCACTGGTGGGCGACTGGGTCAATGCCCATGCATCGGGGGACAGCTGGGTCATCACGCACGTGCTGGAACGCCGCAACGTTTTTTTCCGGCAAGATGAGTTGCGCACCAAATCCTTCGCAGCCAACATCGATCAAGTGCTGGTGTTTCTGGGTGCCGAACCCATTCACTCGGACCTGCAATTGGGCCGCGCACTCCTTGCCGCAGCGGCCCAAGACATCCCGGTGGCCATTGCGCTGAACAAGATGGACTTGTCGCAAGCCTTTGCCGATGCCCAACACCGATTGGCCAGGCACGATGACTGGGGCTGCCATTTGTTTTTCCTTAAGTTGGAAGCCCAACAGCAAGGGCTGTAGCCGCTCAAGGCCTGGCTGAAAAACCGATCCACGCTGGTGGTGGGGCCCTCAGGCACTGGGAAAAGCACCCTGATCAACACGCTGGTTCCTGGCAGCGAGGTAAAAACACAAACCATCTCGCTGGCGTTGAATTCGGGCAAACACACCACGACTCGAACCACTTGGCATTGGGCCGATGCAGCGAGGTCCACAGCCCTGATCGATTCACCCGGCTTTCAAGAATTCGGCATCCGTCACCTGCAAGCCGAGCAGTTGCAATGGCTCATGCCAGACCTCAAGGCTCACTTGGGGAATTGTCGATTCTCGAATTGCCAGCACCTGCATGAGCCCAATTGCGGGGTGCTTTTGGCATTAGAGGCTGGCCAAATCGACCCCATGCGGCATCGCATTTACACGCAGCTGCACGCCGAGCTCAAACCGCAATAGGCATTCGACGGGTTCAGCTCAGCAAGCGAGCCATGGTCATCAGCGCCAACAACACGCTCCAAATCACCACCGTTCGCCACACCAAGCCCACCAAACTTCGAAGGTGTGAAAACTGAGGCAAGCGCCCCACCTCGGCAACCTCGGGGGCTTCACCCTCGGCTTTGCGTTTGAACGCAGCCCCCAATTGCACGCCCAGCGCACCGGCCGTGGCACTGATCAAGACCTCGTCGTTATCCAACGACTCCCGCAGCGCCTGCGAGCGCCAAGAATCCATGGCATCTTCGAAATTGCCTGCAATGGCAAACATCATGGCCGTAACGCGTGCAGAAACCCAGTCAACGGCCGCCCAAGCCTTGAGGCTCACCAAAGCTTCAGGTGTCGATGTCGCTTCTTCATCCATTGCACTGGGGGCCCAGGCCCTGCCAAAAAATTCGCTCAGCCGATAAACAACCGCACCCAGCGGCCCCAAGCCCAAAGCCGCCAGCACCGAGAACCAGAACACCACACCAAACACATGGCGGTGAGCGGATAACACCGAATACTCAATGAGTTGACGCGTGAGTTCGGTGGGGTCTGAACTGACCTGCGGAACTTGCCGCCACTGCGCCATGGCGCGAGCAGCCTGCTCGTATTGACCCGAAGACATGGCATCGCGAATGCTGGTGAAGTGGTGGCTGAACTGTCGGAAACCCAAGCAGGTGTACAGCACCACGCACATCCAAACCATGGCCAGAAAACCGCCCAGCGCCTGCGACAGCAACACGTGCACAAGCAACACCAACAGTGAAGGCACGCCCAGCGCAACGCCCCAAGCCAGCCAAGCGCCATCGGGCTTGCCCGAGTGCAGCGTGAGTCGGACCCAATGGCTCCAACGCAGCAAGGCTTGGTGCAACACATTGCCGTCGGGCAAGGGGCGAACTTGCTCAAGCAACAGGGCGAGGATGAGGGCGACGAAGCTCATGCGTGCAGATGATAGCGACAAGCCATCCGAACGCCGTCAAGCCAGTAAAAACCGATAGAGATTTCTCAACATGCCTGCAGTCGCGCCCCAAATGAAGCGGTTTTGCAAACCATCGTGGTAAGGCATGGAATACCAGTCGCGCTTGCCACCTTCCCATTCAAAGACATGCCACCGGTGATTGGCGGGGTCCATCAAAAAGGGCAAGGGGACTTCAAAGATTTCGGCCACTTCGTCGGGGTTGGGGGTCAAGGACATCGCCGAATCGATCAGGGCCACCACGGGCGTCACCACGAATGCCGTGCCAGTCACATACACGGGCAAGGTTCCCAACACCTCGACATGGTCCGCAGACAAACCCACCTCTTCCTGCGCTTCGCGCAGGGCCGCGTGAACAATGGAGGGGTCCTCGGGGTCAAGCTTGCCACCTGGCAAAGCAATTTGACCGGCGTGCGTATTGAGTTGACTGGTGCGCTGTGTGAGCAACAAGCTGGGCGTGTCTCGCAAAACAATGCCCATCAACACCGACGCCTGCGCTGGCTGTCGGTCACCGAATCGTTTTTCAGCAACCAACTCTGGCCGCCAATCCGGGGGATTCAAAAATCGCTCGCGCAAAGCTGACGCGCTCAGTCGGTTTGGCGGGACCGCCGGCAAGTCATCAGGAACAGAAAGGGCTGGCACCCGAAGTGGGTCCAGCCCTGGAATTTTGGCAAGCGGAACCGTGGTGCCGTTGCTCACCGGATCACACTGCCGAAGCAGTCGATGCCTTTTGGGGCAGCTTTTCTTTGATGCGAGCCGACTTGCCGCTGCGCTCACGCAAGTAGTAAAGCTTGGCGCGGCGAACATCACCACGACGCTTGACTTCGATCTTGGCGATCAGGGGGCTGTAGGTTTGGAAGGTTCGCTCCACACCCTCACCGCTGGAAATTTTGCGAACGGTGAAGGCGCTGTTCAGGCCGCGATTGCGCTTGGCAATCACCACGCCTTCATAGGCTTGCAAACGCTTGCGGGTGCCTTCCACGACGTTCACGCTCACGATGACGGTATCGCCAGGGGCAAACTCGGGAATGGTTTTGTTCAGACGAGCAATTTCTTCTTGCTCAAGGGTTTGAATCAGATTCATGACGGCCTCATTCGATCGTGTCCGCGCTGCACTAAAGGCCCAGATTCACCTCAACAATTTGACGGTGTCCGGGCGGCCGGCCAGAGGATCAAGCCCGCCATTATAGCCACGAACCGCCTCGGTTTAAGGCACCTGAAGCAGCGCCGCTTCGTCGTCTGGCCCCAGCCGCCCCTGGGCTCTTGCCGCTTCGATCAAGTCGGGCCTGAGTTTGGCGGTGGTGATGAGGCTCTGATGGCGGCGCCATTGCTTGATGTCGGCATGGTGCCCACTCATCAAGACAGCAGGCGCCTCCAGGCCTTGCCAAACCTCTGGGCGGGTGTAATGGGGGCAGTCCAGCAAGCCGTCGCCATTGGGGTGAAAACTGTCTTGCACGGCACTTTGATCATCGCCCAGCACCCCAGGTTGCAATCGCGCGACGGCATCCAACAAGGCCATGGCCGCCAACTCCCCCCCAGACAACACAAAGTCGCCCAAGCTGATTTGGCCATCCACTTCCCGATCAATGAAACGCTGGTCAATGCCTTCGTAGCGACCGCACAGCAAAATGGCCCCCAAAGATTGGGCGTGTTGATCCACCAAGGCATGGGTCAGGCGCTCGCCCATGGGCGAAAACAGCAGCAAGGGGGCTTGCGACCGGTCTTGTTGGCGGTCTTGTCGAATGGCCGTCAAGCAAGCGGCGAGCGGTTCAGCCATCATCACCATGCCCGGCCCACCACCAAATGGGCGATCGTCGACCCGGCGGTAATTGCCTGACGCGTAATCCCTGGGGTTCCAAAACCGAACCGCAATCAGGCCTTGCTCGAAAGCGCGTCGATTCACCCCGTGTGCCAGCATGGGCGCAATGATTTCCGGGAACAACGTGATGACATCAAAGCGCATGGCCTGGCCTCAATAGTCAGCCTGCCAGTCGACGCGAATGCAGCCATCCGCAACCCGCACCTCGTCGATGAATGCATCCACAAAGGGAATGAGCAGCGAAGTGGGTTTAGCTGCCGGGTCCCCCTCCACCGACGCAGCCTCAGAGGTCACCACCAGCACGGTTTGTGGGCCGGTGCTCATGAGGTCGGTCACCGTGCCCAAGCATTGGTCTTGCCGGTTGATGACCCGCAAGCCCATGAGATCGACCCAGTAAAACTCACCCTCTGCGGGGGTGGGAAAACTGGATCGCGGAACAAAAATGCGCCAGCCTTTGAACAACTCAGCGGCTGAACGGTCGGGCGTCTCATCGGCCTTGGCCACCACCCCCTCTCCATGCCACTTGGCTTGAAGGATGTGCAACTTTCTGGGCGCCCACCCTTTGGCTTGTTGGCCCTTGGCCGCATGAATCGGTTCTGCGATGAACCAGCGTTTGGCAGAAAAAAGCGCCTCCGGAGAGGCGCTGTGGGCGTGAACCTTGAACCAGCCTTGAACGCCCCATGCATCTGAGATCCGCCCCACTTCTACCGCATCGGCAGGCAGGGCAACCGGATCCAGATCCAGTGGCGACAAGGGCATGGGCGATTAGGCCTTGGCTTGACGAATGAGTCGGTTCACGGTTTCAGAGGGCTGAGCACCCACGCCCACCCAGTGGGTCAAGCGGTCTTGAGCAATGCGCAAGCCTTCTTCGCCGGGTTTGGCCAGGGGGTTATAAAAACCAATGCGCTCGATGAAGCGACCGTCGCGACGGTTGCGCTTGTCGGCCACAACGATTTGGTAGAACGGGCGAGCTTTGGAGCCGCCGCGGGAGAGTCGGATCACGACCATGATGAATTCCTTGGGTGGAGACAATCAGCGCCTGAGACACGCTAGAGGCCACCCGGCCCTAGACACGCTGAAAAGCCTAGGATTATAGACAAACCCCGTGGCGCCAAGGTCGAAGCCCAACGCAGGCCTCGCGTTTAAAGGCCAGCGGTTATGCTTCACCCCCCAAATTGGCGCTCGAAGTCCCATGAAAAACAAAACCCTCGCCACCTGGCTTTCTCTCATTGGCGGCCCCTTGGGGCTTCACCGCTGGTATTTGTTCGGTTTACGCGATGGCTTTTTGTGGGCCCACGCTGCGATGACCTTGTTGGGCCTGCTGGGTTTGCAGCGCATGTTGGACTTTGGCGTGGACGACATGCTGAGTTGGTGGTTGCTGCCCCTCTTGGGCTTTAGCATCGCCTGGAGTTGCCTCGAAGCCCTCATTCACGGCCTCACCTCCCCCGAAGCCTGGAATCGCCGGTTTCACCCAGACGCCAACGAAGCGCACCCCGCAGGGCTCACCAACTGGATCACGGTGGTGGCCATTGTGTTGTCGCTGATGGTGGGCTCAACCGCCTTGCTCTCGGGTCTGGTCCTCACCTTTCAGCATTATTTCGAAGCCCAAGTTCAAGAGGGCCTGAAACTGGCGGAATGAGCTCAGCCCTCGAGGTCGGTCGCGGCCAGCCATTGCGCCCAGTCGGCCACCCGCCGAAGGCCCTCGTCGTGCACCGCTTGCAGTAAACCTGGGCTCACGAGCTCGGGCAATAACTCAGCCAGCGGCTCCACCACAAAGGCTCGCAAGTGCCAACGCGGGTGAGGCACCGTGAGTTGGGGGCTGCTGATTTGGGCTGAACCGTAAGCAATCAAATCCAAGTCCAGCGTCCGGGGGGCGTAGTGATAGGGTCGTTCTCGACCCGCACGGGCCTCAATCGCCAAGAGGGCCGTCAACAGGGCTGGGGCTTTGAGGGCCGTCCGAAAGACCGCCACCGCATTCCAATAGTCTGGCCCTTCAGACTGCCAAGGGGCCGATCGGTAAACCCCCGAGTAACGAACCCCATCCAGCGCCAAGTCGTGCAGGTCGGCTTGGGCCTGACGAAAACCCGAACGGACATCCCCCAGATTGCCACCCAAAGCCACGACGGCCAGCGGGGC
>JAYPFZ010000036.1:0-22047 GCA_038126555.1 Betaproteobacteria bacterium
GGTGGCGCTGTTGGCGCCCCTGGCGTTCAAAGGCGATGCCAGTGTGCGACTGGCTTTGCTAGCGACCTTGGTGACCATGGCGCTGATGAAAAAACCCTTACCCGCCATCGCCTTGGGCTTGGTGGTGGCCGCCGCTTACCGAGGGCTGGCCTGAGTCTGCTGGGCCAGCCGCAGCGGTGGCTTAGCCCCCCAACACCGTTTGCCAAATCGCCTGGGCATCGCTCCCGTGAGCACCCCTCCAAGCCACGATGTGATCGGGCCGAATCAACACCAAGGGCTGTTCATACAAGGCCAAGAGTTCGGGCTGGGGCAAGCTCAGCACGGTGAGTGACACCCCGCGCGCTTGGGCGTGGGTGATCAGCGCATCCGCAGAAGGGGCGTCTTCACCCAGTCGCATCAAGGTCCATTCAGGCCCGAAGTGGTCGAACAGTGAATCGCCCGCACCCAGCCAAGCATGGGGCGGTCGCCCGCCGGGGCAAGCCGTGGGCACGTAAGTGTTGGCGGTGTCGGGGGGTGGCGTGCTGCCATCGGCCACGATGGCGGGGGAGCCGTCGTAGCGGCCACCAAAGGTGACGCCGGGAATGTTGAACTCCAAGCGCACGTGCGCATTGAAATGTTCGCTGGCGCGCGCACGCTCGGCATCGGCCTCGGGGCCGGTTTGCTCCAAGCGGGCGGTGGCCTGATACAAGCCGACCGAGTCGGCAAAGTGCCGTGCATAGCGGGTGTTGCGCTGGGCCACGGGCTTGCGTTCTTGCTCATAGCTCAGCAACAAATCGGGACTGGCCAGACCCTTGAGCACATGCGCCAGCTTCCAGCCCAGGTTCACCGCGTCTTCCACGGCGGTGTTGTAGCCCAGCCCACCGGTGGGGGTGAACAAATGCGCGGCGTCGCCACCAATGAACACTGGGCCGTGTTGAAAGCGCTGGGCATACAAGGCGTGGCCCGCCAACCAAGTGGTGGTGGATTTCACGGTCAGGGGCAGGGGCTCGCCCATGGCTTCAGCCACGATGCGGTGCGCCTCGGCTTCGCCCCAAGACTCGGCGTTTTCGTGGTCGTGAATGGCCGCGTGCAGCGCGAATTCCCCCTCGCCATCAACGGTGGCCATGAAGACCCGACGTTGCGGGTTAACCGTCACATACATCCAAGCCGGTGCATGACGCAGGCGTTCGTAAAAGGCGGGGGAATGAAAGTAAACCGCAAACATCTTGCCGCCCATGAAGTCGCGCTTGATGCCGGTTTCGCCTTCCCAGCCAATGCCCAGCTGGTGGCGAACGGGGCTGCGGGCACCATCGGCGCCCACCAAGTAGCGCGCCTTGAGGCTGAAGGTGCGGTCGTTGGGTTCATCGCGCACCTGGGCCGTGACGCCGCCATCGGCGTCAACGTCAAAGCTTTGCAGGCGGTGCAAAAAATGCACCGACACGCTGGGCAGTTGTTGCACCTGTTCGAGCAAGGTGGCTTCGACAAATTTTTGCGACACCCGGTGCGGCAACTCGGCCGCACTCCACGAGCCGCTCAGCCCTTGAATGGCCTGGGTGGCTTGCCGCGCAGTGGGCAAGGGCAAGCGCGCCAGTTCGTGTCCGTTGAAGCGGGTGAAGTAAGCGATGTCGGTGGGGTGATCCAGCGGCAGGCCTTGGGCCCGAATGGCATTGGCAAAACCCAGCCGCCGAAAGTGCTCCATGGTGCGCGCTTGCGTCGCGTTGGCTTGCGGGTTGAACGCGGTGCCTGGCTTGGCATCGATCACGGCCGTGTGCACGCCACGCCGGCCCAACTCCAACGCCAGCATCAGGCCACAGGGCCCCCCGCCGGCAATCAGCACGTCAACAGCGATGGGGGCCATGCTCAATGGTCCAGCATGGCTTGCAAGGCGGGCAAGCCGTCGGTGAGGGGCGGTTGGGTGTAGCCGCTCAGCTGCTCGAGTTGTTCCGTCCATTGCGGGGCCGTCAGGAGTTGCTGCAACTGATCCAGTGCCGCGTCGTTAAGCCCATCGTGTGCCATGGCGAGGAAGTAGTCTTCTTGGTAGAGCGGCACAAAACCCAGCCCTCGAGTCAATGCCACGGAAGCCAAGCCCAAGCCCACATCGGCCGCGCCCGTGCGCACGGCTTCGGCCACGGCTGCGTGCGACGGCTCCTCGTAGGCATAGCCTTTCAAGTCGTCTTTTTTCACGCGGTGATGCAACATCCATGCATCGAGAAACAAGCGGGTGCCAGCGCCCATCGAGCGATTCACAAACCGGCAACGGGTGTTGGCCACATCGGCCAGCCCTTTGATGCCCAGCGGGTTGCCGGGCTCCACCATCAAACCCTGTTGACGTCTGGCAAACGGCATGCAAGTGGCCCGCGAGCCCGAGGCCACTTGCGCATAGTCTTCCACCAAGCGTTGGCGAATGGCGGGTTCCACCCCATCGCGCACAGGCAGGTGAAACCCCGCCACCGAGGCGCGGCCTTCGGCCAAGGCACTCAAGGCATCGATACTGCCTTTGAAGCGGATGTCCAAAAACAAGCGTTCGTTTTGTGCGTGTTGCTGGAACAAAGCCAGCGCATCGTCGTGACTGGCCGACACGGGCAACACGTGGGCAGCATCGTCAAAGGCCAGGCCAAAGGCGCGTTCGAGTTCGGCGCGCAAGGCCTGAATTTGCGGCGCCAGCCGCGACTGCGCATGGCGTTCGGCCCACAAGAGCTTTTGCCCAAATTCGGTGAGTCGGGCTTTTTGGCCTCGCTCCCAGACGATGAGCAAGCGACCAAATTCGGCTTCCCAGCGCTTGAGCTCACCCCACACGAAGCGGTAAGACAAATTCAAAACGCGGGCAGCCGAGGAAATTGACCCCCGCCGCTCGACCGCGTCGAGCATCTGAAACAAGGGGTGCTGGATGCGGTCGCCAGCCTGCGCTTGATCCACCAGGTGGTAGCTCAGGGCAACGCGCTGTGGACCGGTTTTGCTCATGTCGATTGCTCCAGTTCGTGCAGTTCTGCCAAGGTGTTGGCATTGAAGAAATCAGAGGCTTGGGGGAAGGGCACGGTGACGCAGGGCAAGGTGTCGGTCCAGCGATCGATTTTTCGGCCACCGCCTTGCATGTATTGGTGCAGGCTTTCGTAAAGCTCGCTGCGCATGAGCAAAAACACCGGGTGGGTTTGCTCGCGGCCATCGGGCTCGGTGGTGACGGGCATGGCCACCACGGCGTTGGCGCTGGTGGCGGCCTGCAGCAGGCGCTCCACCAAATCGGCGGGCAGTCGGGGCGTGTCACAGGGCACGGCCATCATCCATTCGGTGTCGCAATAAGGCAGGCCCGCCATCATCCCGGCCAATGGGCCTTGAAAGTCGCCACTGGCGTCGGGCACCACGGTGCGCCCCATGCCCTCATAGGCACCCAGGTTGCGGTTGGCGTTGATGATCACATCTTGGCATTGGGGGGCGAGTCGCCACAACACGTGCATGGCCAATGGCATGCCTTGCAAAGGCTGCAGGCCTTTGTCGACGCCACCCATGCGCTGGCCTTGACCGCCAGCCAGGATCAAGCCCGTGACCCGTTCTGCACTCATGACCGCTCCATGGCGTCCAGGCTGGCCGCATAGATGTCAAAGCCTTGCTGCTCGACGGTGAAAAACGCTTGCGCCAAGTCGGCCACGGCCGCATAGAAATGCGATTTCGGTTGGGCGCGAATGGCGTCACACAATTGGCCCACCCAGGGCTGCAAGTGGCTGGCAAAAAACTGCTGCTGCTCGGGCAAGGTGGAACCCAGGGCCTCGGGCGAGGCAATGAGGTAGCGCATCACTTCACACAAGGCGGCAATGTGGTCTTCGGTGTCGCCGCCTTCGGGGCTGGCTTCCAGGCCCAGGCGGGCCAAGTCTTCACGAATCGCCACCAAGGGGCGTTGGTTCATGGCGCCAGTGATGAACACCGAGGCATGCAAGGCCACCAAGGGCTTGCCCACAGCCACAAACAACTCGTTGTATTCGGCCACCACCTCTTGCGGGTTGCGCGACTGCGCCGCTTGCAGCAGGCTGCGCCAGGCCCTTTCGAGGTCGTTGGTGTCTTCCTCTTGGGGGGCCGGGCTGGCGGCCAGGCGGTTGAACAAATCGTCGCTGGCCGGGGCCAGAAACAACTCACTCATCAAGCCATACAAATCGGCGCGGGCCAGATCTTCGTCGCTGGGGCCCAGGTCTTGCGCCACGCTGGGCGGAACAAAGGCCAGGGATTGGGTGTTGGGCTGGTCGCTCATGTCGGGTTCTCCATCATGTCGATGACCCGGCAGTCACTGCACATGCTCAATCGTCGGATGGCGTCCCCGGAAAAGGCACTGTGATGGCCAATGCGGGTGAACAAGGTTTTCATCATGGCTTCGGTGGCAAAAGGTTTGCGGCAACGCACACAAGCAAAGGGCTTGCTTTGGTGCAAGACCTGCGCTTGGCGTCGATCGTCGGGGGCCCGCAATTGCGGATTCAGGCTCAGGGCATCTTCGGGGCAGGTTTGCACGCACAGGCCACACTGCACGCAATCGCGCTCGGTGAATTTCAGCAACGGCGCATCGCCGCCATCGCGCAAGGCCGATGAGGGGCACGCGCCCACGCAAGACAAACACAAGGTGCAGGCATCGGCATTGATGTTGAGGCTGCCCCAAGGGCCTGCGGGCAAGGGGGCGGGCAAGTCTGCTGCCGTCGAACCGGCATCGGCTTGGGCATTGGCCATGAGGTGGCCCACTGCCGACTCCAAGGCCTGGCGTTTGTCCACGCCCACAGCAAAGGTGGCGCGTGTCGCGCAAACCGATGCACGTGGGGCTTGCGCTTGCAAGGCGGCATCCAAGGCCAAGGGGTCGGGCGAGCACACCAGGGCCAAACGGTCTGGGTTCAAGCCCAAGGCCGCCAGCACGGCTTGCGCCCAGGCCACCTGGTCTTGCAAGGCGTCGCGGTAGTTGGGGGCTTCTTCGCCGCTCAGCCACAGGGTCACCCGCGAGGCGCCGTAGGCCAATGCCGACAGCCACAACTCGGGGCCCACAGCAGCCACGTGGTGAACGGGCAGGGGCAACACCCGCGCGGGCAAGCCCTTGGCCTGTCGGCGCTGGGCGAGGCGACCCAACTGCTCGATGCCGGCCGTGCCACCGCGCTGGGCATCGCTGCTGTGGATGAGCAATTCGGGCGCAGCCAAGCCATGGGCACTCGCGGTGTTGATCAAGGTGCGGGCGGTGCGCGAGAGGTGATCGGCTTTGGGGTAGGCGTAGCGCATGGCGCCGGTGGGGCAGGTGGTGCCACAGGCGCCACAGCCCAGGCACAGGTTGGGGTTGACTTGCACCTGACCCTTGCCATCTTTGAACACCGAGGCAATGGCTTGGGTGGAACACACCTCGATGCAGGCGTTGCAGCCGGTGAGGCCATTGCGACCATGCGCGCACAAGCTGGCGTTGTAAGTGAAGTAGCGCGGCTTTTCGAACTCGCCCACCCAAGCGGCCAATTCGGCCAAGACGTCTGCATCCGAGCTGGCTGCGGCACTGAACTGATAACCCGGAGGGCCATCGATGGCTCGAATCAAGGGGGTGTCGAGGAGGTCAATCACCAAGTCGGCCGACAGCGAGCGTGCATCGTCGGCCCGGTCGAAGCGAATGGCACCCACGACCTCACAGGCTTGCTCGCACAGGCCGCTGCGGTCGCAGCGCTCGGTGTCGATTTGCAGCACCGAGGAGATGGCGCCGCTGGGGCAGGCCACCAAGCAGGCTTGACATTGGGTGCACAGCGACAAGTCGATGGGTTGGGTCAGGGCCCAGTTCAATTCAAAGCGCCCCAAATGGCCTTTGACCGTTAACTGCTCAGCACTGTGCCAGGCAATGCCAGGCGCCAAGGCGTCGGGGGCAGGGTGGTTGCGGTCGGGGGTCAACACCACACTGAGCGACAACTCGGGGTGCAGGCGTTGGGCACGCAAAGCCAAAGGCACGCTGCGATGGGCCGGACCCACGATCACCAAGCGACCTTCGCTTTGGTATTCCACCGCGGGCACGGGCTCGGGTTCGGGCAAACGCGCTGCGGCCAGCAAGGCGTGCATCTTGGCTTGGGCGTGTTGCCCTTCGCTGGACCATCCCGCCGTTTCGCGCAAGTTGACAAAGCGAATGGGGGCGACGGCTGGCGGGTCACTCAGTTCGGCGGCGCTGGCAAACAGGGCGCGCTCTTGTGTGCAGGCCACGAGCACGTCGCCGGGCTCACGAATGGCTTGCAAGAAGTCGCCCATCTCTCGACGGCACAGTGCGGTGTGCACCGTGGCGTTGTCCACGTCGGTGGGCATCGTTTGGGTGCGGTTACAAGAACACAACAGGGTTCGGCTCATGAGGCAACAGGCGGTTGAGGGTCAGGATGGGAATCGGGGGATTCTGACGCAGTTGAAGCCAGAGTCGAATGGCCACCGGCGCTTGCATCAACCGGCAAGGGTGGGGTCGCCTCGGGGGCGGTCGTTTCGGTGTCGGTGGCAGTGGCAGCGGCTGAACTGGGCTCAGGGGTCTCGTTGGGCGCGCTGGCGGCCGTGTCATCGGCTGGCTTGGCCTCAGGCGCGGCCGGGAAGGGATCTTTCAGCGGGTTGAGGGATTTGAACTGCTCCAACTGGCTCACCTCCTGGGCGGTGAGGGTGGCCAGTTGCGAGAAGTCTTCCACGTAGTCGTCCATGTCGCTGATGACGTTGTATTGCGGGTCAGCGAACAGTTTTTTCAATGCCAGGTGGCGAGCGGCCTCGCTCACATCGGCTTGCAAATAGCGCCGCACATCGGCGCCCACATCCAAAGCTTGGGCGTCGTCCACCGTCGGGGCGGGGGTGTCGGGCACCGCCGTGGCGGCGTCTGGCCCGGGTGCCGCTGGCGTGGGCACGGGCAGCGCTTGGGGCTGGGCTGGCGCGGCAGGAGCTGGGGCTTGCAAGTCGCGCTGCAAGCTTTTTTGGCGCGACCAGCGGTTGAAAAACGAGTCGCTCATGCCAGCTCGCCTTCGGAGGGGCCTTGGTCGCGTTGGGTGGCGCCCCGGAACGAGGCAGCGCGCCGACGCTTTTTCACCTCGGGCACAAAGTGGGTTTGGGCAAACTCGGCCAGCCAGCGGGCAGTGAAGTCGTCGGTGGGCAGGTTTTCCACGGTTTCGCTGGCATCGAGCAAACGGCCAGCCTCGTGGTAGCTCAGGGTCACCAGCCGCACTTCAGGTCGGGCGTCGGTGTCGTCGTCGGTGTCGACCCGGTAGTGGACAAACCAAGCTGGCTGGGGCGCCGTGCAGTTGAGGTAGTAGCCCTCGGCTTCATCGGTGTAGAGGCCCACCCGCGCCAGGGCCCACTCGGCGTTTTCCGTGCAAGCGGGCGCCGGCGTGCCTTCCGGCACCACCTGCACTTGGGACAATTGCCAGCGAAAAGGCACCCACGGGTGCTGCTGAGCGATGCGCTCAATGCACACATGAACCCAGCAAAGCGCGCGTTCTAAAGTCATGGTTTCATTGTTGATCAAGTCGAAGGGCCCACCGGCTTGGGGTTTTAGGGCTCAGTTGTCTTGGTGACAAACCAAGGGTTTCCCCTAGGAATGCCTATGCATCAGCATACATAGGATCAGTCATGCCTAAGCAGAGGGTTGTCCCCTGCTGGCCAAGACATCAGTTCATTGGAGCAACGCCTCATGACGAAACCCACCACTTCCCGTCGAAACCTGTTGGGCGCTTTGGGCGCCACTGCGGTTGCGGTGGCCGCTGTGGCCACTCGCCAGCCTTCACCCGCTGCCGTGGCCACCGTGGCCGAGCCTGCCCAGGCGGCCGATGGCCAAAAAGGCTATCAGCTCACCGAGCACGTTCAGCGCTACTACCGTTCCACTCAGGCCTGATTTTTCGTTTTCTGCCCCCCACACAGGAAGGCAACACCATGAGCATCATTCGTAAATCCAGCAAAGCCAATGCATCCGTTCGCGGCAGCCATTTGGTTCAGAGCCTGACGCAAGCCGTCTCGTCTCGCTTGCCCACCCTAGACCGCCGCACGTTCCTGCGCCGCTCGGGTGTGGGTGTGGGCGCCGGCGTGGCCCTGAGCCAGCTGTCTTTGGTTCGTCCCGTCTCAGCGGCCGAAGGCGCGGCCAAGACCGATGGCAAAGGCAAGATCGAAGTCAAACGCACCGTGTGCACCCACTGTTCTGTGGGCTGTGCCATCGACGCCGTGGTTGAAAACGGCGTCTGGACCCGCCACGAGCCCGTGTTCGATTCGCCCATCAACCTGGGTGCGCATTGCGCCAAAGGGGCGGCCATTCGTGAACACGGCCATGGCGACCACCGCCTGCGCTACCCCATGAAATTGGTGAACGGCAAATACACCCGCATCAGCTGGGACCAAGCCCTCACCGAAATCACCGCGCAAATCAAAGACATCCAAGGCAAGAGCGGCCCCGACTCCCTGTTCGTGGTGGGTTCGTCCAAGTCCAACAACGAGCAAGGCTATTTGCTGCGCAAGTTCATGGCCTTCATGGGCACCAACAACTGCGACCACCAGGCTCGCATTTGTCACTCCACCACGGTGGCTGGCGTGGCCAACACCTGGGGTTATGGCGCCATGACCAACAGCTACAACGACATGCGCAACGCCAAGGCCGCGCTCTACATCGGCTCCAACGCCGCTGAAGCGCACCCGGTGTCCATGTTGCACCTGTTGGCTGCCAAGGAAAACGGTTGCAAGGTGATCGTGGTCGACCCGCGCTACACCCGCACAGCCGCCAAGGCCGATCAATACATCCGCCTGCGCTCGGGCACCGACGTGGCCTTCTTGTTTGGCCTGCTGTATCACATCTTCAAGAACGGCTGGGAAGACAAGCAATACCTCAACGACCGCGTGTGGGGCATGGACAAGGTCAAGGCCGAGATCATGGCCAAGTGGAACCCCAAGAACGTTGAAGAGGTCACGGGCATTCCCGAGGCCGAAATGTTCAAGGCGGCCAAAACCTTGGCTGAAAACCGTCCTGGCACCATCGTGTGGTGCATGGGCCAGACCCAGCACACCATTGGCAACAACATGACCCGCGCGTCTTGCATTTTGCAATTGGCGCTGGGCAACGTGGGCGTGGAAGGCGGCGGCGCCAACATCTTCCGTGGCCACGACAACGTGCAGGGCGTGACCGACTTGGGTCCCAACCCCGACTCCCTGCCGGGCTACTACGGTTTGGCTGCTGGCTCATGGAAGCACTTCGCCAAAGTCTGGAACGTGGCCTACGAAGACCTGCAAAAGCGCTTCGCCTCCAAGATGATGGAAGCCAAAGGCACCACCGTCTCGCGTTGGGTGGACGCCGTGCTCGAGACCCAAGAAAACGTGGCCCAGCCCAACCCCGTCAAGGGCTTGTTCTTCTGGGGCCATGCGCCCAACTCGCAAACCCGTGGTTTGGACATGAAAAAAGCCATGGACAAGCTCGATTTGTTGGTGGTGGTCGATCCCTACCCCACGGCCACTGCAGCCATGGCGGCCATGAAGACCGACAACCCCATCAACCCCAAGCGCGCGGTTTACCTGTTGCCTGCTGCCACCCAGTTCGAATGTGCGGGCTCGGTCACGGCTTCCAACCGCTCGGTGCAGTGGCGCGAAAAAGTCATCGACCCCTTGTTCGAGTCCTTGCCCGATCACGTGATCATGCAAGCCTTGGCCGACAAACTTGGCTTTGGCCAAGAGCTCTCCAAGAACTACAAGATGCTCGACTCCACCTTCCACGGCAAAAAGTGGCGTGAACCCGAGGTGGAAAGCATTCTTCACGAGATCAACAAAGGCTTGTGGACCATTGGCTACACCGGCCAAAGCCCCGACCGCCTCAAGGCCCACATGCGCAACATGCATTTGTTCGATGTGCGCACCTTGCGTGCCAAGGCGGGCAAAGACAAGGAAACTGGCTACGACATCACCGGCGACTACTTCGGTTTGCCCTGGCCGTGCTGGGGCAACCCCGAGCTCAAGCACCCCGGTTCACCCAACCTGTATCAGCCCTCACGCCACGTCATGGATGGCGGCAGCCCCTTCCGCGCCCGCTTCGGCGTCGAGAAAGACGGACAAAGCCTGCTGGCGGCCGACGGTTCAACCACCGTGGGCTCCGACCTCAAGATGGGCTACCCCGAGTTTGACCACACCATCCTGAAAAAATTGGGCTGGTGGGACGAGCTCACCGCCGACGAAAAAGCGGCGGCCGAGGGCAAGAACTGGAAGACCGACATTTCGGGCGGCATGATTCGCGTGATCATGAAAAACCACGGCTGCCACCCCTATGGCAATGCCCGTGCCCGAACCATCGTCTGGAACTTCCCCGACCCCATTCCGGTTCACCGCGAGCCCTTGTATGGCAACCGCCCCGACCTCGTGGCGAAATACCCCACCTACGACGACTTCAAGTCGCACTGGCGCCTGCCCACCCTCTACAAGTCGGTGCAAGAGAAAAACGTGGCCGACAAGGTCTACGAGAAATTCCCCTTGGTGCTCACCTCGGGCCGTTTGGTCGAATACGAAGGGGGCGGCGAAGAAACCCGTTCCAACAAGTGGCTGGCCGAACTGCAGCAAGAAAACTTTGTGGAAATTCACCCCGATGCCGCTTCGGCCCGCAGCTTGCGTGACGGCGACACGGTGTGGCTGGCCACGCCCACTGGCGCCAAGCTCAAGCTCAAGGCCATGGTCACGCACCGCGTGCCCAAGGACACGGTCTTCGTGCCGTTCCACTTCTCCGGCTGGTGGCAAGGCAAGGACATGATCGATTCCTACCCCGAGGGCACAGCGCCCATCGTGCGTGGCGAAGCGGTCAACACCGCCACCACCTATGGATACGACTCGGTCACGATGATGCAAGAGACCAAGACCACCGTTTGTCAGGTCATGAAGGCCTAAACCCAGGAGCACACAGTCATGGCACAGATGAAATTCATTTGCGACAGCGAGCGTTGCATCGAATGCAACGGTTGCGTGACGGCTTGTAAAGCCGAACACGATGTCCCCTGGGGCGTGAACCGCCGCCGCGTGGTCACCATCAACGATGGCGAGGTGGGGGCTGAAAAGTCCATTTCGGTGGCTTGCATGCATTGCGCCGATGCCCCTTGCATGGCCGTTTGCCCGGTGCAGTGTTTCTACAAGACCGACGAAGGCGTGGTTTTGCACGACAAGGACGTCTGCATTGGTTGCGGTTACTGCTCCTATGCCTGCCCCTTTGGCGCACCCCAGTTCCCGCAATCGGCCACCTTCGGTATGCGCGGCAAGATGGACAAGTGCACCTTCTGCGCTGGCGGCCCCGAGGAAAACGGTTCGCAAGCCGAATACGAGAAATATGGTCGCAACCGCCTCTCGGAAGGCAAGTTGCCCGCTTGCGCTGAAATGTGTTCCACCAAGGCCTTGTTGGGCGGTGACGGCGACGTGATCGCCGACATCTTCCGCAACCGCGTCACGGTGCGTCAGGCCAATGGCAAAGAAGCCGGTGCCAACCTCTTTGGTTGGGGCACGGCTTACGGCGGCAAACCCAAGTCCTAAGAGGAGACCCAGCATGCGCAACACCCTCAAAGCTGTCATGGCCGCGGCCCTATTGGCGTCGGTCTTGGCGGGTTGCTCGCAAGGGCAGGCCACCGGTGCCAAGGCCGATCAGAAGTCTTCGGAAACGGCCAACAACAACTACGTCGATGGCCAAGGCAAAGCCTGGACTTCGGGTGACAAGGCCACTTGGCAACAACAACTCAAGCATCGGGCACAAGGCCAAAACGATTACGTGAGGGCCAAATCCCTATGAACCCACGCGCCATCACCCATTGGCTCAAGGCCGCCCTCTTGGGGCTGGTGTTGAGTTTGGGCATGGGGGCCATGGCCGCGAGCTCCGGTAGCGATGCCGCAGCCCAGCGCGAGCGAGAGGCCACCCAGCCCAGCAACAACGCGCCCGTGTGGCGTTCGGTCAACCAACCGCAAGGTCACTACAGCGCCATCAAGACGCCCGAAGCCAACGTGCTCATTCAAAGCGAAGGGCAAAACTGGCGCCTGGTTCGCAACGGGGTCATCACCGTTTACGGTGGTTGGCTGGTGTCGCTGGTCATCGCCGGCATTGCCGCGTTCTACGCCCTGCACGGCCCGTTCCGCTTGCCCAATGGGCGCAGTGGTCAGCTCGTGCCGCGCTTTAGCGCGCTCGAGCGCATGTCGCATTGGGGCGTGGCCATCACCTTCCTGATCCTGGCCATCAGTGGCGTCCTCATTCTGTGGGGGCGTTATTTGGTGTTGCCTTGGTTGGGTGGGTCGCTTTATGGCCCCTTGCTGTATGTCTTGAAAAACGTTCACAACCTGGTGGGCCCCTTGTTCACCATCGCCATCGTGGTCATGTTTGTGCTCTATGTGCGCGACAACCACTTCTCGGGCGATGACCTCAAGTGGCTGCTCAGTGGCGGCAAGATGCCTTCGGCCCGTTTCAATGGCGGCGAGAAACTCTGGTTCTGGCTGGGGCTGACCCTGCTGGGTCTGGTGGTGTCGGTTTCAGGTTGGGTGCTCAACAGCATCGTGCCCGGCATCGACCACTTCACCCGTTCGCAAATGCAACTGGCCAACATCGTCCACGGTGTGGGTGCGGTGCTGTTCATTGCGGGCGCATTGGGTCACATCTACATCGGCACGATTGGCACCGAGGGTGCCCTCGATGGCATGAAGACGGGCTATGTGGATGAAAACTGGGCCAAAGAACACCACGCCTTGTGGCACGACGAGGTCAAATCCGATCGCGGCAGCCACGCCTCTTAAGGTCGGTTGACCATCAATCGCCTTGGCAGCCTTCGGGCTGCCATTTTTTTTGTACAGTAGCTCATGACCCAACCGCTTCTTTCGCAATCGGCCGTTCCCCTCGTCAACGAAATCGAGGTGGTGGATGAGCAGGGCCGCCGCAAACGCATTCACATTCCGGGCGAGCGCCCCCTCACGGTTTACGTGAACCGCCAAGAAATGGTGACGCTCATGACCTTGGGCGCGGCCCCCGAAGCCTTGGTGCTGGGGTGGTTGCGCAACCAGCGCCTGGTGCAAGACCTGAGTGAGGTCATCAGCATTCAAGTGGATTGGGACGTGTCATCCGCCGCTGTGGTGACCCAGCCCGAAGCCCTGGCCCGTTGGCAAGACGCCCAGCACCAGCGCATCGTCACCACGGGCTGTGGCCAAGGCACCCTCTTTGGCGATGTGCTGAACGAAGTGGACGCTTTGCAACTCCCTGCCGATGCGCGCTTGTCGGCCCAGACGCTGGTGGCCATCGTGGCCAAGGTGCGCACCATGCCCTCCATATACAAACAAGCGGGCTCGGTGCACGGCTGTGGCTTGTTTCGCGGCGATGAATGCCTGCTGTGGGTGGAAGACGTGGGTCGCCACAACGCCGTCGATGCCATTGCCGGCCTCATGTGGCTGCAGGGACTGACGGGCGAGGACCTGGTGTTCTACACCACGGGCCGCCTGACCTCTGAGATGGTGATCAAGGGCGCGCAAATGGGGATTCCGTTTTTGTTGTCCCGCTCCGGCGTGACCCAAATGGGTTGGGACATGGCCCAGCGCGTGGGGCTCACCTTGGTGGGGCGTTGCTCGGGCGAGCATTTTTTGGTCTATCACGGGCATGATCGCGTGGTGAATCCGGTGCCCATCGAACCCTGAATCGAGTGTTATTTCACTCATAATGCGGCCTTGGAAGCGATTTGTCATTCTTTCTCATTAATGGAGGTTCGCATGCCAAGACTGTGGGTGATGCGATGCGCCAGTTGCCTGGCGCTGATCCTGGGCGTGGGGTCGGCTGCGGCTGACGTGCTCGAACGGGTGGCGGCCGATCAACGCTTGCGCATTTGCATTTGGCCCGATTACTTCGGCATCAGCCATCGCAACCCCAAGACCCGCCAACTCGAAGGCATCGACATCGACCTGGGGCGGGAATTGGCGCGCTCCTTGAAGGCCGAACCCGTTTGGGTGGACTCGTCCTTTGCCAAGCTGGTGGACGATGTCACGCAGTCGCGCTGTGACATCGCCATGTTTGCCATTGGCATCACGCCCCAACGCCAGCAGCACCTGTGGTTCACGCCGCCGCACCTGTCCTCTGACGTCTACGCCATCAGCAGCAAAAGCAACCGCCGCATCCAGCAGTGGTCGGACATCGATCAACCCCAATCGGTGGTGGCGGTGGCCAAAGGCACCTTGCACGAAACGGTGATGCGGGAACGACTCAAGCAAGCCCAATTGTTGGTGGTCGTTCGCCCCGGTGAACGCGAAGCCGCGGTGGAGTCGGGGCGCGCCGATGTGTTCATGACCGATTACCCATTCAGCCAACGCCTGTTGCAAACCACCGATTGGGCCCGTCGCTTGCAGCCGCCCACGGTGTTTCAAATGACCCCCTATGCCTGGGCCATCAAGCCGGGGGATCAGGGCTGGCACCAATACCTCGCCGATTTTGTGGCGAACATCAAGCGCAATGGGCAACTCAAGCAAGCCGCTGAGCGGCACGGCCTGGGCCCCATCGCACTCATCGACTGATGGCCACCGCACGCACGACACGGTTTTCCTGGGGCCAAGGCGAATGGCTGCTGGTGGTGATCGTGGGTGTGGCCATGGCCATGGTGGGCGTGGTGGGCTATGGCCTGTGGCGCTCGATGTCCGACGACAAGACCATGCGTTTGCACACGGCCAGCATGCAAGCGCGCTTGATCGAAGACCAGTTCACGCAGATGTTGCACCTCACCCAAGTCACCCTGGAGGGCTTGAGCGATCGTCTGAGCGAACCCCTCAAGCCTCAGCGCGAAAGCGACAACCTCACGCAAACGGTGCGGCGCATGGTGTTCTTGCGCTCACTGGTGTTGGTGTCGAATGAACGGGTGGTGGCCAGCTCCTTGCCCGAGCATGTGGGCTTGGCTTGGCGGCACGATGAGGGCTTGCCCAAACGCGATGGTCCAGGGCCAGCGTCGTATTTGCGCATGGGCTTGCCCCTGCAAGGTCGCGACTGGTCGACCGCCCAGCCCATGCCCGATGCGTCTGGCGCTGCAGTTGATCGCAGCCTGAACTTCATCCCCTTGAGCTACGAATCGGCGGGACGAACAGGCACCTGGCGTTGGATGGCCGCGCTCAATCCCGATTTTTTTGTCAACCGCATCGCCGCCCTTTTGGAAGACGACACCACCGAGGTGCGGGTGTTGCGCGATGACGGCGTGTTGTTGATGTCGTCCAAAGGCACGGAGCAGGTGGGCTTGAAAGTCTTGGAGGATGCCGAGCGGCAACGCTTGCAACAACAAGCCATTGGCCAAGATCCAGCGCAATGGTTGGCTTTCCGGGCCTCTGCGCAATACCCCGTGACGGTCATGGTGCGGCTGGATGCGGCGCGCATCGAGGCCCAGTGGTGGGCCCAGTCGCAACGCACCGTGGCCATGCTGGTGGGGGGCTTGATGCTGTGGTTGGGTTTGGGGGCTTTGCTGTGGCAGCGCATGCGCAAAAACGAGGAAGCCGAGCAACGCTTGAGCCAAAGCCGAAACCTCGTGACCCAAGTGTTTGAAAACAGCACCAACGGCATTGTCATCACCGATGGCCATGGCCAGGTCATGGCGGTGAATTCACGGTTTGAGCGCACCTGTGGGCTGTGTCAGCAAGACATGCAACAGCAAAACCTGGGCCATTGCATTCGTCAAGCCAATGGTCAGCCTTTGGCCGAGGCCTTCGAGGCACTCAAGCGCGGCTCGGGCACTTGGGCAGGCGAGGTGGTGATTCAGTCGCCACGCATGGAAGCGCCCTCGTCGGAGTGGCTCACCTTGTCGGTGGTGAACAACGAAGACGGCCACGAACCCGTGTTGGCGGTCTTTCAAGACTTGAACCGTGAACGCCAACACGAGCAACTCATTCAGCGTTTGTCGCAGGCGGTGGAGCAAAGCCCCACCAGCATCATCATCACCGACTTGAACTCGGTGATTGAATACGTCAACCCGCACTTTTATCGCATCACTGGGTATTCGCCAGCAGAAGTCATTGGGCGCAAGCCCAACTTCTTGTGCTCGGGCCTCACGGCCCCCAGCACCTACGCCGACCTGTGGGCCACCTTGCACAAAGGGCTCACCTGGGAGGGCGAGTTCATCAACAAGCACCGCAATGGCGACATTTGCTATCAGCGTGCGGTCATCGCCCCCATTCGCAACGCCCAAGGCGAAGCCACCCATTACCTCGCGGTGGAATTGGACGTGACCGAGCAGCATCGCCAATCGGTGTTGCTCGAAGAGGCGCACCAAGCCGCCGAGGCAGCCAATGTGGCCAAGTCGAATTTCTTGGCCAACATGAGCCATGAAATTCGAACCCCCATGAACGGCATCATTGGCATGAGCGAGCTGTTGCTCGACAGCGTGCTGGGGGCCGAGCAACGCGACCATGCCCAAACCATTGGCAACAGCGCGCGCAGTTTGCTGCGCATCATCAATGACTTGCTCGACTTGTCCAAAATCGAAGCCGGCCAATGGCACTTGGAGCAGTTGCCGTTCTCACCCTGCGAGGTGGCACGCGATGTGGTGAACCTGCTCACGCCCGTGGTGCAGGACAAGCCTTTCGCGTTCACCCACGATCTGAGTGAAGTCGAGCAGGTGAGCGTGTTGGGGGATGCCAACCGCTTGCGGCAAATCTTGCTCAACCTGTTGGACAACGCGATCAAGTTCACCGAGCAAGGCCGGGTTCACCTGGCCATGCGTTGCACGCCGGGCAAAGGTCAGGCCATGGTGTTGCGCTGCGAGGTGTCCGACACCGGCATTGGCATGTCGCCCCAAGTGCTCCATCAGTTGTTCAAACCTTTCTACCAAGGCGACGCGTCCATGTCGCGCCGCTTTGGTGGCACGGGCTTGGGCTTGTCGATTTGTCGCCGCATGGCCGAACTGATGGGCGGCAGCTTGCACGCCGAGTCGCAAGCCGGCGAGGGCAGCCGTTTCATCTTGACCCTGTCTTTGCCTCGGGCCCCCGAGCACGCGCCCGTTGCGCCTGCCCCCGAACCCAGCACCCCAGCGCTCAGTTTTCCCGGTCTGCGGGTGCTGTTGGTGGAGGACAACCTCGTGAACCAAAAGGTGGCGCAAGCCCTGCTCAAGCGCATGGGCTGTGTGGTGACCTCGGCCCTCAATGGTCAGGAAGCGCTGAGTGCCCTGCAAGACCAGCCCGTTGACCTCGTGCTCATGGATTGCCAAATGCCCCTCATGGATGGGCTGGAGGCCACGCGACGCATTCGCGAAGGTCAGGCCGGTGAGCGCATGCGCCAAGTGCCCATCGTGGCGATGACGGCCCACGCCATGCAAGGCGACCGCGAGAAATGCCTGATGGCTGGCATGAACGAATACCTCACCAAGCCCGTTCGCATGAGCGAGTTGCATTGGTGCCTGACCTCGGCCTTGGGCCCATCGACCCTGAAGGCCTGAGGCGGCTGGGCCTCAGAGCGAGGGGTCGTGGCGAATCGCCACCGTCTTGAGTTGGGTGAAGCCCAACAGGGCTTCAAAGCCTTTTTCCCGTCCGTGGCCACTGGCGCCCACCCCGCCAAAGGGGAGTTCCACCCCACCGCCTGCGCCGTAGTTGTTGATGAACACCTGACCACAGCGCAAGGCTCGGGCCATGCGCAATTGCCGGGCGCCGTCGCGGGTCCAGACGCCCGCCACCAACCCAAAGTCGGTGCCATTGGCCAAGGCAATGGCCTGCGCTTCATCGTCGAAGGGCATGGCACACAGCACGGGGCCAAACACCTCTTCCTGGGCAATGCGATGGTGAGGGGGCACGTCGCGCAACAGCACCGGGGCTTGGTAAAACCCGCGGGGATCGGCCTCGGGGGCCACTTGCCCTTGGGCGGCCACCCGCACGCCGTCGGTTTGGGCTTCATCCAGCAGGGCGCGCACGCGTTCGAGTTGGGAGGCCCGAATCAGCGGGCCCAAGGCCAAGTCCATGGCGGGTGGGCCGGCGCGCAAATTGGTAAAGATGGCCCCCAGTTGTGCCAAGGCGCGTTCATACAAGCCGCGTTGCACCAACAGGCGCGAACCGGCCGAACAGGTTTGGCCTGCGTTTTGCACGATGCCATTCACCACAAACGGCAAGGCCTGCTCCAGCGGCGCATCGTCAAACAGGATTTGTGGGCTTTTGCCGCCCAGTTCTAGGGTCACCGGGCAATGCCGAACGGCCGCGAGTTGCTGCACCAAAGTGCCCACGCGCGGGCTGCCTGTGAAGCTCAGGTGATTCACATCGGGGTGCTCGCACAAGGCCTGACCCGCTTCATGGCCCAAGCCCGTCACGATCTGCACGCTCCCCTCGGGAAACCCCACTTCGGTCATGAGTTGCGCCACGCGCAAGATCGACAGGCAAGCGTCTTCGGCGGGCTTGACCACGCACACGTTGCCCGCAGCCAAGGCACCGCCCACGCTGCGTCCAAAAATTTGCATGGGGTAGTTCCAGGGGATCACATGGCCAGTGACCCCATGGGGCTCGCGCCAAGTGAGCACGCTGTAGTGGTTGCGAAAGGGCAGGGTTTGGCCATGCAACTTGTCGCAAGCGCCCGCGTAATACTCGAAGTAACGCGCCAGGGCTTGCGCATCCGCACGCGCTTGTTGGGTGGGTTTGCCGCAGTCGCGTTGCTCCAAGGCGGCCAGTTCTTCGGCGCACTCGCTCACGCGGCGCGACAAGGCCATGAGCAGGCGCCCGCGATCGGTGGCGTCGAGCTGGGCCCAGGGCCCTTGAAAACAGGCCCGAGCCCGTTGCACGGCGAGATCCACATCGCGGGCGTCGCATCGCGGGATGTGCGCAAACACCTGGCCCGTGGCGGGGTCGATGACGTCCAGCACTTGCCCCGACAGCGCGGGCAAACCCTGATGAAGAAAGGGGGGGTCATGTTGCATGGGAGGCACCTTTCGCATTCGCGAATGCATTAAGCTGGTTGCGTGACTATCTCACCCATTCCTGCATTGTTAAAGCGCATCGAGGACAAGCGTGACGAACTGGTTTCGCTCACGCAACAACTCATCCGCATTCCCACCATCAACCCCCCCGGCGATGCCTACGAAGCCTGTGCGCACTTCCTGGGCGAGCGCTTGGCTGCCCGTGGCTTCCAAGTGGACTACGTCCGAGCCCACGGCGCGCCGGGCGACAGCGACGCCCACCCGCGGGTCAACGTGGTGGCTCGCCGACCGGGCAGCGGGCAAGGCCCGTGTGTGCACTTCAATGGCCACATCGATGTGGTGGAGGTGGGCTCGGGTTGGACGGTGGACCCCTTCGCCGGGGTGGTGAAAGCGGGCCGTGTGTATGGGCGTGGCAGTTGCGACATGAAGGGCGGCATCGCCGCGAGCGTCATCGCGTGTGAAGCCCTGATTGAGTCGGGCATTGACTTGCCAGGCGCCATCGAAATTTCAGGCACGGTCGACGAAGAAAGCGGCGGCTTCAGCGGCGTGGGCCATTTGTGCCGTCAGGGTTATTTCAGCCGCCCGCGGGTGGACCACGTGATCATTCCCGAGCCTTTAGGCGTGGACCGGGTGTGCCTGGGCCACCGCGGGGTGTGGTGGGCCGAGGTGCAAACCCATGGCCGCATTGCCCACGGTTCCATGCCTTTTTTGGGCGACAGCGCCATCTCCCACATGGTGGCGTTTTTGCATTTGCTCGACACCCAATTGCAGCCGCGCCTCCAAACCCGGCGCACGGCCGAGCCGGTGGAACCGCCGGGTGCGCGCTTGAGCACATTGAACATCAACGGCATCCATGGCGGCCACCCCGAGCAACGCTATCGGCTCAACGACCTCGGTGAACCGGTGGGCGACTTGCCCACCCCGGTGGTGGCCCATGCCTGCACAGCGGTGCTCGACCGGCGATTCATTGCCGAAGAGTCATTGGAGGCGGTGAAACAAGAAATCATCGACATGCTCGACGAGTTGGTGCGCACCCGGCCTGGCTTTGCGTATTCGATTCAAGAGATCATGAGTTTTGTGCCCTCGGCCACCCCCCGTGATGCCCCGGTGGTCTTGGCCACGGCCAAAGCCATTGCCCGGGTCTTGGGGCGGGAGCCTCAATTCATTGCCAGCCCCGGCACCTACGACCAAAAGCACATTCAGCGCACGGGCCAGTTGCGCGATTGCATCGCCTATGGCCCGGGCATTCTCGATTTGGCCCACCAACCCGATGAATACGTGGGCATCGACGAGTTGGTGCAGTCGGCGCAAGTCATGGCCTTGGCCGTGCTCGATTTGCAGTCGGTGCCCACCGCATAGGGTGCTTGGCCTCAGGGCGCAACACAGGAGAACCCCCATGGTTTTGGATGCACACGACAGCGACCCCATCCGCATGGGTTGGATGCAGGGCTCGCCCCCGGCCCCCGAGCGCACGGTGCGCTGGGCCGACATGAGCATGTATACCTTTCCGCAGTTGCGCTGGGCGATGAGCCACTACCAGCAACTGCGGCCCACCCGGCGGGTGAGTCGAGGCGAAGGGCCCATCGGCCCCTGGCCTGTGGCCTTGAATTCGGCCTTGGACGACGTGCAGTTCGAAACCCTGGCCACGCCGCAAGCGCCCTCGCGCAGCCTCAGCTGGGCCGAATCGCTGTTGGCCAACTACACCGATGCCATCGTGGTGTTGCACCAAGGCCGTTGCGTCTACGAGCGCTACTTTGGCGTCATGGACCCGCACCGCTTGCACATGGGGATGTCGGTCACCAAATCGTTCACCGGCTTGCTGGCCGCGATGCTGGCCCACGAGGGGGTGCTCGATGTGCACGCGCCCGTGACGCATTACGTGCCCGAATTGGCGCACAGCGCCTACGCCACCGCCAGCGTGGATCAAGTCATGGACATGCGCATTGGCGTGCGTTACAGCGAAAACTACGCCGACCCCGAAGCCGATATTTGGCGTCATGCGCGCGCCGGCGGCGTGTTTCCGCCTCGGCCCGGTGACCCGCCACCCGAGGGCTTTCGTGCCTTTTTGTGTGGCTTGCAGCCCGAAGGGGCGCACGGCGAAGGCTTCACCTACAAAACCGTCAACACCGACGTGTTGGGCTGGGTGATGCATCGGGTCACCGGCGCCGATGTGGGCAGCTTGATTCAAGCGCGCTTGTGGCAGCACTTGGGCGTCGAGCACGATGCCGCCATGGGCGTGGACGATTGGGGCACCGATTTCGCGGGTGGTGGCATCAATTGCACCGTTCGCGATTTGGCCCGTTTGGGCGAGATGCTGCGCTGTGGCGGCCAAGGCCCTGAGGGCCAGGTGGTGCCCGAGGCGGTGGTGGCCGACCTCCAACGGGGTGGCGATCGCGAGGCGTTCAAGACGGGCGGTTACGCCACCTTGCCGGGCTGGAGTTATCGGCGCATGTGGTGGGTCTCACACAACGACCACGGGGCCTACATGGCGCGCGGCATTCACGGCCAAAGCCTTTACATCGACCCCCAGGCCCAGATGGTGATCGCCCGCTTTGGCTCACACCCCTTGGCCGCCAACGTGCACAACGACCCCGTGACCCTGCCTGCGTTTGCAGCCTTGGCGCAAGCCTTAGTTGCGTAACAGCGCCCGATCCGGGCGTGGCACTGGCATCACCGATTCGAAGGCCCGCGCCACGCGCAAGACCATGGCGTCGTCGAACATGCGCCCCACGAATTGAATGCCCAAGGGCAAGCCTTCGCTGGACAGGCCGCACGGCACGGTGATGGCGGGTTGCTGGCTGAGGTTGAAGGGGTAGCTGTAGGGCGTCCAACCCAACATGGTCTCGGGCGTCATGGGGGCATGACCCGCCGGTCGCGCATCGAAAGCGGGCACCGCCACCGACGGCGTGATGAGCACATCCCACTGCGTCATGAACTGGCGCAGGTGCGAGCCCAGCAAACCCCGTTGCATGTTGAGCTCATGCACCTGGGCCAAATCCAGGGCCTGACCCAGTTGCACCTCGGCGGCAAAGTCGGGGTCGGTTTGGGCGCGTTGGGCCTCGGTGAGGCCACGCCACACGGTGGCTGCTCCGGCAAACCACAAGCCGGTGCTGATGGCCAAGGGGTCTTCGATGCCGGGGTCCACGGTCTCGATGTGCGCCCCGAGGTCGCGCAACACCTGCACGCCTCGGTCCACCGCAGCGGCCACTTCGGGGTGGAGGTTCTTCACATAACCCAG
>JAYPFZ010000037.1:0-8695 GCA_038126555.1 Betaproteobacteria bacterium
GTCCACTGCGCAAACAGCCGATACACCTCGCCCATGTAGTCTTCGCGGTGGCTGGTGAGCACCAGAATTTTTTCCCCAGCCGGGTCAATCCCCACGCGTTGACCCCCATAGCCCAACCACCAGTAACTGGGCACGCGGCCAAAGTTGCCAACCCAGGTTTGGTAGCCATAAGACGCGAATGCGGCGCCCACACGCTTGGTTTTGTTGGGCACTTGGGCGTGGGTGGCCGCTTGCATGAAGTCGCCCATACAGCCTCCGGATTTCAACAAGCGCACGCTGTGCAAAGCCAAGCGACCCCAATCGCGGGTGGTGGCGCTGAAACCAGACGCCGACATGGGCTTGCCCTCGCGGTCAAACAGCCAATGGCCTGTTGACTCGGTGCGGGCAGGCTGCCAGAGGTGTTGATCAAAATTTCGGAAAAACCCGCCCGCAGCATCGGCAGTCAGCGACAAGGCAAACGTGTCGGTCGCCGAATAGCGCAGCTCTTGGCCGGAGGCGATGGATTTGGCGCCATGCTTTTTCACCACCTCGGTGGTCGTCAATTGGTGGCGGTTGATCTTGGCCCATTCGTTGTCTTCGTGCGCCCCGGCCATTTTGGCGTCGGTGCCGCCACTGCTCATGGCCAGCACATGCTTCAAGGGCGCGTCGCCGGGGGCGGTGCCCGTCAGCTCAGGCACATAACGGTGGGCAAAGCCGCCGGCGTGCCGTTGCGGGTTCACCACCGCGACTTCGGCCGAATGCGCCGCTGCCGCGCCGATCACACTGGCCAACCCAATCAGTAACAGTTTGCGCATGCGTGGCTCCGAGTTGATGGTGTGCCCTTAGGCGGTGGATTCGGCTTGAATGAGTCGCGTGGCCAGTGTCATGAACGTGGCTTTTTCCTCGGCCGTCAGGGGGGACAACACCTCGTCTTGCAAATCGGCCACCACCGGCAAGACCTCGGCCATCAGGCGCTTGCCCTTGGGGGTGAGGTCGAGCACGCGGGCACGCCGGTCGCGTTCGCTCACGCTGCGCCGAATCCAGCCCTTTTGCAACAAGCGGTCGATGACGCCACCAATCGTGGCGCGGTCAAAGGCGATGAGTTGGGCAATGGTGGCTTGGTCGGCGCCGGGGTGGTTGGCAATGGCGTCCATGGCGGCAAATTGCACCGAGGTCAGGTCAAAGCCCGCCGCTTGGGTGCGCGCAGTGAAAACCTGTGATGAACGTTGATGCAGTCGCCGGATCAGGTGTCCGGGCATTGCCAGTGATTCCATGCCACTTCTCCTTGTGGGCATTGTGCCCCAAAAAGGTGATTGATAAGCATGCTTACTTTCTGCTAGACTGGAATTAGTAAGCATAAATATCAATTGCCCACCCCCTTTTCAGGAGACCCCGCATGCAGTACTACATGAATGGCTTCAAGCCCAGTGATCCGCGCATCAAGGCGGCAGACCCCATCCGCGCAGCGGCCAATGCCAAGCCCTTGCCAGCCGAGGTGGATGTGTTGGTGGTGGGTTGTGGCCCTGCCGGGCTCACGTTGGCGGCGCAGTTGTCGGCCTTCCCCGAAATCAACACCCGCATCGTCGAGGCCAAACTGGGCCCCATCGACAAGGGCCAGGCCGATGGCCTGAACGTTCGCTCCATGGAAATGTTCCAGGCCTTTGGGTTTGCCAACAAGGTGAAAGAGGAAGCCTATTGGGTGAACGAAACCACGTTCTGGACGCCCAACCCCGAGAACCCCGCGCACATTCACCGCGTGGGGCGGGTGCAAGACGTGGCCGACGACCAGTCTGAAATGCCCCACACGCTCATGAACCAAGCGCGGGTGCATGAGCTCTATTTGGAATACATGAAAAACTCGCCGTCACGCTTGGAGCCCGACTACGGCTTGGCGGTGAAAGACCTGCACATCGACACCACCACCGACGACCACCCCGTGACGGTGACCCTCGAGCGCACCGATGAGGCCCGCAAGGGCGAGCTGGTGACGGTGCGCGCCAACTATGTGGTGGGTTGCGATGGCGCACGCAGCCAGGTTCGAACCGCCATTGGTGGCGAGCTCACTGGCGATGCCGCGCATCAGGCTTGGGGGGTGATGGACATCCTCGCCAACACCGACTTTCCCGACATCCGCATGAAATGCCTGATTGCCTCGAAGTCTGAAGGCAACCTGCTGGTGCTGCCGCGTGAGGGCGGGTATTTGTTTCGCATGTATGTGGAACTCGACAAGCTCAACCCCGATGAGCGCGTGGCCAATCGCAACCTCACCTCCGAGCACATCATCGCGGCGGCCAACCGCATCCTCAAGCCCTACACCCTCGATGTGAAAGAGGTGGTGTGGTGGTCGGTCTATGAAATTGGTCACCGCATGACCAACAAATTCGACGATGTGCCGCCCGACCAAGCGGCCACTCGCCACCCCCGCGTGTTCACGGCTGGCGACGCATGCCACACCCACAGCCCCAAAGCGGGTCAGGGCATGAACGTGTCCATGGGCGACACCTTCAACCTGGGCTGGAAGCTGGTGCAGGTGTTCAAGGGCCGCTCCAAACCCAGTTTGTTGCACACCTATTCTGCCGAGCGTTGGGCGGCCGCCAAGATGCTGGTCGACACCGATCACAAATGGGCTCGCATCATGAGTGCCCCGCCCGGCGAGTCGGAGCTCGATGGCTCCAACATGCCGCGCTTTCAAAAGCAGTTCATCGAGAACTTGGTGTTCACGGGTGGCCTAAGCGTTCGCTACGCGCCTTCGGTCATCACTGGCGACAACCAGCACCAGGCTTTGGCCACTGGCTTGATCGTGGGTGAGCGCTTTCATTCGGCGCCAGTCATTCGGCTGGCCGACGCCTACCCCATGGAGTTGGGCCATGCTGTCGAGGCCGATGCGCGCTGGCGTCTGTTTGCGTTCGCCCCCGAAGGCGATCACGGCCAAGCGGGTGGTGCCATCGAACGGCTGTGCGCGTTTTTGGCCCAGCACCCCGATTCCCCGGTGTTGCGACACACGCCAGTGGGCGCCGATGTGGACGCCGTGATCGATGTGCGCGCCGTGTTCCAGCAAGGCTTCCGTGACATCGAACACGGCACCATGCCCGCGTTCCTCAAGCCCTACAAAGGCCAGCTGGGTTTGATGGACTACGAAAAGGTGTTTTGCGCCGATCTCAAGCGCGGCACCGACATTTTTGCCCTGCGTGGCATCGATCGTCAGCAAGGCTGCTTGGTGGTGGTGCGCCCCGACCAATACATCGCACAGGTGTTGCCGTTGGACGCAACGGCCACTTTGTCAGCGTTCTTCGCGGGCTTTTTGTTGCCCGCTCGCTAAAGCCTGCTCAATGGCGGTGGTGGCGGCCTTGCATTTGTTCGTGCACGGCGGCCATGCCGCGCAAGGCCAGCTCGCTCACCTCGTCGGCATGGGTTTGCAAGGCCTTGACCAAATGCGGCTGATCTGAGGTTTGGGTCACCGTCACGCCTTTGGCGGTGACTTGAATGTCGTTGCGAATCAAGCGCCCGCCCTCGAACACGGCTTCGAGTGTGGGGCTTTGGATGATGACGTGGGGGTTGCGCTGCTCGCTCACCCGCTGCAGCATGCCCGCCACATGGCTCACCAACGCGGCATACAAACGGGGGTTGTCGGTTTCGGTGACGGTGCGAATGCCATTGGGCAAGTGCGTCACCGTGCGGCGAAAGTCTTTGTGCAACTGGAACATGACGCGCAAATCGTTCACCTCTTGGGGGGTGGTGTCCTTGCCTTGCAAGCCCGGCATGTTCACTTCATCGTGTTGGCCTTGGGCGTGTAAATGGCGGGCGTCGTGGCCATGCCGTGGTCCCGAATGGCCAGGGGTTTGTGCCCCGCACACCGTCACGGTCAAGCCCAGTGCCAGGGCGATGCAAGTGCGTTGAAACATTTTTTCTCCAGAGTGCGCAGCGTGCCAGCCTGCTTCATAATTGAAAGCTGATATTTAACCCGATTTTGGAAGCCCATGAAACGTTTGGCCTACGCCCTGTGCTGGGGACTGATGATTGGCACGCCCCCATGGGCCTTGGCCAACAACGCCGCTGTGGAAGAGATGTCGGCGTATTTGGAGTTTGTGGATTACGCCGGGGCGACCATCTTCCCCGAGCAAATTCCGCGCGAACAATACGCCAAGATGCGCATCATCGACGCGCGCGATGCCGCGCAATTCGCCAAGTCCCACATTCCCGGGGCCGTGAACATCGAATGGCGGCAGGTGTTGGCCAAGCGCCAACACATTCCCAAAGACCAAATGGTGTTGATTTACTGCAACACCGGCAGTTTGTCGGCGCAGGCTGGTTTTGCGCTGCGGGTGGCGGGTTGGGAGAACGTGCGCATCTTGCAGGGCGGCTTTGCCGAGTGGCAGGCCAAGGGCGGGCTCGATGCCAACGCCCGCGCCCAAGGCGCCCAACCCAAACACTGACGCGCGCTCGCGTCAGCATCCCGGCTGGGGCCACGCCCCTTCAGTGCTGCATGTGGCCGTGCTTCATGGGTTGGGTGGCGCCCAAGGGTTGGATGGGCACCTCCAGCGTCACTTGGCTGCGTGTGCCTTTGGCGTTTTCAAACGTCAGGGTCAGCGGCAGCTTGGCCTCGGTTTTGAGCTGGCTTTTCAAATCCAACAACATCACGTGATAGCCACCGGGCTTGAGGGTCACGGCTTGTCCGGCGGGCAAGGCGAGAAAGGGGATGGCTGACATCTTCATCAGGTTGCCGTCCATCTTCATTTCGTGAATTTCGGTGACGCCAGCCACCGGGCTGGAGGCCGCCACTAACTTCATGTTTTCGGGGGCCGTGAGTTGCATGAAGGCGCCCGAGGCTTTTTGACCCGGCACGGTGGCGCGGGCCCAAGGCGCGTCAATGGACACGGTTTGAGACCAAGCGGCGGTGGACAGGGTGAGGGCGGCGGTGAGGGTGAATAACAGGTGTTTCATGAATGACTCCAAGTCTCGCCCCACGTGGGGCAAGAACGTGTTGAAAAAAAAGGGGAATAGAAGTCAGCAAGAAACCGGTGGACCGCGAGAGGGCAAGGGGGGCGCCGCATCGTGGGCCGAATGGGCCGGTGGCCAGCGCCACGTGAGCGGCCAGTGGTTGACAGCGACGGACACGCTGGGGGTGGCGGATTGACCCACCAGGGTGGCCATCGGCATGCACAAGGGGCAATGCAGGCTGGCCGTGGTTTTGGCGGCCAGGGCACCATCGCCTTCAGGGTCGGCCAGTTGAACGCCCTGAGCGGAACAGACGATGTTCACCACGTCGCCACTGACCACCGGTGCGGCAATGGCCGCCGTGAGGGTCAGGGCAAACCACAGCAACACCCAGCGGGCAAACTGATGTGGCATTCGGGCGAGGGTCATGGCGTCATTCTAGAAGCCTTGATCCAAAGCAGACGCTTGTCGCAAACGCAAAGGGACAATGCCGTCTTGTTGTCCCCACTGGAATTCCTCATGAAAAACGTTCACCCCATCGATCAATTCGTTCGCCTGATCTTGGCCATTGTGTTGTTGCAAGCCGGTTACTTCTGGCTGGGCCAGCCTTGGCACTGGGTGGCCTACGCCGTGGGTGCGGTGATGTTGCTCACGGGCTGGTTACGCCGTTGCCCCTTGTATGGCCTGCTGGGGGTGCGAACCGATGGCGACTGCGCCTGCCAAGCCTGGCGTTGGGCGGGGGTGCTGGTGTTGTTGGCGCTGGCCGTGGGCGGCAGCTGGGGCAGCCAGGTGGTCACCCGCAAGCTGTTCCTCGAGCAATACAACGGCATGAATGCCTTTTACAAGCAAACCCTGTTTCTCACCGGCAAGGGCGAGCGCGAACAAGCGGTGGCGCAATACGAACAATGGGTGCCCGCTTATGCCGCCTTCCAAGCCAAATACTTGAGCTACCGGCCTCACGCCCTCAAGTCCGATGAACAATTCACGGCCGAGTTGCTGGCCGTGGCTGAAAAAATTCGTCAGGTCGAGCCCTTGGTGCGCACCGGCGACTTGCACCAAGCCCACCTCGACTTGGAAACCGTTCGCCCCATTTTCCAGGGCTGGCTCAAGCGCAATGGCTTTTCCCAGTTGGCGGTGGCCTTGGTGGACTTTCACGACGCCATGGAATGGGTGCTGGACGCCGCCGCCGCGGGTGACCTGAAGAAGATCCAATCCGTCTATGCCCAAGTCAGCGACAAGCTCGCGGCGGTGGAGGCCGTGGCGAACGACGAGGAAATCATGACCATTCGGCGCAACCTCGACGCGGTGATGGACGCCGTGAATGCGGGCAACCAGACCGATTTGGCCGCCAAGGCCGAGGCCCTGAAGTCCAGTTTTGTGAAGGTGTATTTGAAGCGCGGATGATCCACGCATGACCACCTTCACTTTCCACCAGCTCGACGTCTTCAGCGATCAGCCGCTCCAGGGCAACCCCTTGGCGGTGGTGCACGATGCCGATGTCCTCACCGAGGCCGACATGGCGCGCTTTGCGCGCTGGACCAATTTGTCGGAAACCACCTTCTTGTTGCCACCCACCGACCCGCGAGCGGACTACCGGGTGCGCATCTTCACGCCGGGTCAGGAGTTGCCGTTTGCCGGTCACCCCACCTTGGGTTCGTGTGCCGCGTGGCTGCGTGCGGGCGGTGTGCCCACCACGCCAGGGGTGGTGGTGCAAGAGTGCGGCATTGGCTTGGTCACCGTGCGACAAGACGCCGAGCGATTGGCTTTTGCGGCCCCGCCTTTGTTGCGCACGGGGCCACTTGCGCCCGATTTGCTGGCCCGCATCGTCAGCGCGTTGCGCGTGAGCCCCAGCGATGTCTGGCACCACCAGTGGGTGGTCAATGGCCCCGAGTGGTGCGCGGTGATGCTGCGCGACGCCGAGCAAGTGCGCCAGTTGAAACCCGACTTTGCCGCCTTGGCCGATTTGAAGCTGGGGGTGGTGGCGCCGCAAGCGCCGGGCGCCGACACCGCCTTCGAGGTGCGTGCCTTTGTGGTGCCCTCTGGGGTGAACGAAGACCCGGTCACGGGCAGCCTCAATGCGGGGCTGGCGGTGTGGATGCGCGCGGCGGGCTTAGCCCCTGCCCATTACCAAGTGGCCCAGGGTGCCGCCTTGGGCCGAGCGGGCCGAGTGCACATCGATTTAGAAGGCGACACCTTGTGGGTGGGCGGTGCGGTGAGCCTGTGCATCGAAGGGCGGCTCACCCTCTGAGGGGCTTGCGCAACAGCCAGCCCAAGGGGTTGAAGCCCGTCACCAGGGCGGTGCCCAGCAAGATCACGCCCATGCCGCCCAGCGTGGCCAGCGTGGGCCATTCGCCCAAAAACACCCCGCCCCACAAACTGCCAAACAAGGGGATGAGGTAGGTGACCGAGAGCGCCGAGGTGGGCCCCACGTCTTGCACCAGCCGGAAATACAGCAAATAGGCCACCCCGCTGCACAGCACGCCAATGCCCACCACTGCGCCCACGGCTGCCCAGGTGGGCGGGTGGGCCAGGGGCCACACCAGCAAGGTGGGCGCCACCGTCACCGAGGCGCCCAGCAGGGTGCCAAAGGCATTCAAAAACGGCTCGCGTGCGGCGCTGCGCCGCGCATGGTTGGTGGCCAGGCCATAGCAAAACGTGGCGGTCAGGCACATCAGCACGCCTTGCAGTTGTGGGCCTTGCCAGCCCTCGCCGCTGGGCTGAATCAGCATCACCACGCCCAGCAAGCCCAACAGCAGGCCCAAGCCTCGGCGCGGCGACCACGCCTCCAAGCCCCAGGCCAGGCCAATCACATAGCCCCACGCCGGGGCGGTGGCATTGAGCACCGACAGCTGCGCCGTGGACAGCAACTGCGAGGCTTGGCTGTAAAGCACAAAGGGCAAGGCGGCGTTCACCCCGCCCAGCACCACAAAGTGTTTCCAGTTCTCGCGCAGCGCGATGGACTTGCGCCACCACAGCGCCAGCATCCACAAAAACGCAGCGCCCAAAGCCACGCGTCCCAGCGACAACACGGCTGGCCCCAGCACGGGTGCGGCCACCCGCATGAACAAAAACGAGCTGCCCCAAATGGCCGACAACACCACCAGTCGCACGAGGCTGGCGCGGTTCATGGGGCAGCCTTCGGTGGGTTGGGGCGCATCCAGTGCCAAGCACCGAGCGCGGGCAGGTATGTGAGGGTCATGGCGAGGAATGTGACCCAATAGGCTTGCGACAAGCCCAGGGACGCGCTGGTCCCGCGGTCATGCCCGAGCTCCAGCAACACCCCCACCAAGCCCACGCCCACCGCCCCGCCCAAGGCCCTGAAAAACCCCATCATCACGGTGATGGTGGAGGCATAGGCCTCGGGGGCCACTTGCGTGGCGCCCGCGTTCAAAGACGGAATCGTGAGGCCCAGGCCCACCCGGCCCACCAAGGTGATGCCCACGAACCACCACAAGTCCACCGGCTCCAGTCGCCACAAGAACGCGGCGTTGCTCACCAGAAAAGCCATCAGGCCAATGAACAGCGTCCAGCGCATGGAGAAGCGGTCGGTCATGGCGCCGCCCACATACAGCATCACGGCCAGCATGAGGCCGCTGGGCAGCAAGGCCGTGCCCGCTTGCCACGAGGCCCAGCCGCCCAGGTCTTGCAAATACACCGGCAGCAAATAGGTCGTGCCAAACAAGCCCAGGCCATAGGTCACGCCAATGAGGCTGGCGGCCAGCACGCCCGGGATCTTGAGCAATTCGAAATTGAGCACTTGCTCGTCGCGGTGGCGCAGTTG
>JAYPFZ010000037.1:8795-21295 GCA_038126555.1 Betaproteobacteria bacterium
GACTGCGAGGTGCCGGTGAGAAAGCCTTGCACGATGCGCACCAGCGCCAGCCAGTTCAGGCCACTGGGGGGCAACAAGGCGGCGATGAGCCCGGTGAGGGCAAAGCCCCAGCACAAGATGCGATAGGTGGCGCGCACGCCCAGCCGCCCCATGAGCCCACCCGAGAGCAACATGGCGGTGGTGACCGCTGCCAAAAACGCCGACGACAACACCTGCACCTGCAGGTGCGAGGCGTGGAAATAGGCTTTGATGTCGGGCACCGCCACGTTGATGATGGTGGTGGACATGATCATGGGGAACACCCCCAACATCAGCCAGGCGATGCTGTCGCGCCGATGGTGAGGGCCGCCGGCGTCGGCCAGCGCGCTCATCTCTCGGGCAAAGGCATCCACGGCGCGGTTCACGGCCTCACTCGTCGCCGAATTGGGGCGGGCGCTTTTCCAGGAACGCGTTCACGGCTTCCCAGTGTTGCGGGCTCTTGTGGGCAATCACCTGCATGCTGGCCGAGAGTTGCAGCAGGTTGTCGAGCGTGGTGGTTTGTCCTTCGCGAATCAAGCGCTTGGTCATGCGCAAGATGTTGCCGGGGTTGCGCACGATGCGTTGGGCCAGCGCACGGGCGGCGGGCATGAGTTCGTCGTGCGGCACGACTTGCGACACCAGCCCACAGGCCAAGGCCTCTTGGGCGGGCACGGGGTCGCCGGTGAACGCCATTTCCATGGCTTTGGACAAGCCCACGGTGCGGGGCAAGAGCCAAGCGCCGCCATCGCCGGGTATGAGGCCCACGCGCACAAAGCTCTCGGCAAAGCTGGCTTTCTCGGAGGCGATGCGCAAGTCGCACAGGCAGGTGAGGTCGCAGCCGGCGCCCACGGCGGGCCCATTGACCGCCGCAATCGTGGGCACTTCCAAGTCGTAGACGGCTTTGGCCAAACGCTGAATGCCGCCGGTGTACCACTGGCGAATCGCTGCAGGCGGCATCTCGTCGCCAAAAAAGCGTTGCATGTCTTTGAGGTCGCCGCCCGTGGAGAACACCGGGCCTGCGCCGGTGAGGATGACGGCGCGCACCCGGTTGTCGGCACGAATGCGCTCGGTGGCGCGCACGAATTCGTCGGCGGCGGTGTTGCCCGTGAGGGGGTTGCGCTGCTCGGGTGCGTTCAGGGTCAGGGTGACGATGGGGCCGTCTTGCTCATACAAAAGAAAGTCACTCACGAAGGGGTCTCCAAACTCAGGTGGTTCAATAAAAAATCCAGGCTGGACTCGCCGCTGGCCAGCCACGCCTCGCCCAGCACGCGCTGCCAGTGGCTCTCTGCGCCAAAGTCCAAGCGCCAAGCGTGCAAGCGGCGCGTGTGGTGGTGCAAGGGGTATTCGGCGGTGATGCCCATGGCCCCGTGCACCGCGTGGGCCAGGTTGCACACCAAGGGCACGGCTTCGCTGGCACGGGCTTTGGCCAAGGCTGCGAGCGACGGGCTCACCACGGGCACACCGCTGGCCGCTGGCACCGACAGATGGGCCACGGCGGTTTGCGTGGCCAGGTGCACCGCATGGGTGTGCTCGGCCATCACGGCGATGTGGTGTTGAATCGCTTGGAACTTGCCAATGGGCCGACCAAATTGTTGGCGCTCGTTGGCGTAGTTCACGGTGCGGTGCAACACGGCAGACAAAGCCCCCGCCATGTGGGCGGCCAGCACCACGGCGCCCAGCGCGCTGAGGCCAACCGCCGGGCCCAGCACCTGGGCTTGGGCGGCGCCTTGGGGCCATTGCCAGTCGGCGTGCAAGCGGTCGCTGCGCCCACTGGCTTGCTGGTGACCGCCGGCGGTGGGCAGCCACATCAGTTGTTGGTCGTGCTCGAACAGCACCGCCTGCGCACTGCGCCCCCAGGGCACGGCCAGCGCGTGCCACGTGCCCGAGGCGTCGATGTGCAATTGCGGGGCGACGGTGGTGAGCACCGGTGGGGTGGGGCCGTTGGGGTGGGCCTGGTGCAAGGCTTGCGCCACCAGCCCCAGGCCCAGTGGCAAGGGGCAAGCCCATTCGCCCAGCAAGGCCCAGACGTCAAACAATTGGTTCAGGGCCAGCCCCGCGCCGTTGTGGCTTTCGGGTCGGATCAGGCCCTCAAAGCCCTGGGCTTGCCACAGGGCCAGCACCTCGGGGGCTTGCCCGCTGGCATCGGCCGCGCGCCAGGTGTCGGGGGTGTGCAGGGGCGACAAGGCCTCGCGCAAGGCCTGCAACAGCAGGGGGTCGAGCGTCAGGGACGACGGGGTGGCCATGGCGTTCATCGCAGCCCCAAACCACGGGCAATCATGCCGCGCAAAATTTCACGGGTGCCCCCGCGCAAGGCGTAGGTGGGCGCGATTTGCACCACCACGGCCAGCGCCCGCATCCATTCGGTGTCGTCGGGGTGCAAGGGGTCGCTGGCCAGGGCATCGGCCAGCCAGGTGGGAATGTCTTGTTCGAGTTGCGTGCCCAAGTCTTTGGTGAGGGCGGCTTCGGTCACGGGGCTGTCGCCCGCCACCAGTCGGGCGGTGGTGGCCAGCGACAAGGCACGCAGTGCGGCCAAGTGCGACATCACCCGTCCGGCCAGCAGGCTGGCGGCTTGGGGGTTGCGGGTGCGCGCCCGTTGCAGCCAGGCGTCGAGCAACGCCATGCACGAGTAAATGCGCTCGGGCCCGCTGCGCTCGAAGGCCAGTTCGGCGGTGACTTGTTGCCAGCCACTGCCTTCGGTGCCCACCAAGGCATCGGCCGGCAGGTGCACCTCGTCGAAAAACACCTCGTTGAAATGGGCGTGGCCGGCCAGGTCTTCGATGGGGCGAATGCGAACGCCCGGCGCGTGCAAGTCGATGATGAACTGCGACAGGCCGGCTTGTCGGTCGCTGCTTTGCCCGCTGGTGCGCACCAGCGCGATCATGAAGTGGGCGTGGTGCGCGTAGGTGGTCCAAATTTTTTGGCCGCTCAGGCGCCAGCTGCCATCGGCTTGGGGCACGGCGCGGCTGCGCACGCTGGCGAGGTCGGACCCCGCGCCGGGCTCGCTCATGCCAATGCAAAAAAACGATTCGCCCCGGCAAATGGCGGGCAAATGCCGGGCGCGTTGTTCGGGCGTGCCGTAGCGCAGGATGAGTGGGCCGCTTTGGCGGTCGGCAATCCAGTGCGCCGCCACGGGTGCGCCGTGGCACAACAGCTCCTCGACCAACACAAAGCGTTCGAAAGCGTCCATGCCCGCGCCGCCGTATTCGGGGGGCAGGGTCACGCCCACCCAGCCTTGGGCGGCCAGCTCGCGGCTGAAGTCGGCATCGAAGGCCATCCACGACTGCACGCGGGTGCTCAGCGGCCAGCGGCCTTGCTGGCGGCGCAAAAAGTCGCGCACCCGTTCGCGCAAGGCCAGCGCATGCGCCGGCAAAGCGGCCAGGGGAAGGGGTTGGGCCAGGGTCACGGTGTCTGTGGGTGCGGGTTGAAAGCGCTCGACATGGCGCCGAGCCAATGTAACCCAAGGCCTGCGCCGAGCCCGTCGCCTGTCTCACAGGCACCGGCCGGTGAAGTTTGGCATACTGTATATAAAAACAGGTTTTCAGACGTCCTGCCATGCCCACCTCGCCCCTTGCCGTTTCCCCCGCTGTGCCCGCCTTGGCGGCTGGCCAGCCCATGCCCCTGGCCGATGTGCCCGCTTGGGTGCAAGCCTTGCCGGCCCGGGTGGCGGCGGGCTTTCCCTCGCCCGCCGAAGACCATGCGGTGCAGCGCTTGGACCTCATGGCCGAGCTCATTCGCCACCCCCAGGCCACGTTTTTGTTGCGGGTGCGCGGCGACTCCATGCGCGAGGCGGGCATCTTCGATGGCGACGTGGTGCTGGTGGATCGTGCGGTGCGGGCCCGCTCGGGGCACGTGGTGATTGCGGTGGTCGACGGCGAGTTCGTCTGCAAGACCTTGCTCATGCGCGCGGGCCGCGTGCGCCTGAAGGCGGCCAACCCCACCTATGCCGACATCGAACCCCGCGACGGGCAAAGCCTGGAGGTGTGGGGCGTGGTGGTGGCGGCGATCAAGCAGTTTCGCGTCTGAAGGCGCGGGGGGCGTTCATGTTCGCGCTGATCGATGGCAACAACTTTTACGTGTCGTGCGAGCGGGTGTTTCGGCCCAGCTTGCAAGGTCGCCCCGTGGTGGTGTTGTCCAACAACGATGGCTGTGCGATTGCGCGCAGCAACGAGGCCAAGGCCTTGGGCATTGCCATGGGGGCGCCGTGGTTCGAGATTCGTCACTTGGAAGAGTCGGCGGGGCTGGTGAGTCTGTCGGCCAACTTTGCCTTGTATGGCGACATGAGCGACCGCATGATGAGCCTGGTCGCTGGGCTGGGGCATCGCCAAGACATTTATTCCATCGACGAAAGCTTTGTCGACCTCACCGGCATTCCGGGCGACTGGGTGCAGCGGGCCCGCCGGGTGCGCCAGCGCGTGCTCGACTGGGTGGGCATTCCCTGCGGGGTGGGCTTGGGCGTCACCAAAACCTTGGCCAAGCTGGCCAACCACATCGCCAAGACGGCCGAGCGCAAGCCTGGGCATTACCCCGCCGAGTTGGCGCAAGTGTGCGCCCTGAGCTTGCTTGCGCCCGCGCAGCAGCAGGTCTTGTTTGAAACCACGGCGGTGGGCGAGGTGTGGGGCGTGGGGCGACGCACGGCGCAGCGCTTGCAAGCCGGTGGGGTGCACACCGTGTGGGACTTCATGCAATGCCCGGCGAGCTGGGTGCGCCAGCAAGGTTCGGTGGTGCTCGAGCGCACCTGGCGCGAGCTGCATGGCACCCCGTGTGTGGGCTGGGAAGAGGCACCGGCCGACAAACAGCAAATCGCCTGCACCCGTTCCTTTGGCGAGGCGGTGACCCAACTGGGGGACTTGCAGGCGGCCGTCACCACCTTTGCCCAGCGTGCGGCCGAAAAGCTGCGAACGCAAGGGGGCGTGGCCGCGCAGGTGCTGTGTTTCATTCGCACCAGCCCGTTTCGCCGCCAAGACCGGCAATACGCCAATTCGGTGGTGGTGCCCTTGGTGCGCCCCACGGCCGACTCGGCCTTGCTGGTGCAGGCTGCGCTGGCGGGCTTGGCGCGCATCCATCGGCCCGGCTACCGTTACGCCAAGGCGGGGGTGATGTTGCTGGACTTGGTGCCGGCGGATGTGCACCAGCACGAATTGGATTGGGGGGACACCGAGCCGGGTCGCCTCGACGAGCGGGCCGCTTTGCCCCGCGAGCGGCTCATGGCGGCGCTCGATGCCATCAACACCCGGCATGGGCGTGGCGCGCTGACGCTGGCGGCGGTGCACAGTGGGCAGGCCAGCCAGCCTTGGGCCATGAAGCAGGCCCGACGCACCCCGCGCTACACCACCCACTGGCAAGAGTTGCCCCTGGCGCGGGCGTGACCAGGTGGGCGCATGGCGTGCCCTAGACTCGCCCCATGCTTGCCACCTACCGCACCCTTGCCCAGCGCTGCCAGACGCGCATCGAGGCTTGGCCGCCGGTGGTGCAAGGCATGTTCTGGGTGGCCTTGAGCGGTTTCATTTTTTCCGTGCTCAATGCGCTCTTGCGGGCGCTGAGCCAGCAGCTGCCCACGGGCCAAGCGCAGTTTTTGCGCTACCTCGCGGGCGTGATCGTGATGATGCCGTTGCTGTTTCGCCATGGGCTGAAGCATTACTGGCCACGCGATGTCAAAGGCCAGTTCTGGCGCGGTGCGGCCCATGCCCTGGCCCTCACCTTGTGGTTCACGGCGCTGCCGCACATTCCCTTGGCCGACATGACGGCCATCAGTTTCACGGGGCCCATTTACGTGATGCTGGGCGCGGCTTGGTTTTTGGGCGAGCGCATGCGTGGCGACCGCTGGGTGGCTGCAGCCATTGGTTTTGTGGGGGTGCTGGTGGTGGTGGGCCCCAAGCTCAGCGGCGAGGGCGGCTACTACAACCTCATCATGATGGCCTCGTCGCCGTTGTTCGCGGCCTCGTTCCTGATCACCAAGGCGCTCACCCGATCCGAGCAGTCGGCCACGATTGTGTTGTGGCAGTCGCTGGTGATTGCTTTGCTCAGCGCCCCCTTGGGCTTGATGCAATGGGCGCCCATCAGCCTGTGGCAAGCCTTGGCGTTTTTGGTGGCTGGCTTTTTGGGCTCGTATGGCCACTACTGCATGGCGCGTGGCTTTGGCCTGGCCGACATCTCCGCCACGCAATCGCTGCGCTTTCTCGATTTGGTCTGGACGTCTGCGCTGGGCTGGCTGGTGTTTGCCTCGGTGCCCAGCATGAGCACCTGGTTGGGTGCGGCCGTCATCATGAGCGCCACCCTCTGGATCACCCGCCGCGAGCGCAAGCGGCGCTGAGTCAGGCGTCGACCGCCCGGGCTTGCCAACGCGTCCAGCCCTTGGCGCGCAGCTCACAAGCTGGGCATTGCCCACAGCCGTAGCCCCAGTCGTGTCGATGCGCACGGTCACCCAAATAGCAGGTGTGGGTGTGCTCAATGATCAGGTTCACGAGTTGGTCGCCGCCTTGGGGCGTGCCACTGCGCTGCCCTTCGTCAAAGGCGAGTTGCCAGGTTTCGGCCTTGTCCAGCCACATCAGGGGGGTGTCGATGCGAAAGCGCGTGTCCATGCCCAGCGACAGCGAAATTTGCAAGGCCTTCATGGTGTCGTCGCGGCAATCGGGGTAGCCTGAAAAATCGGTTTCGCACACCCCGGTGATCAGCACCGTGATGTCGCGCCGGTAGGCCAGCGCGGCGGCCAGGGTGAGAAAGAGCAGGTTGCGCCCCGGCACAAAACTGTTGGGCAAGCCCGAGGCCTCCATGGCGAAGGCCACCTCGCGCGTGAGCGAGGTTTGGCTCACCTGGCCCAGCACGCCCAAATCCAGCAGGTGGTCGTCGCCCAGGCGCTCGTGCCAGCGGGGGCTCATGGCGCGCATGGCGGCCAGAACGTGCTCGCGCGCTTGCAGCTCGACGTGGTGGCGTTGGCCGTAGTCAAAGCCCACGGTCTCGACCCGCTCGAATTGGTTGAGGGCCTGCGCCAAGCAGGTGGTGGAGTCTTGGCCGCCAGAGAAAACGACCAGGGCGTGGCGATGGTGGTGCATGAGGCTCAGTGGGCGTTGGTGATGCCCTGGGCCACATGGCCGGCGGGCACGTGCTGGGCGGCCGATTCGATGTGACCGGTTTGGTCATCGAAGAAAAAGTCGGGCTCGAATTCGCGCAAAAACTCGCCCTTGGCGAGGCCACCCAAAAACATGGCTTCGTCCACTTGGATGTTCCAGGCCATGAGGGTGCGAATGGCGCGCTCGTGCGCGGGCGCACTGCGGGCAGTGACCAGCGCGGTGCGAATGCGCACCTCGCCGGCGTGGCTGTCTTGCATGCGGTGCAAGGCTTCGAGCAAAGGCTTGAAGGGGCCGCCCGACAGGGGCAGGCTGGCTTTGTCGCGCTCGTGCTGCTGAAAGGCGCTCAACCCTTGGGCTTGAAACACGCGCTCGGCTTCATCGGAAAACAACACCGCGTCGCCATCGAAGGCAATGCGAACCTCGTTGGGGTGGGCGCTGGAGGCATGGGCCGACAAGGGGTAAACCTGCGCGGCGGGCACGCCCGCATCGAGGGCGGCGCGCACGTCGTCGAGGTTGGCCGACAAAAACAAATTGGCCTTGAGTGCGCGCAAGTAGCGCCAGGGCGGTGCCCCCCGCGTGAAGGTGCCGCGCTGAATGGCCAAGCCGTAGTGCTGGGCCGAGCGAAACACGCGCATGCCGCTCACGGGGTCGTTGCGCGACAAGATCACCACCTCCACGCGCTGGTTCGATTCGCTGTTGAAGCGCAGCAGCTTTTGCACCAGCGAAAACGCCACGCCGGGTTTGGCCGGTGCCTCCAGGCGCTGCAATTGCATGTCCATGTAGGCCCGGTCGTCGGCCTGCTCGAAGATGCGGTTTTCTTCCTCGAAGTCGAACAAAGCCCGCGAAGAAATCGCCACCACGAGTTGGTTGTCCAGATTCACGCCCATGTCTTGTCCTTTTCCGGGTTCAGCGCACCAGCGCATTCATGTCCACGATGGGCAACATCACCGACAACACGATGAGCAACACCATCAGCCCCATGGCCACCACCAGCACCGGCTCCAGCCACGTGGTGAGGGTGAGGGACCGGCGCTGGACTTCATCGCTCAGGTGCCGGCTGGCTTTCGCAAGCATGCCAGACAAATCGCCGGTTTGTTCACCCAAGCGGGTGAACAGGGTCAAGACGCTGGGCCAGCGGCCTTGGTGTTGCAGCCCACTGGCCAGCGGCGCGCCTTCGCGCACCCATTCAGCCAAGCGCAAGGCATCGGATTGCAAGGCGGCATTGCCCAAGGTGTGGGCTGCGGCTTGCAAGGCCTTGAGCAATGGCACGCCCGCCGAGGTGAGCATGGCCAGCGTGGCCGCAAAGCGCGCGGTGTGGTAACCCAGGGTGATGCGCCCCAGCACCGGCAGGCGCAAGAGGCGTGCGTCCCAGCGCAGCCGCAGGCGCGGTTGACGCAAGGCCCACGCTCCGCCCACGGCCAAGGCGACGAGCGCCGCCAGGCCCCAGGCCCACGACTGCTGGATGAGGCTGCTGACCCAGAGCATGGCCTCGGTGAGCCAGGGCAGGGCTTGGCGTTGGGCGGCAAACACCTCGGCCATGCGGGGCACCACGACGCTGAGCAAAAACAGCACGATGAGCAGCGACACCCCGCTCACGATGGCTGGGTAAAGGGCGGCGGCCAACAGCTGTTGGCGCAGCTTGAGGCGTTGCTCGGCGTCATCGGCCAGGCCCAACAGCACGGTGGCCAATTGACCGCTTTGTTCACCTGCAGCGATGACGGCGATGTCGATGGCGTTGAAGTGGCGCGGATGTTGACCCAGGGCGTGCGCCAGGCTGTGGCCGGCACTGACCTCGGTGTGCAGTTGGCCCATGAGTTGGGCTTGATTGGGTTTGGGGGCTTCGTCGCGCAAGGCCGTGAGACTGCGCTCCAGCGGCAAGCCTGCCGCAACCAGGCTGGCCAATTGCCGCCACCACAGGGCGCGTTCGGTGACGGTGAACACCCGCGTGGGCCACAGCTCCCGCTGCCAGAACCCGGCTTGGGTGGGCACCAGGGCTTGCACTTCGGTGGGAACCAAGCCTTGGGTCCGAAGCTGGGCGCGGGCGTGGCGGGCCGAGTCGGCCTCCAGCGTGCCGCGTTGCGCGTGGCCTTGGGCGTCGAGGGCGTGGTAACGAAATGCGGTCATGGGTGGGGGCTGGGCTTCAGTCGCGCGTCACGCGCATCACCTCTTCGGGCGTGGTCAGCCCCAGCGCGACCAGTCGCTCGCCGTCTTGGGCCAGGCTCTTCATGCCTTGGCGTTGCGCGTGGGCACGCAATTGCGCTTCGCTCTGGCGGTCGTGAATGAGGGTGCGCAGGCCCTCGTCGATGGGCAGCAATTCGTAAAGGCCAGTTCGCCCCTGATAGCCCTGCTGGGCGCAGGCCTCGCAGCCCCGGCCCTGGCAGCTGGGGCAGACGGTTCGCACCAAGCGCTGGGCCATGACCCCCACCAAAGAGGAGCTGAGCAAATACGGCTCAATGCCCATGTCGGTGAGCCGGGTGATGGCGCCCACGGCGTCGTTGGTGTGCAAGGTGGCCAGCACCAGGTGGCCGGTGAGCGAGGCTTGCACCGCGATGCGGGCGGTTTCTTCGTCGCGGATTTCGCCCACCAAGATCACATCGGGGTCTTGGCGCAACATGGCCCGCAAGGCGGTGGCAAAGCTGAGGTCGATGGCGGTGTTGACTTGCGTTTGCCCCACGTTGGGCAGCTCGTATTCGATGGGGTCTTCCACCGTCAGGATGTTCAGGCGGCCATCGGCCAGCTCGCGCAAGGCGGCGTAAAGCGTGGTGGTTTTGCCCGAACCGGTGGGGCCGGTGACCAACACAATGCCATGGGGCTGACGCACCCATTGGCTCAACCACGCGTGGTGGGTGTCGCTCAGGCCCAGCCGGGCCAGGCTCAAGCGGTCCTCGCTTTTGTCGAGCAAGCGCAGCACCGCGCGCTCGCCATGGGCGTTGGGCAGGGTGGAGACGCGAACGTCAACGGCGCGCTGGCCCAGGCGCAAAGCCATGCGGCCATCTTGGGGCAGGCGCTTTTCGGCGATGTCAAGCTCGGCCATGATCTTCAGGCGCGAAATCAGGGCGGCGTGCAAGGCGCGCGGGGGGTGCAGGAGGTCGCGCAGTTGGCCATCGATGCGCAGGCGAACGGTGCAGTGGCGCTCGTGGGGCTCAATGTGAATGTCGCTCGCGCCATCGCGCACGGCCTGGGTGAGCAAGGCATTGAGCATGCGAATGACGGGTGCATCGGAGGCGCGCTCGAGCAAGTCTTCCACGGCGGGCAAGTCTTGCATGAGGCGCTGCAAATCGGCGTCGTCTTGCACCTCGTGCATGACGCTAACCGCGTGGTCTTGGTCGTTGCCATAGCGCTGGTCGATGCGCCGCATCAGGGTGGCTTCGTCCACCGCTTGCAAACGGTTCACGGGGTGCAGGCGCATCACCTCGGCCCAAGCCCCGGGGTGGGGGGCCTCGGTGTGCCACAGCGTCAACCCACCCGGCTCGTCGTCCAGCAACAAGCGGTGGGTGCGCGCAAAGGCGTAGGGCAGGCGGTGGCTCATGGCTGGCCAGTGGCAGGGCGGGGCGCCAACACGGGCGGCGGCAAGGTGGCGTCGTTGGGCACAGGCATGACGGGTGTGCCCGGCTGGTGCGAACCGCGTTGGCTGTCGTACATCTCGCGGTAGCGTTGCTGTGACAAGGTGCTGGTGCTGGCCTCGTCGCGCAGCACCACGGGGCGCAAGAACACCATGAGGTTGGTTTTTTGACGGTTGCGGTTTTCCGAGCGGAATAAAGCCCCCAATACGGGCAAGTCCCCGAGACCGGGCACTTGCGAGGCGTTGGACTCGAAGGAGTCGGAGAGCAGACCGCCCAGCACGATCACGGCACCGTCTTGCACCAACACGTTCGACTCAATGGAGCGTTTGTTGGTGACCAAACCGGCCGAAGAACTGGCTGCATTCACGCTCGACACCTCTTGGTAGATGTTGAGCTTGACGGCGCCCGATTCGCTGATTTGAGGCTTGACCTTGAGGGTCAGGCCCACGTCTTTGCGCTCGATGGTTTGGAAGGGGTTGACCGCGCCGGCATTGGAGTTGTTGGCCGTGTATTGGCCGGTGACAAAGGGCACGTTCTGGCCCACCACGATCTTGGCTTCTTCGTTGTCCAGCGTGAGCAGCGAGGGCGTGGACAAGATGTTGGCGCCGCCTTGGGTTTGCAAAAAGTTGGCCAGTGCGCCCAGCACATAGGTGCCGTTGACGGGGCGTGCAGTGGCTAGGTTAAGGCCTGGTCCTGGCAAAGCGGTACCCGCGGTTCCTTGGGTGGAAAGGTTGAGCAGGTTGTTGCCGCCAGTGCCAAAGTTGGTGCCCAAAACGCCGACTGTGGAGCCGTTTTGCCCGCCGACACTTTGCCACTGAATCCCAAATTGAGCGGCCTTGCTGGCATCGACCTCGGCAATGATGCTTTCCACCAGCACTTGCGCCCGGCGCTGATCAAGCTTTTGTATGACGGCCAACAAGTCGCGGTAGACCGGCTCGGGCGCCGTGATGATGAGCGAGTTGGTGGCCAGATCGGCTTGAATTTGCCCCCCGGTGCTTGCAGACTTGGTGGCAGTTCCTGTGGTGCCAGATGCAGCCGTATTGGCGGTATTGGAGGTGCCAGTGGCCTGAAGGGCCGATCTCAAGGTGGTGGCCAGTTGCTGGGCGTTGGCGTTTTTCAAATACACCACATGCAATTGACCGCTGCCCGACAAGCCATTGGGCTGATCGAGTTGCCGCACCAGCAGTTGGGCTTGCGCGAGCTGGGCGGAATTGGGGGCGCGAATCACCACGGCGTTGCTGCGTGCATCGGCCAGCACGGTGGTGCGCAGGCTGTTGTCGACTTGCCCGGCGCTGGCAGGCCCGCGCGGGGCGGCGTCGCCCAGCAGCTTGCTCACCAAATTCACCACGTCGATGGCCAGGGCGTGCTGCAAGGGCACCACCACGGGTTCGACGGCGCGGGGCTGATCCAGCGACTCGATGATGCGAGCGAGCCGGGCCAGGTTGTCGCTGTAGTCGGTGATGACCAAGGTGTTGGTGCCTGGGTTGACGTTGATGGTGTTGTTGGCGCTGATGAGGGGGCGCAACACCGGCACCAAATTGGCCGCGCTCTCATGGGTGAGGTTGAAGATGCGGGTGGCCACTTGGCCATCCCGCGGTGCAGCCATGCCTTGAAAGACGGCTGGCGTAGCCCCTTGCCATTTGGCTTCGATTTCAGGCACCACCTTGACCACTTGAGCCGTGACCGTCACTGCATAGTCGCGCAAGCGCAGGGCGGTGAGCAGCAGTGTCCAGGCCTGTTCATGGGTCACGGCGCGTTCGGTTTGCAAGGTGAGGGTGCCCTTGACCTTGGGGTCCATCACCAGGGTGTGGTTGGGCTTGGCCAGCGCCATGAGGGTGCGGGTGACGGCCTC
>JAYPFZ010000038.1:0-21075 GCA_038126555.1 Betaproteobacteria bacterium
TGGCGCAAGGCCGCGAGGGTGTCGGCGGTTTCGCCGCTTTGGCTGATGGTCACCACCAAGGTGCGGGGGTTGGGCACCGAATCGCGGTAGCGGTATTCGCTGGCCACCTCCACTTGGCAACTCACGTGCGCCATGGATTCGATCCAGTATTTCGCCACGCAACCGCTGTAGTAACTGGTGCCGCAAGCCAAGATCAGCACCTGGTCAATGCTGGCCAGGGTCTCGGCGGCTTGCTCACCAAAAATCTCCGGCACGATGCCTTGCACGCCTTCCAAGGTGTCGGCCAAGGCACGGGGTTGCTCGAAGATTTCCTTTTGCATGTAGTGGCGGTAGCTGCCCAACTCGGCCGCACCGCTGTGAGCGTGCACGGTTTTCACGGGGCGCTCCACGGCCTGGCCTTGCGCATCCACGATGCGGTGTGCGCCCGGGGTGAGGTCCACCACATCGCCTTCTTCCAAATACACAATTTGATCGGTCACGCCAGCCAAGGCCATGGCATCGCTGGCCATGAATCGCTCGTCCGAGACCACGCCCACAATCAGGGGCGAACCGGCGCGCGCGCCCACCACCCGTTGCGGCTCATCGTGGTGAATCACGGCAATGGCATAGGCCCCGTGCAATTGGCGGGTTGCGGCTTGCACAGCGGCAAACAAATCGCCCGCATACAGGCTGTCGATCAGGTGGGCAATGACTTCGGTGTCGGTTTGGCTCTCGAAGGCATAGCCTTTGGCCTGCAGCGCTCGGCGCAGGCTTTCGTGGTTTTCAATGATGCCGTTGTGCACCAAAGCCACCCGCCCGGCCGAAGCGGCCTGGGCTTGCGGCCCGTGGCTGAAGTGCGGGTGGGCGTTGTGCACCGCGGGAGCACCATGGGTGGCCCAGCGGGTGTGGGCAATGCCGGTGCCGCTTTGAATCGAATCGGCTTGAACCTGCGCTTGCAACTCGGCCACGCGCGCGGTGCTGCGGGCGCGCTGCAAGCCCGCACCCAATGCGCCCAGGCTGGCTGCATGAATGGCCACGCCGCACGAGTCGTAACCCCGGTATTCCAGGCGTTGCAAACCCTGCACGAGGATGGGAACGATGTTGCGCCCAGAGGCTGCGCCGACGATGCCGCACATGTTGCGATTCTTTCTATTAGAAATGAAGTGATCTTAGGGCTTGGTTTTAACGGGCCGAGACCAATTGGCCAGGCTCACCTGTTTGGCCCGGGTGACGCTCAACGCGCCCGCCGGGGTATCTTTGGTGATGGTGGAGCCGCCCCCAATGGTGCCACCTGCACCCAGAGTGACCGGGGCCACCAGCACGCAGTTGCTGCCCACGTGAACATCGGCCTCGATGACGGTGCGGTGCTTGTTGGCCCCGTCGTAATTGGCGGTGATGCTGCCCGCGCCGTAGTTCACCCGCTCGCCCACGGTGGCGTCGCCCAAATAGGCCAAGTGATTGGCCTTGGCGCCAGCGGCGAGCGTGCTGTTTTTGACTTCCACAAAATTACCAATGTGCACCTCGGGGCCCAAGTGGGCACCGGGTCGCAAGCGGGCATAGGGGCCCACCCAAGCGCCAGCCCCCACGCTCACCCCGAGCTTTTCGCCATCGATGTGGGTGAAGGCCTGAATCACCGCGCCCGCTTCGATGCGGCAATTGGCCAGCACGCAATTGGGGCCAATGCGCACGCCTTCGCCCAGGTGCACCTGGCCTTCGAACACGGCATTGATGTCAATGAACACATCGGCTTCGCAGGTGAGGTGACCGCGCACATCCAGCCGCGCGGGGTCGGCCAGGCGAACGCCTTGCGTCATGAGGGCATCGGCCACGCGGCGTTGGTGCACGCGCTCCAGTTCGGCGAGTTGGGCCGGCGAATTCACGCCCGCCACTTCCCAAGCGTAGGGGGTGGTGTGGCTGCGAACGGTAGCGCCTTCGGCCACGGCGTGCTTCACCACATCGGTGAGGTAGAACTCGTTTTGGGCATTGCGGTTGTCCAGCAGGCCCAGCCAGCGCCGCAAATCGCGGGTGGGGGCCACCAACACACCGGTGTAAATCTCGGTGAGGGCGCGTTGGGCCTCGGTGGCGTCTTTTTCTTCCACGATGGCCTGCACCACCTGCTGCGCGTTGCGCACCACGCGGCCGTAACCGGTGGGCTGGCTCAGGTTCAGGGTCAACAAGGCCAGGTGTTCGCCCGCGCTGGCTTCAATGAGGGCTTGCAAGGTCTCGGGTTGGGTCAGCGGCACATCGCCACTGAGCACCAAGGTGAGGCCGTCGTCGGCCAGCTCGGGCAGGGCTTGCTGCACCGCGTGGCCCGTGCCCAACTGGGGGGACTGCAACACGGCCACGCGCTGGGGGCCGGTGTCAGGCGGTGAGGACAAGAGGGCGGCCTGGACTTGTTCGGCCCCATGGCCAGTGACCAGCACCACCCGACGGGCTTGAATGCCCGCCACCGCGTCGACCACGTGCTGCAATAAAGCCTTACCCGCCAAACGGTGAAGCACTTTAGGGATACTGCTCTTCATGCGGGTGCCTTTGCCCGCAGCCATGATCACCACATCGATGGGTTTCATCGTCTTTTCCTCATGTTGATGCGCATTATCCCCAAGCCTTGGTTCTCCTTTTGGCGCTGGCGGTCGGCCCTTTTGGCCCTGTGTGCCAGCGTTTGGCTCACCGGTTGCGGCTGGTTGCTGCAAAGCACCTACAACCAATCGCCCCGTTTGGTGCATTACTGGCTCGATGACCACTTCGACTTCACCGAGGCCCAGTCTGAACAGGCCAAAGCCCTGCTCAAGCGTTGGCTGGCGTGGCATCGCCAAAACGCCTTGCCCACGGTGGTCACCGAGCTCAACGCCTGGCAAGCCCTGATGGCGGGGTCGGTCGATGCAGACACCGTGTGCCAGCGCTTTGAGCGCGCACGCGACCTCACCCAATCGTGGTTTGAACCCGTGGTGGTCGATGGGGCTGCGCTGGCCATGAGTCTGTCGCCCAAACAATTGAACCACCTGCGCCAAACCATGGCCAAGCGCAATGCCGAGTGGCGTGAAGAGTGGCTGGAAGGTTCGGCCAACGATCGCCTCAAGCGTCGCGTCAAACAGGGCCGTGAATGGGCCGAACGCTGGTATGGCGACCTCAGCCAGGCCCAGCTCGACCAGCTGCGACAAGCCGCTCAAGCCTCGCCCTATTCGCCCGAATTGGCCTTCGAATGGCGCAAACAACGACAAGGCCAGTGGCTGGGCATGTGGTCACGTTGGCAGGCCCAAGCGCCCAGCCCCGCCGAGGCTCAGCAGGCCTTGCGTGACGGACTGGCGCGCTGGCAACAAGCCCCCAAACCGGCCGACCAAGCCATGTATGCGCGCATTCAGCGCTACAACTGCGAGGCGGTGGCCGCGTTCCACAACCGCACCACCCCGGCGCAACGCGCCCATGCGGTGAAGGTGTTGCAGGGCTATGCGGACGATGTGCGGGCCCTGATGGCCCAAACCCCTTAACTTTGCAGCGACTTCCACATCTCCAGATCGCGTTCGGCGGTCCAGATGCGGGGGTTTTTGATGCCACTGGCTTCGTCGAAAGCGCGGCTGACATCGAAGGGCAAGCAGTGTTCGTAAATGAACACATGGCCAAACACCGGGTCCATGGCTTGTCGGGTGTGGGCCATGGCGTCTTTCAGGTTCATGTTTTTCGCCACCGCCTCCTGGCCGCAGCGATACAACGTTTCCACCCAGCGCTTGGTGTAGTCCAGCGCCTTGTTCACATTGGCTTTGCCCTTCATGGCCTCGCCGCGACCGGGCACGATGGCCTCGGCCTGCAGTGCGCGCAGGGCCTCTAGCGTGGCGGGCCATTCTTCCAACTGGGCGTCACCGGTGTAGACGCCGGCCTCGTATTCCACCAAGTCGCCGCTGTAGAGCACCTTTTCTTCTTCCACCCAAGCGATGGTGTCGCCACGGGTGTGGCCAGGGCCGGGGTGCCAAATTTGCACCACCACCCCACCCAAATTGATGGACAACTTGCCCGGCACCTCGCCACGGGTGGGGTTGCCACCGCCCACCACCATGGTGGGCCAGGTCAGGCCAGGAATGGATTCGGCGTTGCGGAACAACCGGGGGAAGCGCTCCATTTCGCTTTTCATGTCTTGGGCGCCACGCTCTTGAATGAGCTCCAAAGTGCCTTGGCTGGCGATGATCTCGGTGGCCCCTTCCTCGGCAAACGCATAAGCCCCCAACACCCGCACCGCGTGGTAGTGGGTGAGCAACACATACTTGATGGGCTTGTCGCTGACCGTGCGAATTTTTTGGATGAGGTCTTTGGCCATGGCGGGCGTGGCCGTGGCGTCGCTCACCAAGATGTAGCGGTCACCAATGATGACCCCCGAGTTGGGGTCACCCTCGGCGGTGTAGGCCCAGCAGTGGGCACTCAACTGTTCAAACGTGATCTTCTTGTCCGACAAATCGGCTTGACTCGCAAACGCTTTGCTCATGGTTCACTCCAAAAATTGGGGTCAGGTTACATTTTTAATTCAGCGGCCAGACGGTGCCATATTCGTTGAGGATGGCGTCTAGGGGCATGTCGTGCGGCTCGGGCATGAGGTCGGGCAAAAAGCCATGGCCAAAGCCCAGACCCACGGTCACCGGTTGGGGTTGCAAGGTGGCCAGGGTGCGGTCGTAAAAGCCCCCGCCGTAGCCCAGGCGGTAACCGCCCGGCCCATACCCCACGCAGGGCACAAACAGCAAGGTGGGCACCACTTGCTCGGTGTCTTTGGGCTTGGGGATGCCGTAGGCGTCTTCTTCCATGGGGCAGCCCGGATACCAAACGTGGAAGGTGAGGGTTTTGTGAACTTTGTTGACCACCGGCAGGCCAATGCGGCGGCGCACGGGGTCGTCGAGCAGCTCACCGTCTTCCTTCCAGCGATGCAAGGCGGGCAGTGGGTCGAATTCGCCTTTGATGGGCCAATACGCACCAATGACGGTGTCGGGCCGGCCAAACAGCCAAATGCGCATCACGCGTTGCAAATCTTCCACGCGGGCGAGGCGATCCGGGAGGTTCAAACGCTCTTCGAGCAGGGCTTGTCGTGTGGCTTTCTTGTCCATGCGCTCATAATGCCAACATGTTGTTGGAAGCCATTGTGTCACGCCTAAACACCACCACTTTGTTATCCATGGTTCTGGCCATCCCCCTGAGTTTCGGAGGGGTGGGCGCCTGGGCCAAAACCAAGCCCACCACCGCCAAACCGCCCAGCGCCGAGCAAGCCTTGCTCGACATGGAGCAAGCCTTTCGCAAACAAGATGGCAAACGCTTGAAAGCCTTGCTGCCCTTGGTCAAAGGCCACCCCTTGTCGGGCTGGGGCCAATACTGGGAATTGAAAAACCGGCTCGACACAGCCCCCACCCCCGAAATTCAAGGCTTTTTGCAGCGCCACGCGGGCTCGTATGTGGAAGACCGTTTGCGGGCCGATTGGCTGCTGGTGCTGGGCAAGGCCAACGACTGGGCCAACTTCGATCGCGAATACGCCCATTACCGCATGCGCGACGACCGGGAAATCGCTTGCCTGCAGGTGCTCTCCCAGCACCGGCGCGTGGGCGCCCAATTGCCGCAGGACGCGGTGACGCTGGTGCGCGACCACTGGTGGCGTTTGCGCCAAAAAGACGATGGCTGCACCCAAGCCATTGAAGCCTTGCACCAAGCGCGCCGCATCACCGCCCACGAGATTTGGCAAAAGGTTCGATTGGCGGTTGAGTTCAATCGCTTGGCCACCGCCGATCAAGCCTTGGCTTTGGTGGAGCCCAAGGGCACCGCCAGACTCAAGGCCATTTTTCGCGATCCCTTGGCATTTGCCAAAAGCAACCCCCGCGCGGGCGGGGAATGGATCACGCTGGCCATGGTGCGTGCCGCGCGCAAAAACCCCGACGCCACTGCCCAATGGCTGGCCAGCCACGAGCAGCACCTGAGTGCCGAGCAGCGCAACTGGGCTTGGGGTGCCATCGGCCGAGAAGCGGCCATGGACTTGAACGACTCGGCCGTGTCGCACTATGCCCGTGTGACTCGCTTGCAAGACCTCACCGATGACATGCTGGCCTGGCAAGCCCGCGCCGCCTTGCGCCAAGCCAATGGCCCGCTGTGGCCCCTGGTGCTCGCTGCCATCGAGGCCATGAGCCCCAGCGCCCAGCAAGACCCCACTTGGATCTACTGGCAAGCCAAGGCCTTGCTGGCTTTGCACCCCCACGATCCCGAACCCGACCGGGTGAAGGCCAAGGTGCTGCTCGAGCGCATTGCAGGCATCGACGGCTTTTACCCCCAACTCGCGATGCACGAGCTGGGCCAGCCCTTGGTCTTGCCCCCTCGCCCACCCGCCCCCACCGATGCCCTCATGGCCCAGGTGCGACAAAACCCCTCGCTGCAACGTGGGCTCATGGCGATTCAAATGGGCTTGCGGGGCCCGGGCGTGCGCGAATGGAATTACGGCACCAGCTTGGTGGACATGAACGGCCAATCGGGCCGCCTCACGCCTGAGCAAATGCACGCCGCCGCCTACTGGGCATTTGAGGCCCAAGTGTGGGACCGCAGCATCAACACCAGCGAGCGCTCGGGCCTGTTCGACGTCGAGCTGCGTTTTCCGCGCCCCTTTCAAAACGAAGTGGTGGAGCGCTCACGCGACATTGACCTCGACCCGGCCAACGTCTATGGGCTGATTCGCCAAGAGAGTCGCTTCATCATCAACGCCCGCTCTTCCGTGGGTGCCGCCGGGCTCATGCAAGTCATGCCCGCCACGGCCCGCTGGACAGCCAAGCAATTGGGCATGCAAGGGTTTCGCACGGAGCAGCTCAACCGCACCGATGTCAACATTGCCATTGGCACGGGCTACCTGAAAGTGGTGCTCGATCACTTTCAGGGTCACCTGGCGCTGGCCGCTGCGGCCTACAACGCGGGCCCCAGCCGGGCCCGCAAGTGGCGCCAAGGGCCCAACTTGGATGGCGCGATTTGGGCCGAAAACGTGCCCTTCACCGAAACCCGGGACTACGTGAAAAAAGTCTTGGCCAATGCCACCGTCTATGGCGTCATCTTGAGCAGTGCGCCCATCGGTTTGGTTGAACGCTTGGGCACCGTTGGCCCCAGCGACTCATCCAACGAGGGCTCCGACATCCCCTGAAGGAGCGGCCGCCGCTGCGGGGTGGGCCGCTTGGCTTTGCTGCAAGCGCCACATGCGGGCGTAGCGCCCCTCGCGGGCGAGCAACTCGGTGTGGGTGCCGCTTTCCACCACCTGGCCCGCATCGAGCACCACGATGAGGTCGGCATCCACAATCGTGGACAGCCGGTGTGCAATGACCAAGGTGGTTTTGTTGCGCGCGGCCTGCATCAACTCGGCTTGAATCGCACGCTCATTGGCGCTGTCCAATGCCGAAGTGGCTTCGTCGAACACCAAGATTTGCGGGTTCTTGAGCAAGGTGCGCGCAATGGCCACCCGCTGCTTTTCGCCACCCGAAAGCTTCAAGCCCCGCTCGCCCACCACGGTGTCGTAGCCCTTGGGGGTGGACACAATGAAGTCGTGAATGCGCGCGGCCTTGGCAGCGGCTTCAATGGCCTCGCGGCTGGCTTCGGGGCGCCCATAACCAATGTTGTGCAACACCGTGTCATTGAACAACACCGTGTCTTGCGGCACGATGCCAATGGCTTGGCGCAAACTCGATTGGGTGAGGTCGCGGATGTCCACGCCGTTGATGCGAATGTGCCCCTGCCCCACGTCGTAAAAGCGAAACAGCAAGCGCGCCAGGGTCGATTTGCCGGAGCCAGAGGCCCCCACCACCGCCACTTTGTGGCCTGGGGGAATGGTGAGCGACACGTCGTGCAAGATGGTGCGGTCGGGGTCGTAGCCAAAAGTCACCTGCTCAAAGCGCACTTCTGGCGAAGCCGTCAGCACCAGCTCGGTGGCCCCTTCGCGGTCGGCCACTTCGCGGTTGCGCTCCAGCAAGCTGAACATCCGGTCGAGGTCGGTGATGCCTTGCTTGATCTCGCGATACACCACGCCCAAAAAGTTCAGCGGGATGTAGAGCTGAATGAGAAAGGCGTTGATCATCACCAAGTCGCCCAAGGTGAGCTGACCGGCCACCACGCCTTCGGTGGCACGCCACAGCAACCACACCAAAGCGCCAGCGATGATGAGTTGCTGCCCGGTGTTGAGCAAACTCAGTGAGGACTGCGCCTTGAGGCGCGCCTGGCGCAAGCGGTCCAGGCTTTTCGCATAGCGCTCCGACTCAAAAGACTCGTTGCCAAAGTATTTGACCGTTTCGTAATTCAGCAAGGCGTCCACGGCTTGGGTGTGTGCCTCGGAGTCAATGGCATTGGCCTCGCGCCGAAAGTGGGTGCGCCAGCGGGTGACGCGCACAGTGAACACGATGTAGGCCACCAAGGCCCCCAAGGTGATGAGCGAGTAACCCACATCGAACTTCATGCCCAAAATCGCCAACACCAGCAAGACCTCGAACAAGGTGGGGATGATGCTGTAGAGCGAAAACGACACCAGCGATTCCAGGCCGCGCACGCCGCGCTCGATGTCGCGACTCATGCCCCCGGTTTGCCGCTCCAGATGGAAGCGCAGGCTCAAGGCATGCAAGTGGTCGAACACCTGCAAAGCCATGCGTTTGGACGAACCTTGGGTCACTTCGGCAAACACCCATTCGCGCAATTCGGTGAAGGCCGTCACCGACAAACGCAAGACCCCATACGACACCAGCAAAGCCACGGGAACGGCCAGCACCGCTTGCATGGGCGTGAGGGTCATGGCGTCGATGAGTTGCTTGAGCAGCAACGGCACCCCCACGTTGGCCAGCTTGGCCGCCATCATGAACGCCAAGGCCAGGCCCACACGCCAGCGGTAATCCCACAAATAGGGGAAGAGTTTGGAGAGGGTTTGCCAGTCGGTGTGGGCGCGTTGAACGTTTTTGGGTGGGACGTCGTGGTGCGAATGGTGACGCATGGTGCAGAATGCCAGTCAGATCAATGAGCCTTGGATTTTGCCCGTGAACACTCCAGCCACTGTTGCGCCCCCTTCGGTCGCCTTGCCCACAGACGCCGAATTGGTGCTCAAAGTGATCCCCATGCCCGCCGATTGCAACGCCAATGGCGACATCTTTGGCGGCTGGGTCATGGCGCAGGTCGACTTGGCGGGTGCCGTGCTGCCCGCGCGCCTCGTCAAAGGCCGCATGGCCACGGTGGCGGTGCGCGAGTTCATCTTCAAGCAACCCGTCAAGGTGGGCGACATCCTGAGTTTTTTCTCACGCATCATTCGCGTGGGCAACACCTCGGTGACGGTGGATGTGGGCGTCTACGCCGAGCGCTTCAGCCGACAGGGTTCGTTCATCAAGGTGACCGAGGCGCAACTCACCTACGTGGCCATCGACGAACAGGGCCGCCCACGCCCCATTCCCCAAAGCTGATCACGACACCATGTAGGCCCCGCTACCGCTGGCCAAGAGCTTGCCATCGGGCCCGGTGAAGCTCATGCGGGTGTTGCCAATGCGCGAGCCCAAGCGCAGCAATTCACTGTGGGCAAAAAAATGCGGTCCGATGCTGGGGCGCAAGTAATCGATGCGCAAGTCGATGGTGCCCAACTTGGAAAACCGCTGCAGCCGCTGTGGTGCGGGTTCCTCGGCATAACGCACACCAATGCCATTCATGCACACGATGCCGCCCATGGCGTCGAGCACCGCACTGATGACGCCCCCGTGCAGGCGGTTGTATTGAAAGTGGCCCACCAGGTCGTCGCGCATCTCGATGCGCGCCGTGGCGCTGTCGCCAGTCAGGTGGGTGAGCTTCAGGCCCAATACCTTGTTGAACACAATGTGCTCTTCACAAATGGCACGAATGCCTTCAACGAACTCGGCATCGAGTTCTGGGGTGTGCGTCAGACTCATGGATGACGATCAGCTGCGTTTGGACATGAAGGCGGCAAACGCCTGTTGTGCGGCGGGCTCGGACAACAAGCGCCCAAACAAAACGGCCTCTTGGTTCATGCGCTCGGGCACGGCGGTGGCATTCACTTGTTTGAGCAAGCGTTTGGTTTCCACCAAGGAGCTCGCAGGCTTGGCCGCCATGCGCTGGGCTTGTCGTTGCACATGGTCGTTCACTTCGGTGGGCGGCAACACGTCGTTGACCAAACCCCAGTCGAGGGCGGTTTGCGCATCGATGGGGTCACCCATGAGCAGCATTTGCGCCGCACGCGCTGGGCCCAGGCGCTGGGGCACCAACAAGCTCGAAGCCGCCTCCGGGCACAGGCCCAGGTTCACAAACGGCATGGAGAACAAGGCGTTGTCGCCCGCCCACACCATGTCGCAATGCAAGAGCATGGTGGTGCCAATGCCCACCGCAGGGCCGCTCACGGCGGCCAAAACGGGCTTGGGGCAAGACGAGATGGCGCGCAAAAAGCGGAAGACTGGCGCCTCGCCGTCTTGGGGTGGGCGGGCGATGAAATCGGCAATGTCATTGCCCGCGCTGAACACGGTTTCGTGACCTTGAATGACAAACACACGAACCTCGTCGTTGGCCATGCCCGCTTCCATGGCATCGGCCAGCTCGGCATAAAACGCACTGGTCAGGGCGTTTTTCTTGGCCACGCGATTCAGCGTCAGGGTCAACACGCCGTTTTGCGTGTGGGTGAGAAGGTCGCTCATTCAAGTCTCCAAAGGTGAAGTTGAGGTTCGATGCCGATCGATGGCGTCGTTCATGCACTGCCGGGTGAGGGCCATGGCTTGCTCGTCGCGCAAAAACCGGCCTTCGAAATGCAAAGCCAAGGCCAAACCGTGCAACTGAAACGCGAGTTGCCGGGGGTTGGTGTCTGCGCGCAAGTGGCCGGCATCGATGGCCTGTTGCACCGCTCGGCGCAAGGCCGTGAGCCAAATGCTCACCGATTCGGTCAGGGTGTCGCGAACGGGGCCCGAGCGGTCGTCGAACTCGGTGGCGCCACTGATGTAGATGCAGCCCGAGTCGATTTCTTGGTCGAGCTGGGTCAGCCAGCGATTCATCAAGGCCTGCAAGCGCGGCAAGCCTCGGGGTTCTTGCATGGCCGGCTGGAAGACGGTGGCTTCGAATTGGTGGTGATAGGCCGTGATGACGGCTTGCTGCAACCCTTCGCGAGAGCCAAAGTGGGCAAACACACCCGACTTGCTCATGCTCATGAGTTCTGCGACTGCGCCAATGCTCAGGCCTTCCAGGCCCACTTGGGACGCCAGGCGCAAGGCCGCATCCACAATGGCCATTCGGGTGAGCTGTCCCTTGGGCAGTTGATAGGAAGTCTCGCTCATGCGCAGATTGTGCGACAAGTTTTAAACTGCCCCCATGAACGCGCTTTACACCCAGATCATTGCCGTGCGTCACGGCGAAACCCCTTGGAACGTCGAAACCCGCGTCCAAGGCCACACCGACACCCCCCTGAACGACACCGGCCGCTGGCAGGCCGAGCAAGCGGGCTTGGCCCTGGCCCAAACCCGCATCGATGCCATTTACAGCAGCGATTTGTGCCGCGCCCTGGACACCGCCCGCGCCATTGCGCGCCCCCACCAGCTCGAGCCCCAGTTGCAGCCCGCCTTGCGCGAACGGCACTTTGGGCACCTGGAGGCCCTCACCTGGCACGACATTCAAACCCACTGGCCCGACGACCACCAGCAGTGGAAAGCCCGCAACCCCGAGTGGTCGCCCACCGGGGGCGAATCCTTGCTGCAATTTCAGCAACGCGTCATGGCCTGCTCGCAAGCCTTGGCCGAGCAACACCTGGGGCAGACCATCGTTTGGGTGGCCCACGGCGGCGTGCTCGACCTGTGGTATCGGGCTGCCAATGGTTTGCCCTTGGAGGCTGAGCGCACCTGGACGATTGGCAATGCGTCCATCAACCGCATGCTCTGGAGCGACGGGCGCTTGCAAATGGTGGGGTGGGCCGACAGCGCACACCTCGAAACGGGCGCACGCGACGAAGTGTCGACCTGAGGCTTAAAACAGCTCGTTGCGCGAAGGGGCCACCAGCCCCAGGTGGCGGTAAGCCGATTGCGTGGCCACACGGCCGCGTGGGGTGCGCTGCAAAAACCCTTGCTGAATCAAATAGGGCTCGATCACATCTTCGATGGTGCTGGCCTCTTCGCCGATGCTCGCGGCGATGTTGTCCAGCCCCACTGGGCCGCCATCGAAACGGTGAATGACCGCCTCCAGCAACTTGCGGTCCATGAGGTCAAAGCCTTGCGGGTCCACATCGAGCAAGGTGAGCGCCTTTGCGGCCACCTCGGCGTTGATGTGGCCATCGGCCTTCACCTCGGCGTAGTCGCGCACCCGGCGCAACAAACGGTTGGCAATGCGGGGCGTGCCCCGCGCACGGCGGGCGATTTCCATGGCCCCTGATTCGTCGATCTGCGCTTTGAGCAAGCCCGCACTGCGGTGAACGATGCGCTGCAATTCTTCGGCGCTGTAGAACTCCAGGCGCGCCACGATGCCAAAGCGATCGCGCAAGGGGTTGGTGAGCATGCCCGCACGGGTGGTGGCCCCCACCAGCGTGAACGGCTGCAAATCGAGCTTGATGGAGCGCGCCGCTGGGCCTTCGCCAATCATGATGTCGATTTGATAGTCCTCCAGCGCGGGGTAGAGGATTTCTTCCACCACGGGCGAGAGGCGATGAATTTCATCGATGAAGAGCACATCGTTGCGCTCCAGGCTGGTGAGCAAGGCGGCAAGGTCCTTGGGCTTTTCCAGCACCGGGCCACTGGTTTGGCGCAAGTTCACGCCCAGCTCCTCGGCCACGATGTGCGACAGCGTGGTTTTACCCAGACCGGGCGGGCCAAACAGCAACACGTGGTCCAGGGCTTCGCCGCGCTTTTTGGCCGCGCCCATGAAAATTTCCAGTTGCTCGCGCACCTTGGTTTGCCCCACATACTCGTCGAGCAACTTGGGGCGCAAGGCACGCTCCACCGCCTCTTCGTTGGGGTTGGCCGTGCGCGCCGACACCACGCGTGGGGCCTCTTCGGGCAGGTTGAAATCGTCGACTTGAATGCTCATTGGGTCAGCGCCTTCAACGCCAGCTTGATGCCTTCACTCACCCCCACCTCGGCGGGCAAGGCCTTGAGGGCTTGCGTGGCTTCTTTGTCGGAATAGCCCAGCGCCACCAGCGCCTGGGCAATGTCATCGTGGGTGCCGCCCAGGGGGGCGCGGGTGCCCGTGTCGATGGCGTCGGCCAGCTTGCCCTTGAGTTCGAGCAGCAAACGCTCGGCGGTTTTTTTGCCAATGCCGGGCACCTTCACCAAACGCGAGGCATCTTGGGTGGCCACGGCTTGCACCAAGTCGGCCACGCTCAATCCACTGAGGATGCCCAAGGCCGTGCGGGGGCCCACGCCCGAAATTTTGATGAGCTGGCGAAAGGCGTCGCGCTCCTCGGTGCTGGCAAAGCCAAACAAAATGTGCGCGTCTTCGCGCACCACCAAATGGGTGAGCAAGGTCACCGGCTGGTGGGTGTCGGGCAAATGGAAAAACGTGCTCATGGGCACATCGACCACATAGCCCACCCCCCCGCAGTCCACCATGACCTGGGGCGGTGTTTTGTCGATCAAAGTGCCGTGCAAGCGTCCAATCATGTTTGCCTATCATTGGGGTTTGAAGGGATTATCGACTTGATTCTCAAACACGAATTTCTGCCCGCCAACAACCAACGGCTGTCCCAGCTGTGTGGCCCCATGGACGCGCACCTCAACGCCATCGCCATGAGCTGCCAAGTGAAGCTCACCCGACGCGACGCTTTGTTTCGCGTGGAAGGGCCCAAAGTCAAGGCCGAGCGGGCCATGGCCGTGTTGCAAGCCTTGTATGAAATGGCGCGCCGCCCCATCAGCGCCGAACAGGTGCAGCTGGTGCTGGCGGGCGACGACGAGCTCCTGAGCACCAGCGACACCGGTGACGTGCAGTTGCTCACCCGCCGCTCCGACCTCAAGGCCCGCACCGCCAACCAGGCGGTTTACCTCAACAACATTGCCGAGCACGACATCACCTTTGGCATTGGCCCTGCGGGCACCGGCAAAACCTATTTGGCCGTGGCCTGTGCCGTGAGTGCCCTGGAGCGCAACGCGGTGCAGCGCATTGTGCTCACCCGCCCAGCCGTGGAGGCGGGCGAGAAACTGGGTTTTTTGCCGGGCGACTTGGGCCAAAAAGTCGACCCCTATTTGCGCCCCCTCTACGACGCGCTCTACGAGCTCATGGGTTTTGAAAAGGTGCAAAAAGCCTTCGAGCGTCAATCGCTGGAAATTGCCCCGCTGGCCTTCATGCGCGGGCGCACCTTGAACAACGCGTTTGTGATTTTGGATGAAGCACAAAACACCACGCCTGAGCAAATGAAGATGTTTCTCACCCGCATTGGCTTTGGGGCCAAGGCGGTCATCACCGGCGATGTGAGCCAAATCGATTTGCCCAAAGGCCAGCTCAGTGGCTTGGTCGATGCCGAGCGGGTGCTGCGCCGGGTCAATGGCATTGCCATTTCACATTTCAACAGCGGCGATGTGGTGCGCCACCCCTTGGTCGCCCGCATCATCGACGCCTACGACGCCCAACGCCAAAAGTCTGCCTCATGACCCTGCCCTCGCTTGCCTTGTCGCTTCAGTTCACGCGCTTTGCACAAGTGGCCGAGCACCGCCTGGCCCTGCCCCGACATGGGGTGATTCGCGCCTTGCGCCACGCGCTGGTGCGTCCGGCTGAGCTCACCGTGCGCATCGTCGACGCCGACGAAGGCCGCAGCCTCAACGACCAATACCGCCAGAAGGATTACGCCACCAATGTGCTGACCTTCGATTACGCCCAAAGTCCGGTGGTCATGGCCGATTTGGTGTTGTGCGCACCGGTGGTGGCCCAAGAAGCAAAGGCCCAAGGCAAAACCTTGAAGGCGCACTACACGCACTTGCTGGTGCACGGGGCCTTGCATGCCCAAGGCTGGGACCACGAGCAGTCCACCGCCGAAGCCGAAGCCATGGAGGCGCAAGAGGTGTTGATCTTGTCGCGCTTGGGCCTGCCCAACCCCTACGCCTGAACGCGCTCAGGCCACGTCGGGCGGATCGTCCAGGTGGGCTTCCACGTTGCTGGGCAGCAATTGAATGCTGGCCCGCAAGCCCGGCACCTCGGCCATGAGGGCTTGTTCGACACTGGTGCGCAAGGCCGCGGCCCGACCCAGCGTCCAACTCGCGGGCATGTGCATGTGCATGTCCACAAACATGCGTTGCCCGGCTTTGCGGGTGTTGATGTGATCGAAACGAATCACCACATGCTCGCCGCGAGCGTGGGCAAAGCCCCCGAGCACGGCGTCGATGCGCTCGCGCACCTCGGGGTCCACGGCTTGATCCATCAGGCCTTGAGAGGAACGCCACAACAAATGCGCGCCTTCTCGCAAGATGTTCAAGGCCACCAAAATCCCCACCAACGGGTCTAGCCAGTGCCAGCCCGTGGCCATCACACCCGCCAAACCCACCACCACCCCGGCCGAGGTCCACACATCGGTGATGAGGTGGCGGCCATCGGCCTCTAGGGCAATGGACTGGTGCACCTTGGCGGCGCGAAACAGCACCCAAGCCAGCCAGCCATTGCAGGCCGAGCTCAGCAAATTGAGCGCCATGCCCCAACCCACTTGCTCCAGTGGGGCGGGGTTGAACCAACGGTGCACCGACACCCAAATGATGGCCAGGGCGGCCACCACAATCAGCACGCCCTCAAACCCCGAAGAGAAATACTCGGCCTTGTGATGGCCATAGGGGTGTTCGTCATCGGCGGGTTGGGCGGCCCAACTCACCATGGCCAAGCCAAACACCGCGCTGGCCAGGTTCACCAACGACTCCAACGCGTCTGACAACAAACCCACCGAATCGGTGAGCCACCAAGCCAAGGTTTTCAGGGCGATGGTGGTCAGCGCCACCAGCACCGACACCTTCATGAGGGTTTGCGGGCTCCAGCGGGTGATGGCGATCGGGGTGACAGTCATCAGGCGTTCAACACCACGCGCATGAACTTGCGCTTGCCCACTTGCACCACGTAGCTGCCCGCATCGAGCTTGAGGCCTTTGTCGGCCACCACCTGCCCATCCACGCGAACCCCACCGCCTTCAATCAGGCGGTTGGCCTCGCTGGCCGAAGGCGCCAGCCCCGCTTGCTTCACCAATTGGGCAATGCCCAACGGCGCACCGGGGAGCGCCACTTCAGGCAGCTCGTCGGGAATACCGCCCTTGCTGCGCAAGATGAAGTCTTGCTCGGCCGCATCGGCGGCGGCCGCGTTGTGAAAGCGGGTGGTGATTTCTTTGGCCAGCATGACCTTGGCATCGCGCGGGTTGCGCCCAGCCGCCACCTCAGCGCGCAAGGCGTCGATGGCCTGCATCGACTGAAAGCTCAGCAACACATACCAACGCCACATCAGCTCATCGCTGATGGACATGACCTTGGCAAACATGGTGTTGGCCGGCTCGGTGATGCCGATGTAGTTGTTCTTGCTCTTGGACATTTTGTCCACGCCATCGAGGCCTTCGAGCAAGGGCATGGTGAGAATGCACTGGGGCTCTTCGCCGTATTCCTGCTGCAAATGGCGGCCCACCAAGAGGTTGAATTTTTGGTCGGTGCCGCCCAGCTCCAGGTCGGACTTGAGGGCCACGCTGTCGTAGCCCTGCATGAGCGGGTAGAGGAACTCGTGCACGCTGATGGACTGGCCCGACTTGAAACGCTTGTTGAAGTCATCGCGCTCCATCATGCGTGCCACGTTGTAGCGAGCGGCCAGCTGAATCATGCCGCGTGCGCCCAGCGGGTCGCTCCACTCGGAGTTGTAACGAATCTCGGTGCGGGCGGGGTCCAGCACCAAACTGGCTTGCTGGTAATAGGTTTGCGCGTTGGCCTCGATTTGTTCTTTGGTGAGCGGGGGCCGGGTGGAGTTGCGCCCCGAGGGGTCGCCAATCAAGCTGGTGAAGTCGCCAATCAGGAAGATGACCTGATGCCCCAAGTCTTGCAATTGGCGCATTTTGTTGAGCACCACGGTGTGGCCCAAATGGATGTCGGGCGCGGTGGGATCGAGGCCTAACTTGATGCGCAAAGGCTTGCCCGTGGCTTCGCTGCGCTGCAGTTTTTTGACCCAATCGGCCTGGGGCAACAGCTCATCACACCCCCTGAGGCTCACCGCCAAGGCATGCTGAACTTGATCAGAAATTGAACTATTGGTCTCAGATGCTTGATTCATAATGATTTTTGACAATTGCAAACCCAATCGGGAGGGTTATACTGCGCGCCAACTTGGCGAAGAAGGTGGGATTTTAAGAGCCCCCCACGCCCGCCGGCGATGGTGCCGGCACACACTTGGAGAAGCCTGTGCATCTTGCCCTGATCACAGTGGTTTCGCGCTTGCGCGATTTGCCCGTGCAACACCGTGTGCGCTTGTTGGCGCTCATTGGTGGCATTGCTGTTGCGGGCACCAGTTTGTCGTATGCCGTGGCCACCCTGGGCCCGGACCCCGCCAACTTGCCCACCCGCTTGATTGTGGAGACGGTGCAGCCTGAAGTGCTGGCCCCAGACGACGACGCCTTGTCTCAGTTGCGCCTGTATCGCTCTGAAGTCACCCGCCATTCCGACACCCTAGCCGCCCTGTTTGATCGCCTGGGCGTGATCGACGCCGAAGCCAAAGCCTTCATCATGGGTCATCGCGAAGTGGGCAAAGAGTTGCTGGGTCGCAGTGGTCGCTGGGTCAACGCCGAAATCTCGGGCGACCAGCGCCTCAAACGCCTCACCCTCAAGTGGATGGGCTCCAGCACCGACGACACCTTCAACCGCTTGGAGTTGGTGCGCGGCGAGTCGGGCTTTGAAATCAAGCGCGACACCGCCCCCCTGGAAGTGGCCACGCGCATGGCATCGGCCAGCATTCGCTCATCGCTGTTTGCCGCCACCGACGAAGCCCGCATCCCCGACGCCATTGCCTCGCAGTTGGCCGATGTGTTTTCTGGCGAAATCGATTTTTACCGCGACTTGCGCAAAAACGACCGCTTCTCCGTGGTCTACGAATCGCTCGAAGCCGATGGCGAGCCCGTGCGTGCCGGCAAGATCATCACCGCCGAATTTGTGAACAAGGGCAAGTCGCACACCGCCGTTTGGTTTGAAGACCCCGCCCAGAAAAAAGGCAGCTACTACACCCTCGACGGCCAAAGCCTCAAGCGCGCCTACCTGGGCTCGCCCTTGGCCTTCACCCGCATGACCAGCGGCTTTGGCATGCGCATGCACCCCATTTCGCGCAGCTGGAAACAACACAACGGCACCGACTTTGGCGCGCCCATTGGCACCCCGGTTCGCGTCATTGGCGATGGCGTGGTCACCTTTGCCGGCGTCATGAATGGCTACGGCAACGTGGTCACGGTGCGCCACCGCCAAGGCGGTCATTCCACCCTTTATGCCCACCTGAGCCGCATCGACGTGCGCAAAGGTCAGTCGGTCTCGCAAAGCGACATCGTGGGCAAAGTGGGCATGACGGGCTGGGCCACTGGCCCCCACCTGCACTTCGAGTTCCGGGTGAACAACCGCCCCGTCAACCCGCTCACCATGGTGCGCAGCAGCCCCTCGGTGCCGGTGAGCGCCCAAGGCCGTCCGGCCTTCCGCAAAGTCGCGCAATCGGCCCAAACCGAGCTGACTCAAGCGGCCACTGTGCAAAGCATCTCGGTCGAATAAACCCATGCCCCAGGCCGAGCGCTACATCGGCCTGATGTCGGGCACTTCGCTCGATGGGGTCGATGCGGTGCTGGCCAGCTTCAGCCCCGAGCTCAAGGTCTGGGCCCACGTGGCCTTGCCCCTGCCAGACGCCCTCAAACAACAATTCCTCAGCCTCAACCGCAGCGGCCCCGATGAACTGCATCGCGCGGCTTTGGCCGCCAATGCACTGGTGGACTTGTATGCCCAAGCGGTGCAGCAGCTGTTGCAACACTGTGCACTCAGCGCCGCCGACATCACCGCCATCGGCGCCCACGGTCAAACCGTTCGCCACCAACCGGGCTTGCACGATGGCGTGGGCTACACCTGGCAACTCAACCAGCCCGCCTTGTTGGCCGAGCGCGTGGGCATTTCGGTGGTGGCCGACTTTCGCAACCGCGACCTCGCCGCTGGTGGCCAAGGGGCGCCCCTGGTGCCCGCCTTTCACCACGCGTGGCTGCACGACCCGCAGCGCGATCGCGCCGTGCTCAACCTGGGTGGCATCGCCAACCTCAGCCTCTTGAAGGCCAACGGCGAGGTGTTGGGCTTTGACTGCGGCCCCGCCAATGCCTTGATGGACCGCTGGTGCGAACGCCACACGGGCCAGGCTTTCGACGCCCATGGCCAATGGGCCGCGCAAGGCGAGTTGCAGGTCGATCTGCTCAAACGCTTGCTGGCCCACCCCTACTTCGACCGCTTGCCCCCCAAAAGCACGGGTCTGGATGACTTTCACCTGCCTTGGCTGGATGGCGTGCTGGCCTCAATGCCCGCGCTGGCGCCCCAAGATGTGCAGGCCACGCTGGCCGCGCTCACCGTGGCCTCGGTGGTGGCCGACTTGCAGCGCTGGGCACCGCATGCCACCGACTTGGTCGTGTGCGGCGGTGGGGCGCACAACACCCACGTGATGACCGGCCTGGCGCAAGCCCTGCCCCACCTCAAGGTCTGCACCTCGGATGACCTGGGCTTGCCCGCCACCCAAGTCGAAGCCACGGCTTTTGCGTGGCTGGCCCAGCAAAGCGTGCACAAAAAAGCCGGCAATTGGCCGGCTGTGACGGGAGCGAAGGGGCCTCGGGTGCTGGGGGCCATTTACCCCGCTTGAGCGCCCCGTTGGGCCTTATGGGCCTTATGGGCCTTAAACCGAGAACGAAGAGCCGCAACCGCAGGTGGTGGTGGCGTTGGGGTTCTTGATCACGAACTGCGCGCCTTGCAGGTCTTCTTTGTAGTCGATCTCGGCGCCCAACAAATACTGATAGCTCATGGCATCGATGAGCAAGGACACGCCATTTTTGGTCATGGTGGTGTCGTCTTCGTTGGTGATTTCGTCGAAGGTGAAGCCGTATTGGAAGCCCGAGCAGCCGCCGCCTTGCACGAACACGCGCAACTTCAGGTCGGGGTTGCCTTCTTCAGCGATGAGGTCAGCCACTTTGGCAGCGGCGCTGTCGGTGAAGACGATGGGATCCGGAAATTCGGTTTCGGCAACTTGGGTGGCAGTGGACATGGCTTTCTCCTGTAGGGGTAAATGCTAGCGCAAGTGCGACAACCCCGCTCAAGACAGGGTCAGGCACCGGACAGGGGTCCAACGCCCAAAAAAAAGCCCAGCCAAGGCTGGGCTTTGTGGAGCCGGAGCTCGGATCAGCGCTTGCTGAACTGCTTGCGACGGCGAGCAGAGTGCAAACCGACCTTTTTACGCTCAACCTCACGGGCGTCGCGGGTCACGAAGCCAGCGGCCGACAGAGCGGGCTTGAGGGCTGCGTCGTAGTCGATCAGGGCGCGGGTGATGCCGTGACGAACGGCGCCGGCCTGGCCGGATTCACCACCACCGTGGACGTTCACCTGAATGTCGAAGGATTCGACGTTGTCGGTGAGCACCAGCGGTTGCTTGGCGATCATGATGGAGGTTTGGCGACCAAAGTAAGCAGCAATGTCTTTGCCGTTCACGGTGATCTTGCCGGAGCCTTTTTTCAGAAACACGCGGGCGACGCTGGATTTGCGACGGCCGGTGCCATTGTTCCATTCACCAATCATTCCGGGACTCCTCAGATCTCAAGGACTTTGGGTTGCTGGGCAGTGTGCGGGTGCTCAGCACCGCCGTACACCTTGAGCTTCTTGATCATGGCGTAGCCCAGGGGCCCCTTGGGCAGCATGCCCTTGACGGCCTTTTCCAAGGCGCGGCCGGGGTGCTTGGCTTGCATGTCGCGGAAGTTGGTGGCGTAAATACCGCCGGGGAAGCCCGAGTGGCGGTAATACATTTTGTCGAGGGCTTTGTTGCCCGTGACACGAATCTTGGATGCGTTGATGACGACGATGAAATCGCCGGTGTCGACGTGAGGCGTGTAAATGGCCTTGTGTTTGCCGCGCAAACGGAGAGCAACTTCGCTGGCTACTCGTCCGAGCACCT
>JAYPFZ010000039.1:0-20919 GCA_038126555.1 Betaproteobacteria bacterium
GCCGCTTTCCGTGCAGTGTCTGGACGCAGCCAGCTCTCGACCCTGGATTGGCAGGGCCGCTCGGTGATGCTGCTCAACGACACCTACAACGCCAACCCCGATTCGGTGAAAGCCGCCATCGACACCTTGGTGCAATTGCCCGGGCCCCATGCCCTGGTCTTGGGCGACATGGGGGAAGTGGGCGATCAAGGTCCTGCGTTCCATGAAGAAGTGGGCCGCTACGCCGCTGTTCATCAAGTGGCGCATGTGCTCACCTTGGGCACCCTCAGCCAATTCACCAGTGACGCCCTGACTCAGGGTCAGCACCACACCGACTTGCCCGCTTTGCTTCAAGCACTCGATGCCCGCATGCCCCAACTGGGCTCGGTCTGTGTCAAGGGCTCGCGCTTCATGCGCATGGAACAAGTGGTGACCCATTTGCAAGCGCCCGGTATTCGCGGCAAGGAGGCATCATGCTCTTGAGTCTGGCGCAATGGCTTCAAGCGCATTACAGCGATTTGGGCTTTTTGCGCGTCTTCCAATACCTCACCTTCCGTGCCGTCATGGCCGCCCTCACGGCCTTGCTCATTGGTCTCATGGCCGGGCCTTGGGTGATTCGCCGCTTGACCGAACTCAAGGTGGGCCAGCCCATTCGCGATTACGGCGTGCAAACGCACCTGGCCAAGGCGGGCACTCCGACCATGGGTGGGGTGCTGATTCTGTTTGCCATTGCCGGCTCCACCCTGTTGTGGTTTGACCTCTCCAATCGCTTCGTGTGGGTGGTGCTCATGGTGACCTTGGGCTTTGGTGCGATTGGGTGGGTGGATGACTGGCGCAAGGTGGTCAACAAAGACCCAGAGGGCATGCGTTCCCGCGAGAAATACCTGTGGCAATCGCTCATTGGCCTGGCCGCCGCTTTGTATTTGGTGTTCAGCATTTCCGAGAACAACAACTGGCGGGTGATGGAGTTGTTTTTCTCGTGGGTGTCCTCGGGCTTTGATGTGAACCTGCCCCCGAAGGCCAATTTGATGGTGCCCTTCTTCAAGCAAATCAGCTACCCGCTGGGGGTGTTGGGGTTTGTGATCCTCACCTATTTGGTCATCGTGGGCTCGAGCAATGCGGTGAACCTCACCGATGGCTTGGACGGTCTGGCCATCATGCCGGTCATCATGGTGGGGTCGGCCTTGGGCGTGTTTGCTTACGTGACCGGCCACGCGGTGTATGCCAAGTATTTGTTTTTGCCGCACATCCCAGGTTCGGGTGAATTGTTGATTTTTTGTGCGGCCATGGCCGGCGCGGGCCTGGCCTTCTTGTGGTTCAACACGCACCCAGCTCAGGTCTTCATGGGCGATGTGGGTGCGCTGGCCTTGGGCGGTGCACTGGGAACGATTGCGGTCATCGTGCGCCAAGAAATCGTGTTGGCCATCATGGGCGGCATCTTCGTGGTGGAGGCCTTGTCGGTGATGTTGCAAGTGACCTATTTCAAATACACCAAGCGTCGCTTTGGCGAGGGGCGCCGCATCTTGAAGATGGCGCCTTTGCATCACCACTTTGAGAAAAGCGGTTGGAAAGAGACCCAGGTGGTGGTTCGCTTCTGGATCATCACCATGTTGTTGTGTTTGGTGGGCTTGTCCACCCTGAAGCTGAGATGATGGAAGCGAATACCCACATCATGATTCTGGGCCTCGGGGAGTCGGGGCTGTCGATGGCGCGCTGGGGCGTACACCGTGGCTTGCGCGTCACGGTGGTGGACAACCGCGCCCAGCCGCCGCAAGCCGCGGCCTTGCGTGAACTGGGCGAGTCTGTGACCCTGTTGCACCGCCCCTTTGAGGCCAACCTGATCGAAGGCAGCGATGTGCGCGCCGTCTTCAAAAGCCCTGGTCTGTCCCCCGCTCAAGTGGCGGGTGTCTGGCAAGCCGCACAAGCCCAGGGCCTGTGGGTGGGCACCGAATTGACCTGGTTCATGGCCGAGTTGCAAGCGCTCAAAACCGAGCAAGGCTACGAGCCCAAGGTGTTGGCCATCACCGGCACCAATGGCAAGACCACCGTGACCCAGCTCACCACCCAGTTGTTGGAACGCACCGGCCTGCGCGTGGCCATGGCCGGCAATGTGGGGCCGTGTTTGCTCGACACCTTGCGCGACCAAGCGGAGGCATTGCCCCAAGCCTGGGTGTTGGAGCTGTCCAGTTTTCAGCTCGATGGGGTGCAGGGCTTTGAGCCCCATGCCGCCACGGTGCTCAACCTCACCCAAGACCACCTCGACTGGCATGGCGACATGACGGCCTATGCCCAAGCCAAATTCAATGTGATGGGCCCCAACACCTGCGCAGTCTTGCCCCGGCACGATGCCACGGTGATGGCTTGGCAAGTGGCCGCAGAGGACGCCGCCAAAAAAGGCAAGCGCGCATTGAACTGGCAAAGCTTTGGCCCCGACCTGCCCCAACGACCCGGCGACTGGGGTTTGGAAACCGTGCATGGCATGACTTGGCTGGTGCGGGCACACCCCGCCGATGAAACCCAACGCCGCCGCAAAACCGACGCGGTGGAAGAGTTGCACCTGCAACGCTTGATGCCTGCCGATGCTTTGCGCATTCGTGGCCGCCACAACGCCCTGAATGCGTTGGCGGCTTTGGCCTTGGCCACCAGCACGGGTCAGCCCCTGGCCCCCATGCTTTATGGTCTGCGTGAATACGCAGGCGAGCCGCATCGGGTGCAAAGCGTGGCCATCGTGGGCGATGTGAATTACATCGATGACTCCAAAGGCACGAATGTGGGCGCCACGGTGGCGGCACTCGAAGGCTTGGGCCCCCAGCAACGCCTGGTGGTGATCTTGGGTGGCGATGGCAAAGGACAAGACTTTTCACCCTTGCTCGACCCGGTGAGTCGCTATGCGCGTGCGGTGATTCTCATCGGGCGGGATGCCGCACTGATCGAGCAAGCGTTGGCCGGCGCCGGTGTGGACCTGCACCCTGCGGACGACATGGCCCAAGCGGTGCGCCGCGCCGCTCGCTGTGCAGTGGCGGGTGACGCCGTGTTGCTCTCGCCCGCATGCGCCAGCCTGGACATGTATCGCAACTACGGCCATCGGGCGCAAGCCTTTGTGCAAGCGGTGCAGGAATTGAGCCTGGAGTTGGGCACGCCATGAGCACTTTGACCCAACGCCTTCGCCAATGGTGGCCCAGCAAGGCCGACGACCAAAGCGTCGACGAGTTGCCGGTGCGCCTGCATGGGCAGGAGTTTGCGCGCACCAAGGCTGCGCCCGTGAGCTACCGTGGCTTTGACCCCGTCTTGTTGCTCACCGTGTTGGCCTTGCTGTCCTTGGGGTTGGTGATGGTTTATTCGGCTTCGATTGCCATGGCCGACAACCCGCGTTTTGGCGGGCGTTACACCCCCACTTATTTCCTGATTCGTCACACCTTGTCGCTGTTGTTGGCCTTCATGGCGGCGGTGTTGGTGTTCCAAATTCCCATGAGCGTTTGGGAGCGCTGGGCACCGTGGGTGTTCATCGCGTCGCTGGTGTTGCTCATCGTGGTGCTCATCCCCTTCATTGGCAAAGGGGCCAATGGTGCGCGGCGTTGGTTGCCGCTGGGGCTCATGAATTTTCAGCCCTCGGAGTTTGCGAAATTGGGCGTGTTGCTCTATGTGGCCAATTACATGGTGCGCAAGCTCGACGTGAAAGAGCGCTTTTTCCGTGCGGTGTTGCCCATTGCGGCGGCGATCGGTGTGGTGGGCTTTTTGCTGCTGGCCGAGCCCGACATGGGGGCGTTCATGGTGATTGCGGTGATCGCCATGGGCATCTTGTTCCTGGGGGGTGTGAATGCCCCGATGTTCTTCCTGAATGCGATCTTGTTGGTGGTGGCCTTTGTGATCATGATTGCCACCTCGCCCTGGCGGCGTGAGCGCATCTTTGCTTACCTCGATCCCTGGAGTGCCGAGCACGCCATGGGCAAGGGCTATCAGCTCTCGCACGCGCTGATTGCTTTTGGCCGCGGCGAGTGGTTCGGCGTGGGCCTGGGTGGCAGCATCGAGAAGCTGCATTGGCTGCCCGAGGCCCACACCGACTTTTTGCTCGCGGTGGTGGGCGAGGAACTGGGCTTTGTGGGGGTGACGCTGGTGATCGTGGCGTTCATGTGGCTCACCCGCCGCATCATGTACATCGGTCGGCAAGCCATGGCCATGGATCAACTCTTTTCGGGCTTGGTGACCCAGGGCATTGGCATTTGGATTGGCTTCCAATCCATCATCAACATTGGGGTGAATCTGGGGGCCTTGCCCACCAAGGGCCTGACCCTGCCCTTCATGAGCTACGGCGGATCGGCCATGCTGTTCAACCTCATTGCCGTGGCCATCGTGCTGCGTGTGGACCACGAAAACCGGGTGCTGATGCACGGGGGTCGCAAATGAGTGCATCGGTCTGGATCATGGCTGGCGGCACCGGTGGGCACATTTACCCCGCCATGGCCTTGGCGCAAGCCTTGCGCGAACGCGGCTGGCGCGTGCAGTGGCTGGGTGGGCCCGCACCCAGCATGGAGAGCCGACTCGTGCCCGAAGCGGGGTTTGAAATGCTCACCTTGTCCATGGGCGGCGTGCGCGGCAAGGGCCTGGGCACTTGGTTGCGCTTGCCCCTGAATTTGATGCGTGCCCTTTGGCAAAGCCTGAGCCTCTTGCGTCGGCATCGACCCGCTTTGTTGGTGGGCTTTGGGGGCTACATCACCTTTGCCACTGGCGCCTTGGCCGCGCTCACCGGTCGCCCCCTGTTCTTGCACGAACAAAACGCCATTGCAGGAACCGCCAACCGTTGGCTCGCCCCGTTGGCGCGTCGGTGCTTCACCGCCTTCCCGAAGGTGTTGACCAAGGGCGAATGGATTGGCAACCCCTTGCGCACCGCCTTGTTGGCCGTGCCCGAACCCGCGCAGCGCTATGGGCAACGCCAGGGCCCACTGCGTGTGTTGGTGGTGGGCGGTAGCCTGGGGGCGCAAGCCCTGAATGCCTTGGTGCCCCAAGCGTTGGCCCTGATGCCCGCAGACCAGCGGCCCCACGTGATTCACCAAACCGGTGACAAGCATTGGGAACAAGCGCAAGCGAACTACCAACAAGCCGGCGTCGCGGTCGATTTGCGCGCCTACATCCCCGACATGGCCACCGAGTTGGCGCAGGCCGACTTGGTCATCGCCCGCTCGGGAGCGAGCACGGTGACCGAAGTGGCCGCCGTGGGCGTGGCGGCAGCCTTTGTGCCGTTCCCCCATGCCATCGATGACCACCAGACCGCCAATGCGCGGTTCTTGTCGGATGCAGGGGCGGCGCTGTTGCTGCCCCAGCACAGCCTCAGCCCGCAAGGGCTGGCCGAGTTGCTGACCCAACACACCCGCGAAGACCTCTTGGATCGCGCCCAGCGCGCCCGGGCCTTGGGGCAACGCGAGGCCACGGAGCAGCTGGTCCAAGCCTGTGAGGAGGTGCTGGCATGAAGCACGCCATCCGACACATTCACTTCGTGGGCATTGGCGGTGTGGGCATGAGTGGCATTGCCGAAATCCTGCACAACCTGGGCTACACCGTTTCGGGTTCCGATTTGAGCGACGGCCCGGCGTTGGCGCGTTTGCGGGCCATGGGCATTCACACCCATGTGGGCCACAGTGCAACCCATCAAGTGGGCGCAGATGCGGTGGTGACCTCCACGGCGGTTCAAGCCGACAACCCCGAGGTGGTGGCTGCACACGCGCGGCTGATCCCCGTGGTGCCACGCGCGGTGATGTTGGCCGAACTGATGCGACTCAAGCAGGGCATTGCGATTGCTGGCACCCATGGCAAAACGACCACCACCAGTTTGGTGGCCAGCGTCTTGGCGGCCGCCAACCTCGACCCCACCTTTGTGATTGGCGGGCGCCTGAACAGTGCAGGCGCCAATGCCAAGCTGGGTCAGGGCGAGCACATTGTGGTGGAGGCCGATGAAAGCGATGCCTCTTTCCTGAACCTGAATCCGGTGATGTCGGTGGTGACCAACATTGATGCCGATCACATGGACACCTACGGCCACGACTTTGGCCGCTTGCAGCAGGCCTTTGTCGACTTCTTGCACCGCATGCCGTTTTATGGCGCGGCCATTTTGTGTGTGGATGACCCCGCAGTGCGCGCCATCTTGCCGCAGGTGTCGCGACCCATCACGAGCTATGGCCTGAGCGAAGCGGCACAAATCCGGGCGACCCAAGTGCGCGCCGATGCGGGGCGCATGCACTTCGAAGTGACACGCAGCAACGGCATCACCTTGCCCAAGCTGGCCATCACCCTGAATCTGCCCGGCGAGCACAACGTGCTCAATGCCCTGGCTGCGGTGGCGGTGGCGGTGGAACTGGGCGTGCCCGATGAAGCGGTGGTGCAAGCCTTGGCCCAGTTCAAAGGGGTGGGGCGGCGCTTCCAGTCGCATGGCGAATGGCCCACCAGCGACGGCGGCCGCATGCTGGTGATTGAAGACTATGGTCACCATCCGGTGGAACTCAAAGCCACCTTGGCGGCGGCGCGTGGGGCCTTCCCCGGTCGGCGTTTGGTGCTGGCTTTCCAGCCCCACCGATACACGCGCACCCGCGACTGCTTCGAGGACTTCGTGCAGGTGTTGCGCCAAGCCGATGTGGTCTGGCTCACCGAGGTGTATGCCGCAGGTGAAGCGCCGATTGCAGCCGCCGATGGCCGCGCCCTGGCGCATGCCCTGCGGGTGGTGGGTCAAGACGACTTGGTGTTTGCGCCCACCCTGGATGAATTGGCCGACTTGGCTTGCCAAGCCAGCCGGGATGGCGATGTGCTCTTGTGCATGGGGGCGGGCTCGATTGGCCAATTGCCCCAGCGACTGGCCCAACGGCTGCCCAACGAGGAGGTGCGTTCATGAGTGTCATCACCCCTCAGCCCTTCAACCGACAAGAGCGCGTGGCTGTGCTCATGGGCGGACAGTCCAGCGAGCGCGCGGTGTCGCTCATGTCGGGTCAAGGCGTGTTGACGGCCTTGCAAGCCCGTGGTGTGAATGCCATGGCATTTGATCCGGCTGAACACCCCTTGCACGAGCTGCAAGCTTTGGGGGTCCAGCGGGTGTTCATCGCCCTGCACGGTCGGGGCGGTGAAGATGGCACGGTGCAAGGGGCACTGGAATGGCTGGGCATTCCCTACACCGGTTCGGGCGTCATGGCTTCGGCTTTGGCGATGGACAAGGCCATGACCAAGCGCGTGTGGACCAGCCACGGGTTGCGCAATGCGCGCAGCCAAGTGGTCACCGGCGAGATCGATGCGGCAGGTCTGGACGCTTTGTGCGCCGACCTGGGCTTGCCCCTGGTGGTCAAACCCCCGCATGAAGGTTCTTCCATCGGGGTGACCAAGGTGAGCCGTCGAGAGGACTTGCCTGCCGCCTTGGCTACGGCCTTTGAACTGGAACCCAACGCCTTGTGTGAGTCCTTCATCGATGGGCCCGAGCTGACCTGTGCCGTGCTGGAAACGGCAACGGGCATTCAGGCCTTGCCCGTGGTTCGGATTGAGGCCCCCGAGGCGGGCTACGACTACCAGAACAAATACTTCACCGACGACGTCCGTTACCACTGCCCCAGCGGCTTGCCCGAAGCGCTGGAGCAAGACGTTCAGCGCATGGCCGTGGCGGCCTTTCAGACCCTGGGTTGCCGGGGTTGGGGGCGGGCCGATGTGATGCTCACGGCCCAGGGCGTGCCGCACCTGCTGGAAATGAACACCTCGCCCGGCATGACCTCGCATTCCTTGGTGCCCATGGCGGCCCGGGTGGCCGGACTGGCCTATGAAGACTTGTGCTTGCACGTGCTGAGCATGGCTCGCTTGGATCGCCCCGCCAATGGAGGTGCCGCATGAGCATGGCCATGGCGCGTCAAGTCCGCACCGGTTTACCGGTGGACATTCGGATGATGAATTTCACCGCCTCGCTCGCTCAGGCGTGCTTGGTGCTGTTGGCTGTGGTGGGTGCCGTGTGGTGGGGCATTCGCAACCCGAGTTTCAGCGTCCAAGCCATAGCGGTTTCTGGCGACATTCGTCACCTCAACGAACTGACCTTGAAAGCCAATGTGGTGCCGCGCTTGCAAGGCAACTTTTTCACCATGGACTTGAATCAAGCCCGGGAGGTGTTCGAGTCGGTGCCCTGGGTGCGTCATGCCACTTTGTCGCGTGAATTCCCGGGTCGACTCCACGTGACCCTGGAAGAGCACCAGCCGGTGGCGCATTGGGGGGCCGAACAAAACTCCAAGATGCTCAACCGGCAAGGGGAAGTGTTTGTGGTCAACCTCGATGAGGTCGATGAAACCAATTTGCCCCACCTGAGCGGCCCCGACGACGAATCGGGCAACGTGTGGCAGATGTATCAATTGCTGGAACAGGCGTTTGCGCCCCTGGGGCAACCCATGAAGGAGCTGACCCTGAGTCCCAATGGCAGCTGGTCGGTGGTGTTCGCCAACCGCGTGCGCTGGGAGCTGGGACGCGACGAGCGGGATGCGCTCATTCGCAAGGTCAACGAGGTGATGGCCAGCTTGCCGCTGGTCACGCGTCGGTTGAACAAAACATGGGATGACCTGGAGTCGGTGGACTTGCGGCATGCGCATGGGTATGCGCTCAAGCTCAAGGGCATCACGGTCAAGCCGCCACTCGCGGCCAAGCAAACGTCTTTGATGAGGTGATCGATGGCTAAAGAATACAAAGATCTGGTGGTGGGTTTGGACATTGGCACCCACAAGGTGATGGCAGTGGTGGCCGAAATCCAAGCTGGCGGCGGTTTGAAGCTAGCGGGTTTGGGCATTGCGCCCAGCCATGGCCTCAAACGGGGGGTGGTGGTCAACATCGACGCCACGGTGCAAAGCATTCAGGCGGCGCTGAAAGAGGCGGAGTTCATGGCCGATTGCAAGATTGGCCGGGTCTACACCGGAATCACCGGCAGCCACATTCGCGGCATGAATTCGCACGGCATGGTGGCGGTGAAAGACCGTGAAGTGACCGCTGCCGATGTGGCCCGCGTGGTGGAAACCGCCCGTGCCATCACCATCTCCAACGACCAGCGATTGCTGCTGGTGGAGCCCCAGGAATTCGTGATCGATGGCCAGGACGTGAAAGAGCCCATTGGCATGAGCGGCATCCGTTTGGAAGCCAAGGTGCACATCGTCACCGGTGCACAAACTGCCGCCGAGAACATCATCAAGTGCGTGCGGCGCTGTGGGTTGGAAGTGGAGCAGTTGTTGCTCAACCCCTTGGCCTCCAGCCTCTCGGTGCTGACTCCTGATGAAAAAGAGCTGGGCGTGGCGTTGGTGGACATTGGGGCCGGCACCACCGATGTGGCCGTATTCACGGGCGGCGCGATTCGTCACACCGCCGTCATTCCCATTGCGGGTGACTTGATCACCAGCGACATCGCCATGGCCTTGCGCACGCCCACCAAAGACGCCGAAGACATCAAGGTGGAGTCGGGCTGTGCCAAGCAATTGCTGGCCGACCCCGATGTGCAAGTGGAAGTGCCTGGCTTGGGCGACCGCGGCCCCCGCATGTTGAGTCGACAAGCCTTGGCTGGCGTGATTGAGCCCCGGGTGGAAGAAATTTTCACCTTGGTGCATCAAGCCATTCGGGAATCGGGTTGCGAAGAAATTTTGTCGTCGGGCATTGTGCTCACGGGAGGCAGCTCCGTCATGCCGGGCATGGTCGAGTTGGGTGAGGACATCTTCCTCAAGCCCGTGCGCCGGGGCATGCCCCAGCACGCCAACGCCTTGTCCGATTTGGTGTCGCAGCCCCGCGCTGCGGTGGTCATGGGCTTGCTCGAAGAAGCGCGATTGGCCCGCGTGCGCGGTCACAAGGTGGCGCAAAAGCACGGCACGGTGAAAACCGCTTGGGGCCAAGTCAAGGATTGGTTTGTGGGGAACTTTTGACCATGCGAACACGACACACCTTGAGCATTTGTCCCCAAGGGCCACCTCGACCGTGGCGCCGACGATGGCGCACACACGATCCAGGCCCCAGCCTGAACCTTTCAAGACATTCCATCTCAATTTTTAAAAAACTGGCAACTGCAACACTTCAGGAGAGCACACATGAACATCGAAATGGTTGAAGAACACGATTTCAATCCCGACACCCAAATCAAGGTGATTGGCGTGGGCGGTGGCGGCGGAAACGCCGTCGAGCACATGATTCGCAGTGGTGTGCGGGGTGTGGAGTTCATCTGCGCCAACACCGATGCCCAGGCCTTGCGTCAAAGCAGCGCCCACCGCACCTTGCAATTGGGTGAGAGCGGATTGGGTGCCGGCAGCAAGCCCGAGCGTGGTCTCATGGCCGCCGAACAAGCCGAAGCCTCGATTCGCGCCATGCTCGAAGGCGCCAACATGGTGTTCATCACGGCCGGCATGGGCGGTGGCACGGGCACGGGGGCTGCACCGGTGGTGGCCCGCGTGGCTCGCGACATGGGCATTCTGACCGTGGGCGTGGTGACCAAGCCCTTCGAATGGGAAGGCGGTCGCCGCATGACCAATGCCGAAGGCGGTTTGAAAGAGCTCGAAGAAAACGTCGACTCTTTGATCGTGGTGCTCAACGAAAAACTGCTGGAAGTGCTGGGTGACGATGTCAGCCAAGACGAGGCCTTCTCGTTTGCCAACGACGTGTTGCGCAACTCGGTGGGCGGCATTGCCGAAATCATCAACGTGGAAGCCTTGGTGAACGTCGACTTTGAAGACGTGCGCACCGTGATGAGCGAACAAGGCAAGGCCATGATGGGAACGGCCAGCGCCAGTGGCCCCGACCGCGCTCGCATCGCTGCCGAGCAAGCCGTGGCTTGCCCGCTGTTGGAAGGTGTGGACATGAATGGCGCCAAGGGCGTGCTGGTGCTGATCACCGCAGCCAAGGGTGGCCTGAAGTTGTCGGAGTCGCGCGAAGCCATGAACACCATCCGTGCGTTCGCGTCGCCCGATGCGCACGTCATTTACGGCACGGCCTACGACGACAGCCTGGGTGACCAGATTCGCGTGACCGTGGTGGCCACGGGCTTGTCCGAGCAAGGCCGACGCCAGCAGCCCAGCCTGACGGTGTTGCGCACCGGCACGGACAACCAGCCCATTGCGGCCCAGCCCGCCGATGTGCAGGCCAGCACCCCCAGTGGCACCGTCTCGGGTTTTGCCCCGCGCAGCTACGAGGCCTCCAGCATTCCCAGCGTGTGGCGCACCAACCGCGTGAACGCCACCGCCAAGGTGGATGCCATGGCCTCCAGCGGCATGGACGACTACGAGATCCCGGCGTTCTTGCGCAAACAAGCCGATTAAAATCTGCCTGTGCTGCAACAACGAACCCTCTCCACCCTGACCAAAGCCGTTGGTGTGGGCTTGCACAGTGGCCGCCGCGTGGAACTCACGCTGCGCCCTGCGCCGGCCGACACCGGCATCGTCTTTCGTCGGGTGGATTTGCCGGTTCCCGTTGACATTCCCGTCAACGCCCTCTCGGTGACCGACACCCGCATGGCGTCCACCTTGAGTGCCCAAGGGGCACGGGTGATCACCGTCGAACACCTGATGTCGGCCTGCTGTGGTCTGGGCCTCGATAACCTCTACATCGACATCACCGCCGAAGAGGTGCCCATCCTCGACGGCTCGTCGGCCTCGTTTGTGTTCCTGCTCCAAAGCGCGGGCATTGCCTTGCAAAACGCACCCAAGCGATTTGTGCGGGTGCTCAAAGAGGTGCGGGTGGAATTGGGCGAAGGCGCGCAACGCAAATGGGCGGTGCTCAAGCCCTACCATGGCTTTCGCCTGAGCTTTCAGATTGACTTTGCACACCCGGCGGTCGACGCCACGGGCCAAGTGGTGGTCTTCGACATGGGTCAAGACAATTACGCTCGGCAAATTGCGCGGGCCCGCACCTTCGGTTTCACGCGCGATGTGGAGGCCTTGCGCTCCAGCGGCCTGGCCCTGGGCGGGGGCTTGGACAACGCCATCGTCATGGACGACTACAAGGTCTTGAATGCCGAAGGCCTGCGCTACGACGACGAGTTCGTGAAGCACAAAATCCTCGACGCCATGGGCGACTTGTATGTGCTGGGCAAGCCGCTGTTGGCCAGCTATGAAGCCTTCCGTTCAGGACACGACTTAAACAACCGCTTGCTCAGGGCCTTGCTGGATCAGCCCGATGCCTACGAGGTGGTGACCTTCGAAGACGCCAACGCCTTGCCCAAAGGCTTGTCGCAGCTGTTGCCCGCCTGGTGAGCGCTCGCGCTCAGCGGGTGCGGTGCAAGCGCGCTTGGCGATAAGCGCCAGCAGCTGGCCCCAAGGCCGACAACACCGTGGCCAATTGCGCATGGGTGATGGCCAGACCCAAGGCATCGGCCGCATCTGGCCCCGGCGCAGCGGGCAACTTCAACAAGCGCTTGACCATTTCCTGCACTTGCGCCTTTTGGGCCCGACCATGTCCGGCCACGGCTTTTTTGAGCTGCAAGGCTGTGTATTCGTGGACTGGCAATTGGCTGGCCACCAAGGCGGTGATGCAGGCCCCGCGGGCTTGACCCAGCAACAGCGACGACTTGGGGTTCATGTTCACGAACACGATCTCAACGGCGGCGACTTCGGGCTGGTAGCGGTCGACCACTTCGCGAATGCCGTCGAACAGCACGCCCAGCCGTGCGGGCAAGTCTTGGGTGTCGAGGTGTTGGGTGCGAATGGTGCCGCTGGCGACGTAGCTCAGCCGGGGACCATCGGCTCGGATGACGCCAAAGCCGGTGCACTGCAAACCCGGGTCAATGCCCAAAATCGTGGCCATGGCTCAGGGCTTGGGCAAACGCGCTTGGGACATGCGCGAGAGGATGGTGAAGGCGCGGTCGTTCAGGTAGCTGCTTTCCAGGTTTTTTTCATAAACCCGAGGACGGGGCAGCAACACCGCTAAGCGGGCGGCCTGAACGCGGTCGAGGTGCTGGGCTGACACGCCAAAGTGACGCAAGGCGGCGGATTCCGCACCAAAGGTGCCGCGTCCCCATTCCACCGAGTTGAGGTAGAGCTCGAGGATGCGGGGCTTGCTGACGAAGGTTTCGAGGGCGTAGGCAATGACCAGTTCTTGGGCTTTGCGTGCCAAATGGCGCTCGCCGCTGAGCCACAGGTTTTTGGCCAATTGCTGGGTGAGGGTGGAGCCGCCGACGAGCTTGGCTTTGAGGGGGTCGCTGGCGCGGGCTTGGGCCCGTTCATTTTTGCGCCAGGCTTGCTCGATGCTGTCCCAGCGCACGCCACTGTGATCGATGAAGGCGTCGTCCTCCGAGGCGATCACGGCCCGCTGCAAGTGCGGGTGAATGCGCGACAAAGGCACCCATTGGTGATGCCACTCAAACGGGGGCTTGGCCAGGGCCAGCTGCCACATTTGGCTGCGCTGGTAGGTGGTGGATTGCGGGTCGATCCAGCGGGTGAGGGCCACACGGGCCACCACCAAGATTTCAAACAGCAGCCCAGCGACAGCGATCAACACCAGCCAACGTCCCAGCCCTTGACGCCAGCGTTGCAGGCGACTCATGGCTTGGCCACCTGGGTGTTGAGCTGCCCCTCCCGCGTGAAATTGAAGCGAGACACCAAAGCCAGCTGGTCGGCATGGCGCTTGAGTCGCGCATCAAAGGGGGCAAAGGGGCCGCTGTGTTGAACGATGGCCATGGCCAGCCGGTCAAGCGCGGGTTGGCCCGAGCTTTGCGCCACTTCAATGCGCAAAATGCGCCCCCGCGCGTCGATGGTGATGATCATGGTGAGCGCGCCGTAGAGCTTGCGACCATTGACCGTGGGGAAGTTTCGGGTGCCATGGGCTTCGATGCGGTTGCGCACCGCATCGTAATACTGGGCGTAGGCCACTTCGCGGGTGGAGGGTCCGACAAAACGCGTTCGGGGTTTGGCGTTTTCGATTTCAATGCGTTTTTCCAGTTCAGCCAATTGCTTGAGCATGAGCTGGCGTTGGCGATCGGCTGGGGTGGCGGCTTGCCCCGGCAGGGGGACCGGCATCCGGTCGAGTTCGTTGCGGATTTGGGCAATGAACTGTTGCTGTTGGGCACGCAGCTGCTGCAGCTTTTGCTCGGACTGGCCTTGGTCTTCTTTGCCGGTTTGGGTGCGCGCTGAACGCGCGAGCGGTGACTTGGAGCGGCCTTCCTCGGCCTCGCCGCCGCCTTGCAAATGGGTCTGAGCCAAGGCCTGCGCTTGGTCGGGCGCCTTGGCATTGCTCAAGGCATTGACCAGAATGATTTCCAACTGGTCAATCTGGAAGAGGCGGTCCAGCCGCTGCTCGGGCACCAGTCGAACGGCCAACAACACCGCATGCACCAGCACCGACAACAGCAAGCTGATCTCCAGCACGCGGGTGGGTCGGGGGAACCAACGGTCGAGTAGGGCGCTGAGCTTCATGCGGCAGGTGGGGTGTCTTCTTGCAAGTCCAGCGCCAAACCCAGGCCGGCGGCGGGCAGGTTGTCGTCTTCCGAATCGGCATCGGCGTCGACCTCGGCGTCGGCTTCAGGGCCGGGGGTTTCACGGGCCATGGCCAGGAACTCGGCCGTGACCTCCAAGCTGAGGTCGTCGCAATGGGTGATGCGCAAGCTCACGCGTTGGCCGCGTTGCAGGGCGGGCGCCCCGAGCAGCGGAAAGACCAAGGGCAAACCCACCACGCGCACCACGGGTGGGGTGCCCGGCAAGTCCTTGATGACTTGCGCTTCGAGCTCGGTGATCCCCGATTGACGCAAATAGGTCAGCGACCAGTAACGCTCCATCAGCGATTGATGGGCGTTGTAAGCCGAATACGCCGCATCGAAGGCGGAAATGATGGCCAGCAAGGCCGTGTCTTTGGGCTGAAACGGGGCGGCCAGGGCGGCGGTGTTGCCATGCTTCAAGCACGCCAGGATTTGCCACTGGTTGACCAAGTCGGTGTAGCGGCGCAGCGGCGAGGTGCTCCAGGCGTAGCACGACACCCCCATGCCCGCATGCGGCAAGGCCTTGGTGCCCATGCGCACCTTGATGCCGGGCGCCAGGCTGGCTTGTGAGCGGTAAATGGCGGGCACGCCGAGATCGGCCATCCACTGGCCCCAGGTGCGGTTGGCCAGGATCATGGCTTCGGCCACGATCAGGTCGAGGGGCGCGCCACGGCGGCGCTCACCAATGGTGACGGTCTCTTGGCCGGTGGGGCCTTCGGGGGGCACGTTGTCCAAGCGAAAGACAGGGTCAGGCCGGTTGAAGTTTTCGGGCTTGCCACGCACCAGCTCGCGGTCTTTTTTGAGCTTTTGGGCCAATTGGTGCAAGGCCCTCAGCTCGGCATGGGGCAGGCCATGGGTGTCGGCGGGCGCAGCGTTCTGGAGCCAGCTTTCGGTGACTTGGTCATCGAGTTGGTCGTGGCGCAAATTGGCGCCAATGGTGATGCGCTCCAAACGGGTTTCGCTGCCCAAGATGTCCAAGGTTTGCGCGTCCACTTGCACATACAAGGAGAGCGCGGGAACGGGTGTGCCAGCATCCAGGCTGAATTGCTGCACCAACGTGTCGGGGAACATGGTCACCTTGTGACCGGGCATGTAGACCGTGGACAAGCGCGAGCGAGCCAGTTCATCCCAAGCGCTGTTGGGGCTGATGGCGCTGCCGGGGGCGGCGATGTGGATGCCCACGGTCCAGATCGGTTGGTCTAAGCCCTGAACCGACAAGGCGTCATCGATTTCGGTGGTGTGCGAGTCATCGATGGAATAGGCCACGGTATCGGCCAAGGGCAAATCCTGGGGCGCAGCCGGGAGGTCCAGCTGAGGGAATCGGGTGCCCTTGGGAAAGTGCTCGAACAAGAAGCGTTGCCAGTGAAAGGCATAGGCCGAATCGATGGCCCCCGCTTGCTTGAGCACTTCCAAGACGGGCAGTTGCTGGCGCTGGGTGGCCAAGGCCACGGCTTGATAGACCAAGGCGTTTTTGTCGGGCTTGAAGAGGATGCGAAACAGCTCGTTTCGAATCGCTTGCGGACACTGCCCCTGAACCAATTCATCGGCCCAGGCCTGCACTTGGGCTTGTTGTTCTTTTTTGCGGGCAATGGCTTGCAGGGCTTGTTGCACGACTTCGGCCGAGGCCTTTTTGAAACGTCCTTTGCCCAAGCGACGAAAGTAATGCGGGGCCTGATGCAAACCCAACAGGGCCGCAGCCTGTTGTTCGGGGGTGGGTGGATCTTGGAAGTAGTCGCGGGCCACATCCTGGAAGCCAAATTCGTCTTCGGGGGCGAACTCCCAGGCCAGGTCGAGGTCGATGTCGCCAGCCAGGGTTTGGGCGTTTTGCCAGACCGCATCGGCTTGCGCTGGCGCCACGCGCAACAACTGGTGGGTGGCTTTCACCTTGAGGCGCTTGCCTGTGGGCAACTCCACCTGAGCCGAAGCCTCCGCTTCGGACAACACCTTGCCGATGTGCAACTTGCCAGCGTCTTCAAAGATCAAATGCATGCGGGCATTCTCCCATGAGCGGGATGCGCAAGCGCTGGGCTCAGGCCGCCTGGGGGCCCAGTAAAAACGCCTCGATCACAGGCAAGTGCTGCTCGAAGTCGGTCAGGCCGTGATCGGAGCCTTGAATCAGGTGCACGCGGCCGTGGCCGTAACGACCAACCATTTCTTGCCAGTCCAACACTTCGTCGCCAGTGGCAATCACGGCCAGAGTTTCTCGGGCATCTGGGTAAGGGGTGCCAGGCCCCACCTGCCAGGCTTTGAGCTCCTCCACATGGGCTGCGGTGAACTCAAACCGCAGGGCTGGGTCGTGCCAACTGGTTTGTTCCCCCAAATGGTGTTGCAGGTCGCGGGCCGGCCAAGCGGCTGGATTGAGCAAGACGGTGGGGCATTGGCGAATGGCGCCCACGTGGGCCGCGTAGTAGCCGCCGAGCGAGGACCCCACCACGGCCATGCTGGACGGCCAGTCCTGGATCAAGCCTTGGACCAAAGCCAGCGCCTCGGCGGGCGAGGGCGGCAATTGGGGGCAAAGCCAAGTGAGGGGCTGGGCTTGGTGTTGTGCCCATTGGGCCATCCGTTGGGCCTTGGCCGAGCGTGGGGAGGAGCGAAAGCCGTGCAGGTAAAGCAAATGGGTCAGGGTCATGCGCAGCATCATGCCTGAAGGCCATTGGGGGTGGTTGGGGACGTATCATCGCCCCCCATGCCCATCGTCATCGAACGGCCCCGAATGCTGCATCGACTCGCCCCTTTGATCAAGGGGTTCGATGGGCCCTTGGCCTTTGCGATTTTCATTTTGGCGGCCATTGGCTTGCTCAACATGTATTCCTCGGGTTTTGCCAACGGCATGCGTTTTTATGACCATGCCCGCAACCTGTTTTTGGCCGGGATGGTGATGTTCGTCATGGCCCAAATCCCGCCCCAGCGGCTCATGGTGTTGGCCGTGCCTTTGTATACCCTGGGTGTGGCCTTGTTGATCGCGGTGGCGCTGTTTGGCTTGACCAAAAAAGGCGCACGCCGATGGATCAACCTGGGGATGGTGATTCAACCCAGCGAGATCATGAAAATTGCCATGCCCTTGATGTTGGCGTGGTGGTTCCAAAAGCGGGAAGGGCAATTGCGGCCCTTGGACTTTTTGGTCGCTGCCGTGTTGCTGGGGGTGCCGCTGTTTTTGATTGCCCGACAGCCCGATTTGGGCACTGCCATCTTGGTGTTCTCGGCAGGTTTTTATGTGATTTTTTTCGCCGGGCTCAATTGGTGGCTGATGATTCCCCCCTTGGTGCTGGGCTTGCTGGGCATGGGCTTGTTGATTGCGTTTGCCGAGCCTTTGTGTGCCCCGGGCGTCGACTGGCCCTTGTTGCACGATTACCAGCAACAGCGGGTGTGCACCTTGATGGATCCCGGACGCGATCCGCTGGGCAAAGGATTTCACATCATTCAGGGCATGATTGCCATTGGCTCGGGGGGGGTCTTGGGCAAGGGCTACATGCAAGGCACACAAACCCACCTGGACTTCATTCCGGAGCGCACCACCGACTTTGTGTTTGCCGCTTATTTGGAAGAGTTCGGCATGTTGGGCGGCATGGCTTTGCTGGGGGCCTTTTTCTTTCTGATCATTCGGGGCTTGCACATTGCCATGGAAGGTCCCACCTTGTTCAGCCGCTTGTTGGCCGGCAGCATTGTGATGACCCAATTCACCTATGCCTTTGTGAACATGGGCATGGTCAGTGGCATCTTGCCGGTGGTGGGTGTGCCCTTGCCCTTCATCAGTTATGGCGGCACCGCCATGGTGTCCATGGGCTTGGGTCTGGGCATTCTCATGGCCGTGGCCCGTTCCAAGCAATTGGTTCAGTCGTGAGGTCGAACATGAAGTCATTCGGTGTGGTGGGTGCAGGCAACATGGGGGGCGGGATGGTCCGGCGCCTGTGCGACCAAGGCTGGGCGGTGCACCTCAATGACATCGACGCTGCGGTTGTTGCCCCCTTGGTGGCCCTGGGTGCGCAGTCCCACCCCAGTGCCCGCGACGTGGCCCAAGCCTGCCAGGTCTTGGCCATTGTGGTGGTGGATCAAGCGCAGGTGGATGCGGTGCTCGATGGCGAGCAAGGCCTGTTGGGTGCCCTCACGCCTGACCACACGGTGTTGCTGTGTCCGACCCTCTCACCCGAGGACGTGGAACGCACGGCCGCGCGCATTCACGCCACCGGGGCTCAATTGATCGACGCCCCCATGTCGGGCGGGCCGACGCGCGCCGCGCAAGGGCAAATGAGCCTGATGGTGGCCTGCCCGAACGCCTGCTTGGCGCAGCACGAGGCCTTGCTGAACACCTTGGCCAACCCCGTGTTTCACGTCAGCGAGCGCGTGGGCGATGGCGCTCGCACCAAGCTGGTGAACAATTTGTTGGCCGCCATCAACTGGGTGGGCGCCAGCGAGGTGATGAACCTGGCCCTGCGTGCGGGCCTGAACCCCCAAACCACCTTGCAAGTGATTGCATCGTCCAGCGGGCAAAGCTGGATTGGCAGTGACCGCATGCCCAGGGCCTTGCAGGCCGACTGGGCGCCGCGGGCCCACCTGAGTCTGCTCACCAAGGACTCGCGCTTGGCTGTCGAGATGGCCCAAACTTTGGATCAGTCCACCCCTCTGGGGGCGCTGGCCAAGCAAGCCTTCGCCCAAGCCAGTGCGGCGGGCTGGGCGGGTTTCGATGACGCCGCGATGCTGGCGCATTTGCGAGGGGAATTGCCCCCTTCATAGAATGCACCCATGAACGCAGACCACGCCATTTCTCGCTTGTCCATTGCCCAATCGCGCTTGTTGGAGCCGTTTGGGCTGACCCTCTCCCATTTGCACGCGGCCTTGGCCACGATTCGGGCGCACCGGGTCGACGACGCCGATTTGTATTTCCAATACACCCGCAGCGAGGGCTGGAGCTTGGAAGAGGGCATTGTCAAAAGTGGCTCTTTCAGCATCGATCAAGGGGTGGGGGTGCGCGCCGTCTGTGGCGAAAAAACGGCCTTTGCTTATTCCGATGTGATCTCCGAACGCAGCTTGCTCGATGCAGCGCAAACCGTTCGCACCATTGCCCAAGCGGGCAAACACCAGCGGGTGAAGCAGCCCGCATCCCGGACGGTGACAGGCCTTGATTTGTATGGGCTCGATGACCCCATTGCCTCTTTGGACAGTGCGACCAAAGTGGCCTTGTTGGAGCGCGTTGAGCGCATGGCCCGCGCGCAAGACCCTCGGGTGGTCCAAGTGATGGCGGGCTTGGCCAGTGAGCACGATGTGGTGTTGATCGTGCGTGCCGATGGCTCATTGGCCGCCGACGTGCGCCCGCTCGTTCGTTTGAGCCTGACCGTGATTGCAGAGCAAGGCGGGCGGCGCGAGGTGGGCTCTTCGGGTGGCGGGGGCCGCTTTGACTTGTCCCAATTCGATGAAGCGCGACTGAATACCTACGTGCAAGAGGCCGTGCAATCGGCCCTGATCAACTTGGATGCACGCCCCGCGCCAGCCGGTGAGTTCTCGGTGGTGCTGGGCCCGGGTTGGCCGGGCGTGCTGTTGCACGAGGCCATTGGCCATGGTCTGGAGGGCGATTTCAACCGCAAGGGCTCGAGTGCGTTTGCAGGCCGCTTGGGCAAGCGCGTGGCCGCCAAAGGTGTCACCGTGCTCGACGACGGCACCTTGTCGCAGCGCCGTGGTTCACTCAACTTGGATGATGAAGGCCACGTCACCCAAAGCAATGTGCTGATCGAAGACGGCATTCTGACGGGCTATTTGCAAGACCGCATGAATGCACGGCTCATGGGCGTGAAGCCCACCGGCAATGGCCGTCGAGAAAGCTACGCCCATGTGCCCATGCCGCGCATGACCAACACCTACATGTTGTCGGGTCAGACCCCCGCAGCCGAGGTGATCGCCAGCCTGAAAAAAGGCCTCTACGCCACCAACTTTGGCGGAGGCCAAGTGGACATCACCAGCGGCAAGTTTGTGTTTTCGGCCTCCCAAGCGTTCTGGGTTGAAAACGGCCAAATTCAATACCCGGTGAAAGGGGCCACCCTGATTGGCAATGGGCCCGATGCCCTCACCCGCGTGAGCCTCATTGGCGATGATTCTTCGCTCGACAGTGGGGTGGGGGTCTGCGGCAAAGAGGGACAAAGCGTGCCAGTGGGGGTGGGTCAGCCCACCTTGCGTCTCGATGGCCTCACCGTGGGTGGCACCGCCTGAGGCGGTGTGGCGCCTGTGTAACAGCCAGGTCAGCAACCTGTGATACATTGAATCGCATGAACGGGAACACCTTCTTTTTTGGCTTCTTTTATTTCTCACGCTCCAACGGCGGTCGAGAGGTTTGAAGTCAGCCAGAACAAACCCCACGAAACAACCGCCGGAACCACCGGCGGTTTTTTTTTTTTTTACACAACACCAAAATGAGCACCCAACCCCCCACACCCACCCCCAACCAACAATCGAGCAAACAAACAAAAAAATTAGACAATTCAAATACTGAAAATTTAACATTAAAAGAGGCAAGAGAT
>JAYPFZ010000040.1:0-6665 GCA_038126555.1 Betaproteobacteria bacterium
CTCCATGACAGCCGGATCAAACAATACCTTCGGTCTGAATGTTATGAACCGGAAAAATTATGAAGATTGGAGCATTGGCTTGATGGCCGGTCGTCAATATTCCTCTGGGATCAACGCTACTTATCCACGCTATGCGAATGCAAATCCAGGCTTGAATCCATCTCTTGGAAGTCATGCCTTACTAACACTTTCCAAATCCTTCTCGATCAATGACCAAGTTGGTATATCGCTCAAATCGATTAGACAAGAAGCTTCATATGACGATGCGCGATTTGGACAGCCTACTCAGAGCTACCTAAACCGATCTCGATCTGGATTCTTAAAAATACAAGGGGATCACCAATTGCGATCCAACTGGTCGACACAATGGCAAATGAGTCGATCAGACGTTGACCAATTCGATCTCATGGACGAAACAGTGAATTCTGTGAATCGAACCGTAAGAACTTCTCTGGGTTGGAATAACGAATTTCAGATTGATTCGACTCTTGCTGCGACTTTTGCCCTCAGTAGAGATTGGGTTGTTGCCGATACTTCCGCCCCGTTTTATAAGGGTGCCGGTCATAGTCGTTGGTTGATAGGGGCAACCAAAAAGTTTGGGCCTACAACCGTTGATGGCAATGTGTCTAAATCAACACTGGATGCAGGATCCTCATTCAATGACTATTTGCTAGGAGTGGGACATCAACTCATGCAAAGTTGGACGATCTTTGCAACCGTTGGTCAAACTCATCAAATGCCAACGGTTGGCCAGCTTTATCACATTGACTGGGGCGGCAATCCAAATTTAAAGACAGAGACCATCAAGTCCAATGAAATTGGAATTCAATTCAAAGACAACACTGACCTTGTTCGAGTTGTTTCTTATCGGGCCATGTATAGAGATAAGTTGTTATCAGACGCAAGCACTGGATTCATATGGGAGAACGTTGGGTCTGCTCATGATGCGGGGATCGAATTTTCGTGGAGGCGCATGAAGCCTAAGTGGACTGTTCAGGCAACAGCAACATTCCATCAACCACAACTTGACGACAGTGCAACACCGATTGAAAAAACCTCTAAAGCAACTTTTTCAGCAAACGCAACCTACGTTTTGAATCATCGAGATTCGTTGAACTATGTGCTTTTCGGGCGATCTTCACAATTTAGTAGTGATCCCATTCGACGCCGTACTGAAGTGGGTGGCTATGGTTTGTCTAAGTTGGGCTGGACTCGTCGATGGAGCAAACATCAGCGATCAGTCGTTACGGTTGATAACTTGTTTAACAAAACATATCAAGAAGTTGCTGGATACCAAACCAACAACAGGACGATTTTCTTGAATTTTGTTCTTCAATATTGACTATGAGTCAACTCCCGCGCCGCATCGTTTGCCTGACTGAGGAAACCACCGAGTGGATTTATCGGTTGGGGCAGTCTGATCGCATCGTGGGGGTTTCGGGTTACACCGTTCGTCCGCCTCAGGCGCGCCATGAAAAGCCCCGCATCAGTGCGTTTTTGAGCGCCAAGATCGACAAGATCCTGGCCCTTGAGCCCGACTGCGTGTTTGGCTTTTCCGACTTGCAAGCCGACATCGCCTCGGCTTTGATTCGAGCCGGTGTGCAGGTGACGGTGTTCAACCAGCGCAGCATCGACGACATCTTCGCCATGCTCCAGCAAGTGGCACTTTGGGTGGGTGAGGGGGATCAGGCGCAAACCCATTTTGCGCAGTGGCGTCAGGCGTTCGACGAGATGCGGCAGGTGGCGCAGACTTGGCCTCGGCGTCCTCGCGTGTTTTTTGAAGAGTGGGACGATCCGCTCATCAGTGGCATTCGATGGGTGTCGGAGCTGGTGGGGGTCGCGGGTGGCGACGACGTCTTCCCCGAATTGGCGGTGCAACCGCTGGGCAAAGACCGCATATTGGCTGACCCCGCAGCCGTCATTGACCGTCAGCCCGATGTGATTTTTGGGTCGTGGTGTGGCAAAAAATTCCGTCCCGAAAAAGTGGCGGCTCGACCGGGCTGGGCCTCGGTGCCTGCGGTTCAAAACGGGCATGTCTACGAGATCAAGTCGGCCGACATCTTGCAGCCTGGGCCGGCTGCGCTCACCGATGGCGTTCGGCAATTGCACGCGCGCTTGGCCGAGTGGGCCGCCACCACGGGGCAAGCCACATGATGGTTCAGTGCTGCCGCGGCATGCTGACCGCCTTGCTGGGCTGCCTCATCGCCTTTCAGGCCATGGCTGCCCCCCAACGCGTGGTGAGCCTGCTCCCCTCCAGCACCGAGGTGGTGTGCCGCTTGCAAGCCTGCGACCGGTTGGTGGGCGTGGATCGCCACTCCAACTTCCCCGCCTCCGTGCAAGCCTTGCCCCGTGTGGGTGGGTTGGGCGCTTGGTCGTTGGAAGCCCTGGTTCGGCTCAAGCCCGACCTGGTGCTCATGCCACACGACCCCATGCTGGCGCAGCGCCTGCAGCGCTTGGGCTTGAACCACCGGGTGGTGGACCCCAAAACGCTGGACCAAACGGCGGAGTCCTTTGTGCAAATCGCGTTGGCTTTGGGTTTGCCTGCTCAGCAAGGCCAAGCCCTGTGGGACGCCGTGTCCCACGACCTGCAACAAGTCCGTCGTGCCGTGCCTCAGCCCTGGCAACAGGCCACCATCTACTTGGAGGCTGACCCCTCGGGCTATGTGGCTGGCCCGGGCTCGTATTTGGGACAGTTGGTTCAGGCCTTGGGTTTGCGCAATGTGGTTCACGTGCGCGAGCCGGCCTATCCCCAAATGAGCCCCGAGTGGGTGTTGCAAGCCCAGCCCGACTGGGTGGTCTTGCTGTCGACCTTGTCGCGGCCTGCGGATCAGCGGCCGGGCTGGCAGCAATTGGCGGCCGTGCGGGCAGGGCGGGTTTGCCAATTCACCCCCGAGGCCTTGGATGTGATCGTTCGGCCGGGGCCCCGTTTGGCGCAAGCCGCACAGTTGCTGGTGGGGTGCATGCATTCAAAGGGGCGGCCGTGACCCAGCGATCGGTGCATCGCCCCGCACTGTGGCTCGCCATTTGGGCTGGGGCAGGCGCATTGGCCGTGGCCCTGGGCCTGATGTTGGGCGCCACGGGTTGGGAGCCTTGGTGGCAGTCGCCTGCAGCCCCCCTGCTGTGGGATTTGCGTTGGCCTCGCAGCCTGGGCGCCTGGCTGGCGGGCGCCGCGCTGGGGGTGTCGGGGTGTGTGGCCCAAACGCTGTTTCGCAACCCCTTGGCCGACCCCTATTTGCTGGGCAGCGCCACGGGCGCGGGTTTGGGGGTTGGGGTGATGTGGTGGTTGAGCCTGTGGTGGGGCAGCACCTTGGTTTGGAGTCCCGCCTTGGGTGGCTTTGTGGGCGCCTGGCTGGCTTTGGCTCTGGTGATCACCCTGGCCCGAGGACAGGTGCACGGCACGCCGCTGATTCTGGCGGGTTTGATCGTCTCGGTGTTGTTGGGCGCCACCTTGTCGTTGCTGTTGCGCACCCATCCCCAGCTCATGCCGGCCTTGCAAGGTTTTTTGTTGGGACAGACGGTGTATTTGGACCACCAAGCGTGCCTGCAAATGGCGCTGGTACTGGCCGTGGGCGTGACTTGGGCTTGGTGGTGGGGCCCGCAACTGGATGCTTTGTCCTTGGGGGATGATTTGGCCCACAGCCTGGGGGTGAATGTCCCACGGGTGCGCCGGGATCAGGTGTTGCTCATGAGTGCGCTCACCGCGATTGCCGTGGCGCACGTGGGCTTGGTGGCCTTCGTGGGCTGGGTGGCGCCCCATTTGGTGCGGCCGGTGTTGCCCCAAGCCAGTCGCTGGCGCTTGCTGGGTGCGGGTTTGGCCGGTGGGGCGGTGTTGGCGGTGGCCGACTTGGTGGCGCGGGTTGTGGTGGCCCCGCAAGAATGGCCGGTGGGCATCATCACCGCTTGGGTGGGAGGCGGCTGGATGCTGGCCCTCATGCGGCGCGGCCAACGGACGGGTCAGGCATGAGCGAGACTTTGTTGCAGTTGCAAGAGGTGTCGGCTCAGGTGGGGCCCCACCTCGTGCTCAATCGCATTCGCTTGCAGGTGTTGGCGGGCCAGTGGACCTGCATCGTGGGCCCCAATGGCGCTGGCAAGTCGACCCTGTTGCGGGTCTTGGCGGGCTTGCAACCCGTCACCGGCCATGTCCGGTTCAAAGGCCACCCTTGGTCGGCCTGGTCGCCGCGCGAGCGAGCCTCGCGCCTTGCTTGGTTGGGGCAAAGTCAAGAAGAGGACGGCGATTGGCCCGTTCGGGATCTGGTGGCCATGGGGCGACTGGCCCACCGCGATCGCTGGGGGTTTGCGTCACCCAGCGATGAGGCCTACGTTGAGGCCGCATTGCATCAATGGGGCCTTGAGGCCTGGCGAGACCGGCCCTTGCGCAGCCTCTCGGCAGGGCAGCGTCAGCGCGCCCGCATGGCGCGGCTCACGGCATCGCAAGCCTCGGTGCTGATGATGGACGAGCCTGTGGCCAATTTGGATCCGCCGCATCAAGCCGATTGGCTGGCCTGGGCCAAGGCCTGGGGCCAAGGCGCCAACACCTTGGTGACGGTGTTGCATGAGTTGCCGTTGGCCATGCAAGCCGACCAGTGGGTGGTCATGCAAGCGGGCCAAGTGGTGCAGGTGGGATCGCCCCAGGACGCCGCAACGCGCGCCGCCGTGGAGGCGGTGTTCGATGACCGGATTCGCCTGGAATCCCACAGTGGACAGTGGGTTAGTCTGTGGCGCTGAGGGCTTGATTAAACTGTCCGAATGAACACCTCTGCTTCCGCCCGCCGGGGCGTAGATCTGCCGGCCCCCGATCAGCATCAGGACATGCGCGACGCCTTGCGCGATTTGTGCAATCGCTACGACTCCACCTATTGGCAAACCGTCGATGAGGCGCGTGGTTACCCCGAAGCCTTCGTCAACGAGCTCACCCAAGCGGGCTGGATGTCGGCCCTCATCCCCACCGAATACGGCGGCTCAGGCCTGGGCCTGGCTGAAGCCTCGGTGATCATGGAAGAGATCAACTTTTGCGGCGGCAATGCGGGCGCTTTGCACGGCCAGATGTACAACATGGGCACGTTGTTGCGCCATGGCTCCGATCAGCAAAAGCAGTTCTACCTGCCCAAAATCGCCTCGGGCGAATGGCGTCTGCAATCCATGGCGGTCACCGAGCCCACCACGGGCACGGACACCACCCAGCTCAAAACCACCGCAGTCAAAAAGGGTGACCGTTACGTGGTGAATGGGCAAAAGGTTTGGATCTCTCGCATCCAGCACTCCGACTGGATGATCCTGCTGGCGCGCACAACCCCGCTGGATCAGGTTCAGAAAAAGAGCGAAGGCTTGTCTATTTTCATGGTCGACCTCAAGCAAGCCATTGGCAACGGCATGACGGTTCGCCAGATTCGCAACATGGTCAACCACGAGACGAATGAGGTGTTTTTTGACAACCTGGAAATTCCAGCTGAAAACCTCATTGGTGAAGCAGGCAAAGGCTTCAAATACATCCTCGACGGCCTCAATGCCGAGCGCACCTTGATCGCCGCTGAGTGTATTGGCGATGCCTATTGGTTCTTGAACAAGGCCCGCCACTACGCCAACGATCGCCGCGTGTTCAACCGGCCCATTGGCCAAAACCAAGGCATTCAATTCCCCATGGCCGAGGCCTACATTGAAACCGAGGCCGCCAACCTCATGCGCTTTCGGGCCTGCGATTTGTTCGACGCCCAAAAGCCCTGCGGTGCCGAAGCCAACATGGCCAAATACCTGTGCGCCAAGGCCTCCTGGGAAGCCGCCAACATGTGTTTGCAAACCCACGGTGGGTTCGGTTTCGCCGCCGAATACGATGTGGAGCGCAAGTTCCGGGAAACCCGCCTCTACCAAGTGGCGCCCATTTCCACCAACCTGATCTTTTCCTACGTGGCCGAGCATTTGCTGGGCCTGCCACGGTCCTTCTGACGATCCGAAAGGGGCGCGCATGTCGACGTTCAAGCGAGAAGCCAATTTCCACAGCGACGAGCCGCCCCTGTATGGCCCGTTTTCGGCCGGTGATGCGTTTTACGAAGCCCTCATGAAAGCCCACGATGGCCTGACGGATGAACAAAGTCAGTTGTTCAACGCCAAGCTCATTTTGTTGTTGGCCAACCAAGTGGGCGACGTGAAGGTCTTGTTGCAGGCCATTGAACTGGCCAAGGCCGACGCCCCGGCTTGACTCAAGCCTTGTGCGGGTAGCCGCACACCTCGCTCACCCCACAGGCTGCGCATTGGGGGGACCGAGCGGTGCAAACGTAGCGACCCAACAAAATCAGCCAGTGGTGAGCCCCCAGCAAGTAAGGGGCAGGAATCACTTTCAGCCAGGCCTGCTCCACCTGCAGGGGATTGGCCCCCGGGGCAAACCCCGTTCGGTTGCCGACCCGAAAAATGTGCGTGTCCACCGCCAGGGTGGGCTCACCAAACGCCACATTCAGCACCACATTGGCGGTTTTCCGACCCACGCCGGGCAAGGCTTCGAGCGCCTCGCGATCGCGGGGCACTTGACTGTCATGCAAGTCCACCAAACGCTGACAGGTGATGAGCAAATGTTTGGCCTTGCTGCGATACAAACCAATGGTGCGAATGTGGTCGCAAAGCCTGTCGTAGCCCAGCGCCAGGATGGCCTGCGGTGTGTTCGCCACCGGGAAAAA
>JAYPFZ010000040.1:6675-20904 GCA_038126555.1 Betaproteobacteria bacterium
GCAGTGAGCAACTCGAACACGCTGGTGTATTCCAGCTCGGTTCTCGGGTTGGGGTTGGCTTGCGCCAGCCGTTGAAAAAAGGTCTCGATGCGTTGGCGACGGTTCATGGCCGCAGTGTAGGGCAGGGCGTTACCATAGCGCCTCGCTGCGCCTGCGCGGCGCGCCGATTCACAACGAGGTCACCATGTCCCTGCCTTTTGCCGATCGCCTCAACCGCGTTGAGACTTCCGCCATTCGAGAGCTCTTCAAACTGCTGGGCAAGCCCGGCCTCATCAGCTTTGCGGGGGGTTTCCCCGACAGCGCCATGTTCGACGTCGAGGGCTTGCAAGCGGCCAGCGCTGCAGCCTTGCGCGAGGAGCCCGGCGCGGCCCTGCAATATGGCGCTACCGAAGGGCATCCGGCTTTGCGCGAGGCCTTGGCCTCGTTCATGGCCACCAAAGGGGTAACGGGGCTCAAGGCCCAAGACCTCATCGTCACCACGGGTTCGCAACAAGCGCTCGACTTGCTGGGCAAAACGCTCATGCAGGCTGGGGACACCGTGTTGGTGGAAGCGCCCACCTTTTTGGCCACCATCCAATGCTTCCGGCTGTATGGCCCGAAGGTGGTGGGGGTTCGAGTGGATGACCAAGGGGTTGACCCCGATGCCCTGGAGGCCGCCATAGTGGCGCATCGCCCCAAAGCGGTTTACCTCATTCCCACGTTTGGCAACCCCACGGGGGCCTTGTTGTCCGAGGCGCGCCGCCGCCGCATTTTGGCTTTGGCGGTGCAGCATCGGGTGTTGGTCATCGAAGACGACCCCTATGGCGATTTGTATTTCGGCGAAGCTCCACCGCCTTCGCTCCTGGCCCTGAGCGATCAGGTGCCGGGTAGCCGGGAGTGGTTGGTGCATTGCGGCAGCCTCAGCAAGGTGCTCAGCCCTGGCTTGCGGGTGGGCTGGCTGATTGCCCCGCCCGAACTGCTGGCCCGCGCCACCATGTGCAAACAGTTCAGCGACGCCCACACCTCCACGTTTGCCCAAGTCACCGCAACCCATTATTTGCGCGCCGGTCGCATGCAGGCCACGCTCGATCAGGTGCGCACGGTGTATGCCGCTCGGGCCCGCGCCCTGAGCCAGGGGCTACGCACCCATTTGGGCGATGCCTTGGCGTTCACTGAGCCCCAAGGCGGCTTGTTTGTCTGGGCCCGGCTCACCGGCGCGAATGGCGCGCCCACCGACGGAGCGGCTTTTGCCAAACAGGCGATTGCCCACGACGTGGCTTTTGTGCCCGGCGCCCCCTTCTTTGCCAATGACCCCGATTTGTCGAGCCTGCGCTTGAGTTTTGCCACGGCCAACGAAGCGCTCATCGCCGAAGGCTGTGAGCGTCTGGGCAAGGCCCTGAGGTCTTGAGGCTCAGGCCGTAGGGGCCAAGGCATCGGCCTCGGCCGCCTCGGTCACGGGGATGCAACTGCAAAACAGGTTGCGGTCCCCATACACGTTGTCGACCCGCGCCACAGGCGGCCAGTATTTGTGGGCCGCAGTCACCCCAGGGGGAAATGCCGCTGCTTCGCGCGTGTAGGGGTAGGGCCAGTGGGAGCTGACCACCTGAGCGCTGGTGTGCGGCGCGTTTTTCAGGGGGTTGAGATCTTGTGGCCACTCGCCGCTTTCCACGCGGGCAATTTCTTCCCGAATGGCGATCATGGCTTGAATGAAGCGCTCGATCTCTTCCAGCGGCTCGCTTTCGGTGGGCTCCACCATCAGGGTGCCCGGCACGGGAAAGCTCAGGGTTGGTGCATGAAACCCGTAGTCCATTAGGCGTTTGGCCACGTCCTCGGCACTGATGCCCGTGGTGGCCTTGAAGCCACGCAAATCCAGAATGCACTCGTGCGCCACGCGGCCTTGTGCGTTGGCATACAGGGTGGGGAAGTGGGGGCTGAGTCGATGGCTGATGTAGTTGGCCGACAAAATCGCCGTCTCGGTGGCTCGCTTGAGGCCTGCGGCCCCCATGAGGCGCACATACATCCAAGATATGGGCAGCACCGAGGCATTGCCCAAGGGCGCTGCCGACACCGCACCGACACCTTCACTGGGAATGCCTGTGGTGGCATGCCCGGGCAGGTGGGGCACCAGATCCTCCACCACGCACACCGGGCCAACGCCAGGGCCGCCACCGCCGTGGGGAATGCAAAAGGTTTTGTGCAGGTTCAAATGGCTGACATCACCACCAAAGGCGCCGGGTGCGGCCAGGCCCACCAGGGCATTGAGGTTGGCGCCATCGACGTAGACCCGCCCGCCATGGGCATGAACGGTCTCGCACAGGGCCCGCACGCCCGGCTCAAACACGCCGTGGGTGCTGGGGTAGGTGATCATGATGGCGGCCAGTTGCTCGCTGTGGCGCTCGCATTGCACGCGCAGGTCGTCCAAGTCCACGTTGCCCTGAGCGTCGCATTTCACGGCCACCACCCGCATGCCCACCATTTGGGCGCTGGCGGGGTTGGTGCCATGGGCCGACTCGGGGATCAAGCAAATGTTGCGCTGGGCTTGGCCACGTGAGCGGTGCCAGGCGCGAATGGCCAGCAAACCCGCGTATTCCCCTTGGCTGCCAGCATTGGGTTGCAGGCTGATGTCGGCGTAGCCGGTGGCGGCGCAGAGCCAGTCGCGCAGCTGCTGGTCGAGCAGGGCGTAACCCTGTTGCTGGTCGAAGGGGGCATAGGGGTGCAGGTTGGCAAATTGCGGCCAGGTGATGGGAATCATCTCGCTGGTCGCGTTGAGTTTCATGGTGCAAGACCCCAAGGGAATCATGCTGCGGTCCAAGGCCAAATCTTGGTCGGAGAGCTTGCGGATGTAGCGCAGCATGGCCGTTTCGCTGCGGTGCTGATGGAACACCGGGTGCGTCAGAAACGAAGACGTGCGCAGCAAGGCTTGCGGCAAGCGTGCGGTCGCGTGGGCGTGTTCATCGTAGGCCGGTATGTTTTGGCCATCGGTGGCCAGCAAGGCCCACAGGCGATGCACATCGTCGGGGGTGGTGGTTTCGTCCAGGCTGATGCACAAGCACTGCGCATCCCAACGCCTCAGGTTCATGCGTGCAAGCCAGCCTTGGGCTTGCAGGTGGTCAGCCGTGGCGGCGTCGGAGAACTCCAGGCACACGGTGTCGAAGGCATGCTCATGACGCAAACGGTGACCCATGTGGGTGAGGCCGCTGGCCAGCACGGCGGTGTGATGGGCAATGCGTTGTGCGATGGCCTTGAGCCCTTCTGGGCCGTGATAAACCGCATACATGCTGGCCACCACGGCGGGCAAAACCTGAGCGGTGCAAATGTTGCTGGTGGCTTTTTCACGCCGGATGTGTTGTTCGCGCGTTTGCAGTGCCAGCCGGTAGGCGGGCTGCCCTTGGGCATCCACACTGACCCCCACCAAGCGACCCGGCATGGAGCGCTTGTAGGCTTCTTGGCAAGCCAGGTAAGCGGCATGGGGGCCGCCCGCACCCATGGGCATGCCCAGCCGCTGGGTGGTGCCCACCACCAAATCCGCGCCCAACTCACCGGGCGGGGTGAGCAGGGTCAGGGCCAACAAGTCGGCGGCCACGATCAGTGCTGCGCCCTGGGCATGGGCTTGTTGTGCGCTGGCGCGCAGGTCGACGATGTCGCCACTGGTGCCGGGGTATTGCAGAAGGACGGCGAAATAGTCGTCCTGAGCCAAGGCCGCTTCCCACGCCTGCCCGGGAGGCACGCGGCGCACCTGCAGCCCCAGGGGTTCAGCCCGGGTCTCGATCACTTCGAGGGTTTGGGGGTGGCATTCGGTGCTCACCACGATGGTTTGCCCAGGGGCTTTCACACTGCGTCGGGCCAAGGTCATGGCTTCGGCAGCGGCCGTGGCTTCGTCCAGCATGGACGCATTGGCAATGGGCATGCCGGTGAGATCACACACCAAGGTTTGGAAGTTGATCAGGGCTTCGAGCCGCCCTTGGCTGATCTCGGCTTGATAGGGCGTGTAGGCGGTATACCAAGCGGGGTTTTCCAAGATGTTGCGCAGGATCACGCCCGGGGTGTGGCAGGGGAAATAGCCTTGGCCAATGAAGCTGCGGTGGATCTGGTTGAGGTTGGCCAGGCGCTCCAATTCAGCCAGCGCCTCGGCCTCGCTCACGGGGGGTGGCATGTCCATGGTGTCGGTCCGGGCCAGCCCTTGCGGCAGCACCTGAGCCATGAGTTCGGCTCGACTGCTCACGCCCAAAGTGGCCAGCATCACCGATTCATCGGCGCTGCTGGGGCCGATGTGGCGTCGCTGAAATTCGCTGTTGGCAGGTGCGGTAGGCTGATGGCCCTGGGCTGACGTGGACATGGCAGGACTCCTGTTATCCCAATGAGGCTTGGTATTGCTCGGCGCTCATCAACGCCTGGGCTTGCTCGGGTTGGCTCATGCGAACCTTGAAAAACCAACCCGCGGCTTCGGGTTCGGTATTGGCCAACGCGGGGTCGGCCACCAAGGCCTCGTTCACCGCCACGATTTCGCCATTCACTGGCATGTAGACATCGGCTGCGGCTTTGACCGACTCCACCACGCCAGCGGTTTCCCCGGCATTGAGCACGCGGCCCACCTCGGGCAGCTCCACAAACACCACATCGCCCAGGGCGTCTTGGGCGTGGTGGGTGATGCCCACGGTGGCGACATCGCCGTCGAGGTCCAGCCATTCGTGTTCAGCGGTGAATTTGCGGGTCATGTTGGTTTCCTTTGAAAAGTGATTTAGCCGCGGTGATAGCGGTGGGGGACGAAAGGGGAAGGGACGATTTGCATGGGGACTCGGCGCTGACGCACGATGGCCCAACACGGACCAGGCGCTGCGGCAAAGCCAGCGTCGACCCAGGCCATGGCGATGGCCGCGTCGCGGCTGGGCGAGAGCAGCCCACTGGTGATTTGCCCTATGACTTGGCCTTGGGCGTCTTCCAAGGCGGCGGGTTCGCGAACCGGAACGCGCTCCTGTGCTTGCATCGTCACCCGCACGCGCGCGGGCGCGAGCTGGCCCGAGAGTTCGGCCAAGACCCGCTCAGCGCCAATGAAGCCGCCGGCGTGTTCACCGCCGGTTCGGCGCACTTTGGGAATGGACCATTGCAGTTGCGCGGCCAATGGGGTGAAGCTGGGGTTGAGGTCTTGGCCATACAAGGGCAGGCCGGCTTCGAGCCGCAAGCTGTTGCGAGCACCCAGGCCCACGGCCTGCACCTCGGGCTGCGCCAACAGGGCACGGGCCAGTGCCAGGGCGTGATCGTTGGGCACGGAAATTTCAAAACCATCCTCGCCGGTGTAGCCGCTGCGCGTGATGATCAAGTCAGCGCCTTGCCATGGCCATTCGCCGCCGGTCATGAAAACCAAGGCCTCAACGCCGGGCACCAGGCGGGCGAGGACAGCTGCACTTTGGGGGCCTTGCAAGGCAAACAGGCTGCGATCGACCCGGTGGGTGAGGGTAACGCCCGTTTGGGTGAGGTGCTGGCTCAGGTGGGCCCAATCTTGGTGTTTGCAGGCTCCGTTGACCACCAGCCAAAACCCACTGGCCCGACGAAACACCATGAGGTCATCCAAAATCCCGCCGTCGGCTTGCAGCAGCAAGGCGTATTTTTGTTGGCCCACGCGAAGGCCCAAGGTGTCGATGGGCAGCACCCGGGCCAAGGCTTGGGCGGCCTGAGGCCCAGCAATTTCGAATTGCCCCATGTGCGAGATGTCGAACCAACCAGCGGCTTCGCGCGTGTGGCGATGTTCGGCCACCAAACCCAGGGGGTATTGAACGGGCAGCTGGTAGCCCGCAAAGGACACCATGCGGCCTTGAAGCTGCAGGTGCAAATCATGAACGGCAGTGGGGAGGTTGGCGGCTAACGAGGACACGGACAGCTCCTGATTGAACAGAGGATCAACAGCCTCGCCCTGAGGCGAGGTTTGAGCCCCCGCTGTCCGCTTTACCTGAGCGATTCACCAGTTGCACTGGTTTGCGCCTTCGGTGGAAGGTGTGACACCTTCTCTCTCCAGAGGGGTGACGCTGATGCCCTCTTGGGGTGCCTCAGCGTTGGTCAGTCCTGGGTACCTGAGCGTTCAGTGGTGAGCCCACTTGCGCCTTCGGCGGTTGAGCGCACAGCCCAACACTCTCCTGACCTGAATCATTCTAGGGGCAAATGCCCCTCGCTCACATGCCTGCGTAATTGGGACCTTCCCCCCCTTGCGGCGTCACCCAAACGATGTTTTGGGTGGGGTCCTTGATGTCACAGGTTTTGCAATGCACGCAGTTTTGGGCGTTGATTTGCAGCCGTTGGGCGCCCGCCTCATCGGCCACGTATTCATAAACACCGGCCGGGCAGTAGCGGCTTTCAGGGCCCGCAAAGGTTTTGAGGTTGACCTCGACGGGCACCGAGGCGTCCTTGAGGGTCAAGTGGGCCGGTTGGTCTTCTTCGTGGTTGGTGTTGCTGATGAACACGCTGGAGAGCCGGTCAAAAGTGATGACCCCATCGGGCTTGGGATAGTCGATGGGTGCACACGCGCTGGCCGGCAAGAGCTTGGTGTGGTCTTTGGCGTGGTTGTGAATCGTCCACGGCGGGGTGGACACCCCAAGTTTGGGCATGAGCCAGTGCTCGATGCCGGTCATGAGTTTGCCCAGCAAGGGGCTTTTCTTGAACCAGTTTTTGAAATTCCGATACGTCCACAGTTCCTCGTGCAACCAGCTGGACTTGAATTGGGTCTCGAAGTCGGTGAGTTCATCGCCCTCGCGACCCGCAAACAAGGCTTCGGCCACTGCCTCAGCACACAGCATGCCGCTTTTGATGGCGGCATGGGAGCCCTTGATGCGCGCCGCATTCAGGAAACCCGCGTCGCAGCCGATGAGTGCACCACCCGGAAACACGGTTTTGGGCAGCGCCTGCGGCGTGCCGTTGTTGAGGGCGCGGGCGCCGTAGCCCAGCCGCTTGCCGCCTTGAATGTGGGCTTTGATGCTGGGGTGAGTTTTCCAGCGTTGCATTTCCTCAAAGGGGGAGAGCCAGGGGTTGGCGTAATCGAGGCCAGTGACAAAGCCCAGGGTGACTTTGTTGCCCTCGAGGTGATACAGAAAGCCACCGCCAAAGGTGTCGTCCTTCAGGGGCCAGCCCGCGGTGTGGACCACCAAGCCGGGTTTGGCTTGTTCTGGGGGAATTTCCCAAAGCTCTTTGATGCCGATGGCAAACGTTTGCGCGTCTTTGCCTTGGTCGAGCGCAAAGCGCTGGATGAGTTGCTTGCCCAAATGCCCCCGAGCGCCTTCGGCAAACAAGGTGTATTTGCCATGCAACTCCATGCCGATCTGGAAGGCATCGGTGGGCTGACCATCTTTGCCAATGCCCAGGTTGCCCGTGGCCACGCCCATCACGGCGCCTTGCGCGTTGTAGAGCACCTCGGCAGCGGTGAAGCCCGGGAAAATTTCGACGCCCAAGGCCTCAGCTTGCTCGCCCAGCCACTTGGTGACGGCACCCAGGCTCACCACATAGCAACCGTCGTTGTGGAAATTGCGGGGCAACAGCCAGTCGGGGGTGCGGGTGACACCGGTTTCGCTCAGCATGAGCACATCGTCGCCCGTGACCGCTTGGTTCAGCGGTGCCCCCATGGCTTGCCAATCGGGGAATAGCTCGGTGATGGCTTTGGGGTCCATGACCGCGCCCGACAAGATGTGCGCACCGGGTTCGGAGCCTTTTTCCAAGACCACCACCGACAGGTCTTGCCCTTTGGCTTGGGCCAGCTGCTTGATGCGAATGGCGGCCGACAGGCCTGCGGGGCCTGCACCCACGATGACCACGTCATAGCCCATGCTTTCACGGGGGCCAAATTGCGCGAGGATTTCTTCTGAGGTCATGCGAGGTGTCCTGTGTATGGGTCAATCCGGACATTTTAAAGACCCAAGCCTGCCGATAATGACAGGCATTGCATCAAGGAGTTGTCATGGCATACACATTGGATTTGGCAGGCCGGGTGGCCTTGGTCACGGGCGCATCCAGTGGCTTGGGTGAGCAGTTTGCGCGCACCCTGGCCCGTGCAGGGGCCGCAGTGGTTTTGGCCTCGCGTCGCACCGAGCGGCTCATGACCTTGCGCGCTGACATCGAGGCCGAAGGCGGAGACGCCCATGTGGTGAGCCTGGACGTCACGCGCATCGAGAGCATTCGGGCTGCCGTGGCCCATGCCGAGACCGAGGTGGGCCCCATCGACATCCTCATCAACAATTCGGGCGTGAGCACCACCCAACGGGTGCAAGAGGTGCAAGAGGAAGACTTCGACTTTGTGTTCGACACCAACGTGAAGGGCGCTTTTTTTGTGGCCCAGGAAGTGGGCAAGCGCATGTTGGCCCGCGCCAAAGGCCAAGCCCCCGGCACCTTTGCTGGCGGCCGAATCATCAACATCGCCTCCATGGCTGGCTTGAAGGTGTTGCCTCAAATCAGCGTCTACAGCATGAGCAAAGCCGCTGTGATTCACATGACCAAAGCCATGGCCATTGAATGGGGCCGTTACGGCATCAATGTGAATGCCATTTGCCCGGGTTACATCGACACCGAAATCAATCACCACCACTGGCAGACCGAGCAAGGCCAAAAGCTCATTCAAATGTTGCCGCGCAAACGCGTGGGCCAGCCCAGTGACCTGGACGCCTTGCTGGTGATGTTGGCCAGCAACGAAAGCGGGTTCGTCAATGGTGCGGCGATTGCAGCCGATGACGGGTTTGGCCTATGAGAATCGAGCTGCCAGCGCGCAAAAAAAAGGTGTTTGAAATGGCCATGCCCATGCGTTGGGGCGACATGGACGCCATGGGCCACGTGAACAACACGGTTTACTTTCGATACTTGGAGACCGCGCGCATCGACTGGTTCACCTCGCTGGGCTTTGGCCCTAACCCGGGTGGTCAAGGGCCGGTGATCGTCAATGCGTTTTGCAATTTCCACCGGCAGTTGGAATACCCTGGCGACATTCGAGTGACCATGTTTGCCAGTGACCCCGCACGAACCACCTTCGAAACCTGGGCCACCATCGAGCGCTTGGATGAACCGGGGGTGGTCTACGCCTCGGGCGGGGCCACCACCATTTGGGTGGATTTCCCCAAGCAAAAGGCCACCGACTTGCCCGACTGGCTCAGAGACCTCGTCAGCGTCAGCGACTGAGCATCAGTTGGAGCTGACGGGCCGTGGGTTGACGGCGGTCCACAGGTGTTGGTGGGCGTTGAGCCATTGCTGAGCCAACTCGGATTGGCCACTGTGGCTGGGGTGAAAGTCGCGCCGGAAATAGGACAGCAATTCCGGCAGGCACGACCAGATCAGACCGTGGCGCCCCCAGAAAAAACGCAAGCCATCGCGCCAGGTGCGCCACTGGAAGAGGGTGCCGTCGTGCCACAGGTTGTTCACGGTTTGGCGCAGGCTGTCGAAGGCAAAAGTCAAACCCACATACACAAACCAGCGCACCCGGCCGGCATGATGACCGCCCAAGGCTTGGTAGAGGTCAAAGGCCAGGTTTTTGTGTTCGCTTTCCTCGCTGGCATGCCAACACCACAAGGTTTTCAAGGCCGGCTCTGCGCCTTCAAACCAATCGCCCGCTTGGTCGCGGCGAGCCAGGGTTTGTTCGCCAAACACCGCCGTGAAGTGCTCAAAAGCCGCCGTCACCGCCAGCTCGTGCAGGGCTCGGCTGCGTGCCGAGGCCTTGGCCGAGCGCTGGCGTGCCCATTCAATGCGCCCCCGAATGCGGGTTTGCCAGTGGTTGACCAAACCTTGGTCGCTCAGCACCTGATTGAAGCGGGCGTGCAAATGGCGGTGGGTGGCTTCTTGACCCACAAAATCCTTGCCATTGCGTCGCAGGTCGTCGTGCGCGGGATCGTTGGGCAGCAATTTCAACCCTTGCTGCACCGATTCCATGAAAAACTGTTCGCCCAGCGGAAAGCTCATGGACAAGGCATTGGCAAAGGCCGTCCGAAAGGCACTGCCGCCGTTCCAATGTCGGGAGAAGGGCTGGTTCAAGTCCACCAACAGGCGTCGGACCATCAGGTCATGACGGGATGCATCGGTCATTTGGCTTTGGGCACTCGGCCCATCAAGTAGAACTCAGGGTTGGGCATCATGCCACTGAAGCTGGCCATGCGGTTGGAGAGGCCAAAAAAAGCCGTAATGGCTGCAATGTCCCAAATGTCTTCGCTGTCAAAGCCGTGGGCTTCCAGGGCTTGGCAATCGGCTTCGTCCACCGTGTGACTGGCCAAACAGACCTTCATGGCGAAGTCCAGCATGGCGCGCTGGCGCGGCGTGATGTCGGCTTTGCGGTAGTTGGTGGCCACTTGGTCAGCCACCAACGGCTTTTTCTCATAAATGCGCAACAGCGCCCCATGGGCCACCACGCAATACAAGCAAGCATTGGCTGCGCTGGTGGCGGTGACGATCATTTCGCGGTCGCCCTTGGTGAGCGAGCTGCGCCGCCCCACCGACTCGGGATCCATCAGGGCATCGTGATAGGCAAAAAACGCTCGCCACTCGGCGGGTCGGCGAGCCAGGGCCAAAAACACATTGGGCACAAACCCAGCCTTGGCCTGCACGTCCAGAATTTTGGTTTTCAAGTCGTCAGGCAGGTCGTTCAGATCGGGCAGGGGGTATCGGCTCATGGCTTCTCCGCAATCAGGTTGGGGCAAGAACGATACGGTAGCATTGTTTGGTTACGCATCGGAGGATTGTGACGTGAACAAAATTTACCCTACAGCCAAGGCCGCCCTGCAAGATGTGGCGGCCAGTGGCCAGTTGTTGGCCGTTGGCGGTTTCGGACTGTGCGGCGTGCCTGAGTTGTTGATTGATGCCTTGCTGGAGCTGGGCGTGAAGGACTTGACGGTGGTGTCCAACAATGCCGGCGTTGACGGCTTGGGTTTGGGCAAGCTGCTCTTAACCCATCAAATCAAGAAGATGATCTCTTCTTACGTGGGCGAAAACAAAGAGTTTGAGCGCCAATACCTGGCCAAGGAGTTGGAGCTGGAATTCACGCCCCAAGGCACGCTGGCCGAACGCCTGCGTGCAGGCGGTGCGGGCATCCCCGCCTTCTTCACCAAAACCGGCGTGGGCACGGTGGTGGCCGAGGGCAAGGAAACCCGCGAATTCGATGGCGAAACCTATGTGATGGAACGCGCTTTGGTGCCCGATTTGGCACTGGTGAAAGCCGACACTGCCGACAAGGCCGGTAACTTGCGCTTTCGTTACACCGCCCGCAATTTCAACCCCGCAGCGGCCATGGCGGGCAAGATTTGCATCGTGGAAGTGGATCACTTGGTCGAGACCGGTGACTTGGCGCCCGATGACATTCATTTGCCCGGCATTTATGTTCACCGCATCGTGGTGAATGCCAATCCGGAAAAGCGCATTGAAAAGCGCACCCTGTCTGAACCTGCTGGAGCCTGATATGCCTTGGACTCACGATCAAATGGCAGCTCGTGCTGCCCAAGAACTGGAAGATGGTTTTTATGTGAACCTGGGCATTGGCCTGCCGACCCTGGTGGCCAATCACGTGTCGCCCGACATCGAGGTGTGGCTGCAATCCGAAAACGGCATGCTGGGCATTGGGCCCTTCCCCACCGAAGCCACCATTGACGCCGACATCATCAATGCCGGCAAGCAAACGGTCACCACGCTGCCCGGCTCCTCGATCTTTGGCAGCCACGACAGCTTCGCCATGATTCGAGGCGGCAAGATCAACCTCTCCATTCTGGGTGCCATGCAGGTGAGCGCACAGGGCGATTTGGCCAATTGGATGATCCCGGGCAAGATGATCAAAGGCATGGGTGGAGCCATGGACCTGGTGGCCGGCGTCAAGCGCGTCATCATCCTCATGGAGCACGTGGCCAAGAAGAAAGATGGCACGGAAGACCTGAAGATTCTCCAAGACTGCACCTTGCCGCTCACGGGCAAAGGCGTGGTCGATCGCATCATCACCGACCTGGCCGTCATGGATGTCACCCCCCAAGGGCTGAAATTGGTGGAGCTGGCCGATGGCGTCACCCGCGAGTTCGTGCAAAGCCGAACGGGAACGCCCTTGTTGTGATCCTAGATGGGACGGGTTCACGTCCTTGACGACAAAGAAAACCCGCCATGGTCAACCATGGCGGGTATTTTTTTGGAGCGGGCGATGGGGATCGAACCCACGTTATCAGCTTGGGAAGCTGAAGTCCTACCATTGAACGACGCCCGCGTGACCGTGATTCTAGGGTAAGCGCGGGCAAAAAAAACCCCAGCACTTGGGCTGGGGTTTCGAGTGGCGTTGGGTGCCTGGCGCGCTGTCAATGCGTGGCCACACCCATGAGCAAGTCGGGCAGGCCCAGCGAAATGAAGGGCACGTAGGTGATGACGACCAAGAACCCCAGCAGCAAAAACAGCCAAGGCAGGGCCGCCTTGACCACTTCCACCACGGTCATGCCGGTGATCCCTGATGTGACAAACAGGTTCAAGCCCACCGGTGGCGTGATCAGCCCGATCTCCATGTTCACCACCATGATGATGCCCAGGTGAATGGGGTCAATGCCCAGTTTCAAGGCGATGGGGTAGAAGATGGGACCCAAGATCAAGATGATGGCGGAGGGCTCCATGAAGTTGCCTGCAATCAACAAGATGATGTTGACCACCAACAAAAACATCCAGGGGCTCATGCCAATGGCCACGATTTGGTCGGCCAGGTTTTGCGGAATGCGCTCGGAGGTGAGCACGTGCGCAAACAAGATGGCATTGGCGATGATGAACATCAGCATGACCGTGGTCTTGGAGGCCTCGCGGAAGACGCGCGGCAAATCCTTGAAGGTCAGGTCTTTGTAGATGAACAAGGACACGAACAAGGCGTAGACGGCAGACACCGCAGCGGCTTCAGTCGGCGTGAAAACACCGCCATAAATCCCGCCCATGATGATGACCAGCAGCATCAAACCCCAAATGGCATCGCGGAAAGCTTTCCAAAATTCGCCACGGCTCACCTTGGGCAAAGCCGGCAGGTTCATTTTTCCAGCTCGCAAATAAATGCTGAGCATGAACAAGCCCGCCAACAGAATGCCGGGCACGATGCCCGCCATGAACAAGCGACCCACCGAGGTGTCGGTCACGGCGGCGTAAACCACCATCACGATGGAGGGCGGAATCAGGATGCCCAGCGTGCCGGCATTGCACAGCACCCCGGCTGCAAAGTCACGCGGATAGCCTGCCTTGATCATGCCGCCGATCATGATGGTGCCAATGGCCACCACCGTTGCCGGTGAAGAGCCAGAAACGGCAGCAAACAAGGCGCAGGCCAGCACTGCGGCAATGGCCATGCCCCCGCGGATGTGACCCACCGAGGCGATGGCCAGTGCCACCAAGCGGCGGGCCACACCGCCATTCGACATCAGGGCGCCGCCCAAGATGAAGAACGGAATGGCCATCAGCGTGAAGAATTCAGACGTTTCGTAGAGTTTGATGGACAAAGAGGCCATCGAATCGTTGGAAAACATCAGGATGTGCAACAGGCTGGACAAGCCCAGTGCCATCGACACCGGCATGCCCAAGAACATGAAGGCGAAAAGCATCACAAACAGCAACAACGAGCTCATGAGCGAGCCTCCTTCTTCTCTTCGGCAAAGCTTTCCATGGCGTCGTGGGCCTCGTCGATCAAGGCATAGCCATTGCGCTCGCCCTTGAGCACAGCAATGAGCAATTGGACCAACCGGAAGAGGATGAGGGCGTAGCCAATGGGCAAGGCTGCACGCGGCACCCATTGGGGAATGAATTGAATGTCTTGCGACATGATGCCGATGTCATACATTTTTTCGACATAGGTGTAGCCGCCATACATGACGATGACGGCATAGACGATGCCCAGCAGCACCGCCAAAATGCCGGCCGCTCGGTTCAGGGCCGGGGGAAGGAGTTTGACAAAGGTGTCCACTCCAATGTGAGCGCCAATGCGTAGACCCCAACTGGCTCCGATGAAAATCAAAAAGCCAAAAAAGAAGGTGTTGAGCTCGAAGGCCCAATCGATGCTGTCTTCCAGCACATAGCGATAAAAGACGTTGACACTGGCCAAACCGGTCATGGCGGCCAAGAGGAGTGACACGAAGTACTCCTCAAGTTGTTCAAAAAATTGCTTCATGACTTCACCATGATGAAAAACAAGGCCGACGCATCGGGTGCGTCGGCCTTTTCAGGTTGCGTGTGGCAACGTGGAAGGGATCACTTGCTGGCAGCTTCTGCAGCTTTGATCAGGTCTTCGCCAATGGATTTGCCGAACTT
>JAYPFZ010000041.1:0-19887 GCA_038126555.1 Betaproteobacteria bacterium
AATTGGTCGAACGCGGGTCCCAGGCGAAGCAATCGCCACGGGGCACGGGCAAGGCGTGCAGCGCGGCTTCGCGTTCACCGGGGCGCATGCAACGGGCCACGTTTTCAAGCAGCAAGCGCAAGACCACCGGCAAGGTCGAGAGCCGCTCGCCAGCCAATGCAGGAAGGTCGACGCGTTGGTAAGCCACGCCGTTCACGGTGAGGTTGCCCAGGGGACAGGTTGGGGTAAACATGGTTTGCATTTTGCATTTTTTGTGTATAAAGTGCAATCGAAAGGTGCCGCTGGCACCCACAGGAGACACACGTTGACCACCACTTTGTTGGTTTTGGAGGGCGATGGCATTGGCCCTGAAATCAGTCAAGCCACCGTGCAGGTGCTGCAAACCGCAGACCGTTGTTTGGGTTTGAACTTGCGCTTCGAATACGCCGACATTGGCCTCAAGGCCTTGGCGGCCACGGGCACCACTTTCCCGGAGACGGTGCTGGCCCATGCCCGCCGGGTCGATGGGGTGGTGCTGGGGCCGGTGTCGCACAACGATTACCCGCCCGTGAGTCAAGGCGGCATCAACCCTTCCGGTGCGCTGCGCAAACAACTGGACCTCTACGCCAACATTCGGCCGGCCCGCACCCGTGGCGGCTTCACTGCCCACAGCGACAAGCTCGTCGATTTGGTGGTGGTGCGCGAAAACACCGAGGGCTTCTACGCCGACCGCAACATGTTCATGGGCAATGGCGAGTTCATGCCCACTGAAGACGTCGCCTTGTCGGTGCGCAAAGTCACCCGTCAGGCCTCCTTGCGCATCGCGGAGTCGGCCTTTGCGTTGGCCCAGCAACGACGCCGGCAAGTGGCGGTGGTGCACAAGGCCAATGTCTTGCGCATCAGCGACGGCTTGTTTTTGGAATGCACCCGCCAAGTGGCGCAGCGCTTTCCTGAGGTGCAATGCCAAGAATTCATTGTGGACGCCATGGCCGCTTTGCTGGTTCGCGACCCCAGTCGCTTCGATGTCATCGTGACCACCAACATGTTCGGGGACATCTTGTCCGACGAAGCCGCCGAGCTCTCGGGCAGCTTGGGTCTGGCCGCTTCCCTCAACGAGGGTACGCACCACGCCGTGGCCCAGGCTCAGCATGGCTCGGCCCCCGACATTGCAGGTCAAGACCTGGCCAACCCCGCATCGCTGGTGGGCTCGGCCGCCATGCTGCTCGATTGGCTGGCGCGGCAGGGCAAGGGCGAGGCGTTTGCCCGCGCGGGGCTGTGCATCGAGCAAGCCCTCGATGCCACCATTGCGCAACCCGAAGGCCGCACCCGTGACATGGGCGGCCCCTTGGGCACGGCCGCGTTCACCCAGCGGGTGTGCGAACAACTGCAGGTGATCGCCGCATGAACCGGCCGGCCTGGATGCAGCGCGTTGACGACGCTTTGTCCGTCCTGGAGTCGGCCTTGATTGGTGGGGTGACCCTGTTGGCGTTTGTCATTGGTGCGGGTCAGGTGATGCTTCGCTACGTGTTCAATACCGGCTTTGAATGGTCGGAGGGCTGGTTTGTCATGCTCACCGTGGCGGCCATGCTCATGGCCGGCAGCCGCGCGGTGCGCGAAGACGCTCATGTGCGCATGGATTTGCTCGCCCAACACGTGGGCCCCGCCGCGCGCAAAGCCTTGACCTTGTTTGCCCATGCCTGCACTTTGGCCTTGTGTTTGTATTTCGCGGTGGCGGGATACGCCTTTGTCACCTTCTCTTATGAGATGGAAACCGTGTCCCCAGAAACCGGTGTGGCCGACTGGATGGTCTGGCTCATCATTCCGTTCACCATGGGGGCGTTTTGTCTGCGCTACCTGTTGGTGATGCTCGATGTCTGGAGCGACCGACCCACTGCCCACAAGGAGATCCGCGAATGAGCATCCTGACCTTGCTGGTGGTGTTTTTCGGTTTGATCGTGGTGGGCGCACCCATTGCCGTGGCCTTGGGCGGTTCGGTCATTGTGTCGTCGTTGATCTTTTCGCCCATTCCGCTGGCCATCGTGGGCCAAAAGGTGTTGGCCAACCTCGACCACGTCACCCTCATGGCCGTGCCATTTTTCTTTTTTGCCGCCGCCCTCATGGAGACGGGCGGGTTGGTGCAACGCCTGATCCGATTGGCCAACGCCCTGGTGGGGCATTGGCGCGGTGGCCTGGGCCTCACTTCGGTGGGCAGTTGCACCTTGTTTGCCGCCATTTCCGGCTCCAGCCCTGCGACCGTCGCCGCCATTGGCCGCATCCTCTACCCCTCGCTGGTGCGAGAGGGTTACACCCCGGCTTACGCGATTGGGGCCTTGGTCACGGCGGGTTCCATCGGCATTCTGATTCCGCCCAGCATCCCCATGATCATCTACGGCTTCGTCACCGAAACCTCGGTGATCCGTTTGTTTTTGGCGGGGGTGATTCCGGGCTTGATGTATGCCACGGGCCTCATGCTCATGGCGCGCTGGTTGGCGCGCGGCCAACAACCCATTCACAGCACGCGGCCGTCGGCGGGTGAGCGGTGGGCCATCGTTCGCGAAGCCTTGCCGTCCCTGTCTTTGCCGGTGTTTTTGCTGGTGGGCATTTATGGCCTGCCTGCATTCAACTGGGGGTGGCTGGCCTATGAAGGCGGCGCCATCTTCACCCCCACCGAGGCCGCCATCATGGGTTGCTTGCTGGCCTTTGTGGTGGGCAAGTGGGTTTACCGCGAGCTGTCGGTTCGCTCAGCCTTGCAAGCGGTGATTCGAACGGCACCCAGCGTGGGCATGATTTTTTTCATCGCCACCAACGCGCTCTTGTTCGCTTACTTCATCACCAAAATGGGTTTGCCCCAAGCGGTGACGCAGTTGCTGCTGGACCTGAAGTTGTCCAAAGAAGCCTTTTTGATGATCGTGAACGTCTTGCTCACCATCGTCGGCTTTTTCCTCGAAGGCGTGCCCACCATCCTCATGTTTGTGCCGGTGATTTTCCCGGCGGCCATGGCTTTGGGCGTGGACCCGGTGCACCTGGGCATCATCATCATCATCAACATTGAACTGGGCTTGGTGACCCCGCCCGTGGGCTTGAACTTGTTCGTGGGCTCGTCCATTTCTGGCCAACCCGTGGGCCAGGTGTTCAAGGCGGCCTTGCCCTGGATGTCGGTGACCTTGGTGATGCTGCTCTTGGTCACCTACATCCCCTCGCTGAGTTTGTATTTGCCCAATTTGCTGATGCCAGGCTGAGCCTGTCTTTGTCTGTTTGTTCACCCTTCATTCATCACCCAAGGAGACCTGACCATGAAGTTGCCCACCTCTTTCTCAATTCAGCGCGTCGCTGCTGCAGTGGCCCTCAGCCTGTGTGCAACGGCCAGCATGGCCGCTGGCAAGATCGTCATGTCCAACGACAACAACGCCTTGGGGGTGAAAGGTCAAACCTTTGAAGTGCTCAAGGCCGAATTGGCCAAGCGCTTGCCAGCCAGCAAGGTCGAGCTCAGCCATGGCGGCACCTTGTTCGACCAGAAAACCCAAATCCAGGGCCTGCAACTGGGCAGCGTGGACATCATTGCGCCCACCTCGGGCATTTACGCCAAGCTGGTGCCGCAACTCAACGCCATGACCTTGCCGTTTTTGCTCACCACCCCGGAGCAAATCGATCAAGCCCTGAAAGACCCGGCCGTGCGTGCCTCGTTCGTGCCCAAGCTCCAAGCCAAAAACATCGAGCCCGTGGCCATCTGGATCAACGGTGCGCGTGACCTGGGCAACCGGGGCAAGCCCATCGTGAACCCTGCCGACATGAAGGGCGTGAAGATTCGCGTGCAAACCGTGCCTGCCGACATCGCAACCATGAAAGCCTTGGGGGCCAATGTGGTGGCCATGTCGTGGAGCGAAGTGCCCACCGCTTTGCAACAAGGCGTGATCGATGCCGTGGAGCCCACCCCCAACGCTTTGGTGGGTGCAGGCTTGCACCAGTCGATTGACCAAGTCACCCGCATCGAATACCAATACAGCTTCTACATCGTGGGGGCCAACAAAAAGTGGTGGGACGGCTTGCCAGCCGCCGATCGTGCCAAGGTGCAAGAAGCCCTGAATGTGGCCACCCGATGGAACTGGGAAAACACCGCCAAGGAAAACGACAAGGCCTACGAAAAGGTCACTGCCTTGGGCAAAAAAATCTACACCTTGACGCCCGCCCAACGCCAAGCCTGGCAAAAAGCGGCTTCACCCGTGTGGGATGAGTTCGGCACCAAGTTGGTGGGCGCTGAGGTCATGAAGCGCCTCAAAGCCATTGGCGGCTTCAAGGAGTGAGTGGCCCAAAGTCATACAGCCTGGCCGGGTTGTCTCGCAACACCCGGCTGGCCAGTGGGGCGTCTAGCCAATCGTGAACGGCGGCGCGCAACCTCACCGTGTCCAAGGGTCGGTAGGCCTTCACCGGTGGGTTGAGCGTCGGTTGGCCCGCATGGGCCGGGGTGTGCGGCCAGTCGCTGGCCCACACCAAGCGTTCGGGGTTGAGGCGGGCCAGGTGTTGGGCCAAGGGTTTCAAGCGGGCATCGAAGGCGTCCTCGCAGACGCGGTAAGTGCCCGACAACTTGAGCCAAGCCTGACCACTGGCCAACCAGTCCAGCACGGCTTGGCTGTCGGCGTCGTCCAGGGCGTCGGGGCTCAAACCCGCGAAGTGATCCAGCACCACCGTCACGCCCAAAGCTTGTGCGGTGGGTTTCAAGGCCGACAAGGTTTGCCGATTGGCAAAGAGCTGCAGGTGCCAGCCGTTGCGCTCGGCCAGCGACGCCGCTTGGCGAACGGCCGATTGCGCTTGATCCAACGTGGCACCGGCATGGCTGTGCAGGTTCACCCGCAGACCACGCACCCCGGCTTGGTGCATCGCATCGAGTTGGGCGCCGCTCAAGGTCGAGGTCACCACCGCCACCGCCCGCCCCGATTTGCCAGCGGCTTGGAGTTGGGGCAGGGCATCCAAGGTGCAGCTGTTGTCCTCACCCAGCACACTGGGCTGCACCACCACCGCACGGTCCAGGCCGGCCCGAGTCATCATGGCGATCAGGTCATCGGCCGTGACGTCCATGGGGGTGTAGCTGCGTTTGGCCACCAAGGGGTAGCGGGTTTGGGGGCCAATCACGTGCACATGGCAGTCACAGGCGCCAGGCACAGGGATGGGGGTCATGTGGGTGACTGAATTCACGTGCGTCTCCAAGTTTTGTCCGATGATCATTGAAAATCAGTTTAAGCATGAACATGAACACAGCACACGAACGGGTGTCACCCGATGCACTGCAACAACTGGCCGAGTCGGTCTTGACCGCCCATGGCTTGAATGCCCCTGACGCGCGCGACACCGCAGCCATTTTGGTGTTGGCCGACTTGTTTGGTTTGTCCACCCATGGCGTTTCGCGCTTGGTGTCCTACACCGATCGGCTGCGCCTGGGCGGCATCAACGCCCAAGCGCAAATTCAGGTGCAGGCCTTGGCGCCAGCCCTGTTGCGCATCGATGCCGACAACGGGGTGGGCCCCTTGGTGGGTCACCGCGCCATGACGGCAGCGATGCAAGCGGCCGAGCAAACGGGGGTCGCCTTGGCCTTGGTGCATGGCTCCAACCACTTTGGTCCGGTGGCGCCGTATTGTCACCTGGCCGCGCAAGCGGGCTTTGCCTCCATCATGGCCAGCAACGCCACGTTGTCCATCACCCCTTGGGGTGGCAAGCAAACCCGGCTGGGCAACAACCCCATTGGCTTTGCCGTGCCCAACCCGGGCGGCCATCCGGTGGTGCTTGACATGGCCCTGAGCGTGGCCGCTCGCGCCAAGATTCGCAACGCCGCCAAAGCGGGTGTGCCCATCCCCGAGGGCTGGGCCACCGACGCCAACGGCCAGCCCACCACCAACGCGGCCGAGGCGCTCAAGGGCTTTTTGTTGCCGGTGGGCGGGCACAAGGGCTATGGCTTGGCGATCATGGTCGACCTGATTGCGGGCTTGCTCTCGGGCGCGTCTTACCTCACCAAGGTGAGTTCTTGGCAAGACGACCCCGACAAGCCGCAAGACCTGGGGCACTTTTTCCTGGTCATTGACACCCGTCGCTTGGGCAGCACCGAGTGGCTGGCCGAGCGCATGCGCGACTTCGCTCAAATCATCCACGACACCCCCGCCGCCGATCCCGCGTCTCCCGTTCAATTGCCCGGCGAGCGCGAATACGCCCGTTGGGAAGCGCAGCAAGCGCAGGGCATCCTCATCCCCACCGATTTGCTCGTCCAATTGCGGGCACTGTCGGCCTCGAAAGCCTGACCATGAGCCTCACGCATCCAGCCCCCGAATACCCCACCGAAGCGGGCGGCTACCAAATCGACATCCTGGTGCACGGCTACCCCGGCCGTTCGGTGTGTCACGGCAGCTTGGGTTGGAGCACCATTGTGTTGTTGCGTGGCCATGGCCGGGTGGCCCTGATCGATGTGGGCGCCTTTGGGGTTCGTCATCTGTTGCAGCACAAGTTGCACGAGTTGGGCCTGAGCCCCCTGGACGTCACCGATGTGGTGCTCACCCATTCCCACTACGACCACAGCATCAACTGGACCTTGTTCGCACACGCCAACATTCACATTTCGGGCGAAGAGCTCGACTGGTCCCTCACAGCGCCTTGGGGCAAAACGCCGGTGCCCGAGCTGTATGTGAAAGCGCTGGCGCAATGGCAAACCTTGAAGCGCATTCAAGGCGGTGACGAAGTCTTGCCTGGCTTGGTGGCTCACGATGCACCCGGCCACACGCCAGGCCATCAGGTGTTTGTCCTCTCCGGCCAGCAACGCGATGTGGTGTTCACGGGCGACGCTGCCAAAAACCGTGCCGAGCTGCTCACCCGCAGTGCCGACATGAGCCTCAACGTGGCCGACAGCGAAGCCAGCATGACCCGCATTTGGGGCTGGTGGTCGGCCAAACCCGGCAACGTCTTGGTGCCCGGTCACGACTTGCCCATGGTCTTGCGCGATGGGGTGCCCACTTATTTGGGGGAGCGCGAAGCCGGCATTCGGGCCTGGATGGGCGAGACCCTCGAACAAACCACCGAATTCAGCATCGTGTTGAAGTGAACCCATGAACCGCACGGCCTTTGTCCTCATCAACGTGGCCCATGCGCTGGACCACATGTTTTTGCTCATCTTCGCCACGGCCGTGACCCGCATTGCCGCCGATTTGGGCGTCGGGCGCTGGGAAGACCTCATGCCCTACAGCGTGGCGAGTTTTTTCCTGTTTGGTTTGGGCTCCATTCCAGCGGGGCGTTTGGGCGACCTGTGGGGTCGACGCCCCATGATGGTGGTGTTTTTTGTTGGCATGGGCTTGTCCTCGCTGTTGGTGAGCGTGGTGCAAACCCCGTTGCAGTTGGCGGCCGCACTGGCGTTGTTGGGTCTTTTTGCGGCCATCTACCACCCCGTGGGCATTCCCATGCTGGTGCAAAACGCGCAGCGGCCTGGCTTCACCATCGGCATCAATGGCATGTCGGGCAATTTGGGCATTGCGCTGGCCGCCATCGTCACGGGGTTTTTGGTCAAGCACCTGGGCTGGCGTGCCGCCTTTGCCGTGCCCGGATTGGTTTGCCTGGCCTTGGGCTACTGGTTTTGGCGCGTGGCGCCTCTTGAGCACCAAGCACCCGCCAAGCGCCGCCAAAGCCCTGTGCCGCCCATGGCCCGAACGCTGGCCAAGCTCTTGCTGATCATGACGCTGGCGGCCACCAGTGGCAGCTTGTTGTTCAACTTCACCACCAACAGCAACTACGAGTTGTTGGCCGAGCGCTTGAGTCGCATCACCCAAGACCCGGCCACCCTGGGTGCTTTGCTGGGTGGGGTGTATGCCGTGGCCTCACTCATGCAACTGGTGGTGGGATACCTCATCGACCGCTACCCCATGAAGCGCCTGTACCTCAGCCTCATCGCACTGCAATTTGCTTTGTTTGGCCTTTCGGTGTCGGCCACGGGTTGGTTGTTTTATGGGCTTCAATTTGCCTTCATGGCCGTGATTTTTGGTGCCATTCCGTTCACCGACGCCATGATCGTGCGCTTTGTGGACGACGCCCAGCGCTCGCGCGTGTCGGGCATGCGCTTGGCGGTGTCCTTGGGGGCCAGCTCGTTGGCGGTGTGGCTCATCGGCCCCGTGGTGAAAGCGGCGGGTTTTTCCACCTTGCTGATGGTCATGATGGCCGTGTCGCTGGTGACCTTCACGGTGGTCACGCAATTGCCGTCCCAAGCCAAGCCTGCCGCCTGAGCGGCGCAGCTGGCGTTTGTTCGTTCGAATTTCCACTTGAAAGTTGTAGCCATGCCTTTGCCGACTCCCCATGCCTCCATGATCGATTCGAGTTTGTTTCGCGATGCGTTTGGCACCCCCGCCATGCGCGAGGTGTTTTCAGACGTGGCGTATTTGCAGCGCTGCATCGAGGTGGAAGTGGCCTTGGCTCAAGCCGAGGCCGCGTGCGGCCTGATTCCCGCTGAGGCGGCGCAAGCGATTGCGCAACGCGCCGATTTGGAGGCCTTCGATTTTGAGCGCCTGCGCCACGAAACCGACAACGTGGGCTACCCCATTCTGCCCTTGGTGCACCAACTCGCCGAGCAATGCGGGGAAGCGGGTCGCTACGTGCATTGGGGCGCCACCACCCAAGACATCATGGACTGTGCCGTGGTCTTGCAAGTGAAGGCGGGGTTGGCCTTGGTCGAGGCCGACTTGCAGGCATTGCGGGGCATCTTGGCCGAGCTCAGTCGCCGACACCGCGACACCGCCATGGCCGGGCGCACGCACTTGCAGCAAGCCTTGCCCATCACCTTTGGTTACAAAACGGCCATTTGGCTGGCCACCCTGGATCGCCACGTGGAGCGCTTGGAACAACTCAAGCCGCGGGTGCTGGTGGGGCAGTTCGCAGGGGCCGCCGGCACCTTGGCGTCGCTGGGCGAAGCGGGCTTTGAGGTGCAGGCCCAACTCATGCAGCGCTTGGGCTTGGGTGTGCCGGCCACCACCTGGCACGTGGCACGCGATGGCTTGGCCGAAACCGTGAACCTGTTGGCCCTGATCACCGGCAGCCTGGGCAAAATCGCCTTGGACGTGATGATCATGGCCTCGACCGAGTTCGCCGAGGTGTATGAACCCTTTGTCAAAGGGCGGGGCGCCAGCAGCACCATGCCGCAAAAGCGCAACCCCATTTCCAGTGAACTCATGCTGGCGGCCTCCAAAAGCGTGCGCCAGTCGGCGGGCCTCATGATGGACGCCATGGTGCAAGACTTTGAACGCGCCACCGGCCCTTGGCATGCCGAATGGGTGGCCTTGCCCGAAGCCTTTGTGATGGCTGCGGGCGCTTTGCATCAAGCGCGTTTCATGCTCTCGGGCCTGGAGGTCGACGAGGCCCAGATGCGTCGCAACCTGGGCTTGTCCAAAGGCTTGATCGTGGCCGAAGCGGTGATGATGGGCCTGGCCCCGGCGCTGGGCCGACAAGAAGCCCACGATGTCGTTTACGATGCCTGTCGGGTGGTGAACACGCAAGGCGGCACCTTGTTGGAAGCCTTGTTGGCGACGCCGGCTGTCATGGCCCATGTGGACGCCGCCACATTGACCCGCCTGACCGATCCCAGCCAATACCTGGGTTTGGCCCCCCAAATGGTGGACCGCGCGCTGGCCTTGTCGCAAGCCCAGTCGCCCCACTGAAGTTGCAGGAACCTGAACATGAGCATGACTGTTTATTTTCGTGAACCGCACGTGGACCCCGACTACCCACCGCAATACGAGGCCCAAGCCCAGCCGGGCGATGTGCTCATGCGGGTGGGCTTGTCCCTGGGCCTCGACAACTTGGCCGCTGACTGTGGCGGCAACCTCACCTGCGCCACCTGCCACGTCATCGTCGACCCGGCCTGGGCCTCCCGCTTGCCCCCCATGAGTGAGGACGAAGACGGCATGTTGGATTACGCCGCCGCCGAGCGTCAGCCCACCAGCCGCCTGAGCTGCCAGATCACCCTGACACCCGAACTCGACGGCTTGGTGGTGGATTTGCCCCCCACCCAATACTGATCGCCACCTCGGCGTATCATGGATCGCATGAAACTTTGTGCCTGGCGTCGTTGGTTGGTCATTGCCCTGATGGGGTGGGCCATTCCCTTGCTGGGCATGGCCAATTTGCATGTGTCGCTGGGGGCGTCATCCCATCCCGTCAGCACGCAATCGGTTGCTCACGCCCCATCAGGGCATTGCCCAGAGGTCAGCGGCGATGCCCATGCGCCCACCCACGGTTCAGGGCATTCGCCCAGCAAACACTGCGTGGATTGTTTTGGCCTGGCCTTGTTGGGCCCTGGCTCATGGTCCAACGCGTCGTTGCCCCAACCCGCTGAGGTCGCCACCGCGCGGCCTCTGGTGTTGACCGAGCGACCCAACCGCATCCTTCGACCCCCCAACGCCTGATCAAAACCCGTTCTGTCATTGCCCTGATGCGTTTTCGCGGGGGCTGCAGGGCGGGGTCATGGGTTCATCACCCCCGGGTGATGCCACGTCCATTTTTTGATCAGGAGCTTGCATGCCCAACCCTCTCTTTGCCCTGGGTGCAACCCGTTGGGGCACCTTGGCTTTGGCCTTGGCCCTCTCCGGATGTGCCACCACGGCGCCACCGACCATCTCAATTGCGATTCCTCAACCTGTGGCGTCAAAGCCCGGTGGTGTGAGCGCCCCTGTGACTTTGCACGACAGCCCCGCCGCGCGCGAGCAAGCTCGCCAGCGGGTGCAGGCCTTGATGCAGTCCTCGCTCAGCGCCGATGCCGCTGTAGAAATCGCCTTGTTGCAACACCCAGGCCTGCAAGCGGATTTGGCAGGGCTTGGCGTGAGCCAGGCACAGTGGCAACAGTCCCTGCAATTGCCCAATCCAGGCTTCACTTTTGTGGCTTCCAACCATGGCAGCGACACCTTTTATGAGCGAGGCTGGAGCTTTAACCTGATGCAACTGCTCACCCGCAATCGGGTGCAAGCCGAGCGATCCGCCCAACTCGAGCAAATGCGTCACGCGGTGGTGCTCAAGGCCTTGCAAACGGCCGATGCCGCGCGCAAAGCGCACATTCAGGCCGTGGCTGCCGAGCAGCAGCGCAGCTTGCTGCGTCAATCCCTGGATGCCGCCGAAGCCGCAGCCGAGTTGGCGCAACGCATGTTCGCGGTGGGCAACTTCTCCAAATTGCAGCGCGATCGCGAGCAACTGAACCTCTCGAAACTGAAGCGGCAATGGCGGCAAGCGGCTTTGGCGGTTCAGACCACGCGTTCTCAGTTGGTCGCGGCCCTGGGGGTGGACGCCAGGCCCGACGACTTGGTGTTGCCCACCCGCTTGCCCGACTTGCCCCTGAACTTGCCCAGCAGCGCCAAGCTGCAGCAATGGGCCATCGACCAGCGGCTGGACGTGCGAATGGCCCGACAACACGCTGAGGTCACCGCGCAGCGCCTGGGCTTGACCCAGGTCACGCGCTACGTCGATGTGTTGGAGGTGGGTTGGAGCAACAAAACTTCGGCCAACGCCAGCACCGAGTTCGCCCGAGACATCCGACTGGAATTGCCCATTTTCGATTGGGGTGAGGCGCGGGAGGCTCAAGCCCAGGCGACGTATTTGCAGGCCTTGCAGTCGGCCTCGGCTGTGGCCTTGAAAGCCCAGCAAGAGGTGTTGCGCACCCAGGCCCGCTGGCAAGCCTTGCACGCCCAGGCCCTGCACGAGCAAAGCCATGAATTGCCGCTGCTCAAAGCCATGGCCGACGAGCAGGTGCTGCGCTACAACGGCATGCTCATTGGCGTCTTTGAGTTGCTGGCCGATGCCCGGGAGCGCCAACAAGCGGTCATGGCGCATCTGAAAACCCTCACCGATTTCTGGCTGGCGCAGTCCGACCTGGAACTCGTGTTGCGAGGTCCAGTGACCGATCCGTCCGCCACCGCCCTTGCTGGCGAATCGTCTTCCGCTGCGTCCTCTGGCGCGCACTAAGCCCTCAAGAGGAGCCATCATGATTTCACGTCGACATTTCATTTCTGGCGCAGGCGCGGTAGCGGCTGCGGTGAGCGCCGAGTCGGTGCGGGCAGCGGCTTTGGCGCGATTGCCCGAGCCGGTGATCCAAACCAGCCCCAACACCCAAGCGCCACTGGAGCCCCCCAATGGCCGACCCTACCGACCCGTGGTGACCTTGAACGGGTGGACCTTGCCCTGGCGCATGAACCAAGGCGTCAAGGAGTTTCACTTGGTGGCCGAGCCGGTGGTGCGCGAAATGGCCCCAGGCTTCAAGGCGCACCTGTGGGGTTACAACGGGCAGTCGCCCGGCCCCACCATCGAAGTGGTGGAGGGCGACCGGGTTCGCGTGTTCGTCACCAACCAACTGCCTGAGGTCACCTCGGTGCATTGGCATGGTCAGCGCTTGCCCAATGGCATGGACGGGGTGAGTGGCCTCACCCAGCCACCCATTGCGCCGGGCAAAACCATGGTCTATGAATTCGTGGCACGTCGGCCCGGCACCTTCATGTATCACCCACATGCCGACGAGATGGTGCAAATGGCCATGGGCTTGATGGGCCTGTGGATCACCCACCCCAAGGGCCACCACCCGCTCATTGATCCCGTGGACCGCGACTTTTGCTTTTTGCTCAACGCCTACGACATTGAGCCCGGCAGCTACACGCCCAAGGTCATGACCATGTTGGACTTCAACCTCTGGACTTGGAACAGCCGCATCTTTCCCGGCATCGACCCTTTGGTGGTTCGCCAAAACGACCGGGTGCGGTTGCGGGTGGGCAACCTCACCATGACCACTCACCCCATTCATTTGCATGGCCATGAGTTTGTGGTGAGTGGCACCGATGGGGGCCCCACCCCCCGAGGATCGCGTTGGCCCGAAGTCACGGTGGATGTGGCGGTGGGTCAAATGCGTCAAATGGATTTTGTGGCGGATGAACCGGGCGACTGGGCATTTCACTGTCACAAGAGCCACCACACCATGAATGCCATGGGGCACAACGTGCCCACAGTGATTGGTGTCGACCAACGGCCTGTGCTGAAGAAGATTCAGAACCTGATCCCCGATTACATGATCATGGGCGATCGGGGCATGCACGACATGACCGAAATGGAAATGCCCTTGCCCGACAACACCGCCCCCATGATGGCCGGCGAGGGGCCTTTTGGCCCGGTGGGCATGGGCGGCATGTTCAGCGTGCTCAAGGTTCGACCCAACCAAGCACCGGGCGATTACCGCGACCCCGGTTGGTATGCCCACCCCAAAGGGACCCAAGCCTACGAATGGGGTGCCGAACCGGTGCCGGTGAAGCGCCAACCCCTCGTGCCAGGCGCAGACACGCCAGCCGCGGTTGAGGTGCAGATTCGCAAGCCCGGCGCCTCGGGTTCCACCAGTGGCGGGCATCACGGCCACTGATCGACCAAGCTTTGATTTCCACTTTTTTCACTCAAGGACTCACCATGAACACCCTTCGTCATCCCCTGATCGTCGTTGCCTTGGCCGCTTGGCCATTGTTAGGTTCGGCGCAAATGCAGTCTCACCACCACCATGCCCCGGCCGCTCAGGCCCCAGCTGGCCATGATCACGGGCAACACCAAGGTCATGCCGCGCCCACCGCCGCTGTGGCGGGCGATTGGATCCAGGGTGAGGTGCGCAAACTGGATGTGGCGCAGCAAAAAATCACCCTGCGCCACGCGGCCATGCCCCATTTGGACATGGACGCCATGACCATGGTCTTTCATGCGCCGGCCAGCTCCCTGACTGGCCTGAAGGTCGGTGACAGGGTGCGCTTCAAGGCGCACAAGGAGGGTGCTAAGCTGATCATTGATGCCCTCGAACACGCCCATTGATGACCCCCAAGGCCCGGTGATGCTCATCACCGGAGCCAATACGGGCATTGGCCGCGTCACGGCCCAGACCCTGGCGCGCCAAGGGGTGCGTGTGGTCTTGGCTGGTCGCAGCGCCGAGCGAACCGAGCCTGTGGTTCAGGCTTTGCAAGCCGAAACGGGTCGCGTCGACGCGGCCCGTTTTTTGCCGCTGGATTTGTCCGACTTGCGCTCGGTCCGGCAAGCCGCCGAGACCTTTTTAAGCTGGGGCTTGCCCTTGCACGTGCTGGTCAACAACGCGGGCGTGGCTGGGGCCCACGGACAAACCGCTCAAGGCTTTGAGCTGGCTTTTGGCACCAACCACCTCGGCCACTTTCACCTCACCCAATTGCTGTTGCCGACGTTGCAACAACAGGCGCAAAGTCGGGTGGTCACGGTGGCCAGCCGTGCGCATTGGGCTGCCGTGAATGGCCTCGATTGGGCCGCCTTGCAACAGCCCACGGCCAGCCGTTGGGGCATTCGCGAATACGGCATGTCCAAGCTGGCCAACATTTTGTTCGCCGCCGAACTCGCCCGTCGCACCGAGGGCACGGGTGTGGCGTCGTTCAGTTTGCACCCCGGGGTGATCCAAACCGAGGTCTGGCGGCATGCCCCTTGGTGGTCGCGCCCCCTCATGGCCTTGCGTGGCATGAAGACCCCCGAGCAAGGGGCCATCACTTCTTTGCACTGCATTCGGCAGGCAAGCCCCGAACAAAGCGGGCTGTATTTTTCAGACTCAGCCCCCAAAACCCCCAGCGAGCACGCCCGCAACCCGGTGCTTGCGCAAGCGCTCTGGGAACACAGTTTGACTTGGACCAAGGACCATTGACATGAGTGACACCCAACCCCCTCGCGGCATTGCCAAGGGACTCACCAACTACGGCGACGCGGGCTTTGCGGCCTATTTGCGGCGCTCGTTCATCAAGTCCATGGGCTACACCAACGAAGCCCTTGCCAAACCCGTGGTGGGCATTGCCTCCACGGGCTCGGGCTTCAACAACTGCCACCGCGCCATGCCCGAGTTGGTCGAGGCAGTCAAGCGCGGCGTGATGATGGCGGGGGGCCTGCCCATTGAATTTCCCACGGTGTCGCTGGGCGAGGTGTTTTTGTCGCCCACCAGCCTGATGTTTCGCAACCTCATGGCCATGGTCACCGAAGAGATGATCACCGCCCAGCCCATGGACGCGGTGGTGCTCATTGGCGGCTGCGACAAAACCGTGCCAGCACAGCTCATGGGTGCGGCCTCGGCCAACGTGCCCGCGGTGCAGTTGGTCACTGGCCCCATGATGACGGGGCGTCACCAGGGCGAGCGCTTGGGGGCGTGCACGGATTGCCGTCGGTTCTGGGCCCAATACCGCGCCGGCAAGGTGAGCGACCACGAGATCGTGCAAATCGAATCGTCGTTGGCCACCACGGCCGGCACCTGTGCGGTGATGGGCACGGCCAGCACCATGGCTTGCCTGGCCGAGGCGCTGGGCATGATGTTGCCGGGCACGGCAGCCATCCCCTCGGTGCACGCCGATCGCTTGCGCGCAGCCGAGCGCAGTGGGGCGCTGGCCGTGTCACTCATTGAGCGGCCCATCCGGCCGCGCGAGATCCTCACGCCGCAGGCCTTTGAAAACGCCTTGCGGGTTTTGCTGGCCATTGGCGGCTCCACCAATGCCATCGTTCACCTCACCGCCATCGCGGGGCGGGTGGGTCACCGCATCGACTTCGAAACCCTCAACCGACTGAGCGACACCACCCCGGTGCTGGTTGACCTCAAGCCCACCGGTCAGGGCTACATGGAAGACTTTTTCGCTGCAGGTGGCATGAGCGCCGTGCTCGATCGCCTCAAGCCCTTGTTGAACCTCGACGTGCTCACCATCACGGGCGAAACCCTGGGCCAGCGACTGGCGGCCGAGCAAGCGGCAAACCTGTGGTCTGACGCCAAGATGATTCGCCCCTTGAGCGACCCCATCGATCCGCAGGGCGGCTTGGTGGCCTTGCGCGGCTCCTTGGCTCCCGATGGGGCCATCTTGAAGCGCTCTGCCGCCGATGCACGACTCTTCGAATCCGAAGGCCGTGCAGTGGTCTTCACCGACTTGGACGACTTGGCCCAACGCGTGGACGACCCCGATCTGGACATCCAACCCAACGACTTCATGGTCTTGCAAAACGCTGGGCCCACCAGCCCCTCGGGCATGCCCGAAGCGGGCTATTTGCCCATTCCCAAAAAGCTGGCACAAGCGGGCGTGAAAGACATGGTGCGCATTTCCGATGCGCGCATGAGTGGCACGGCCTTTGGCACCATCGTCTTGCACGTGGCGCCCGAAGCGGCCTTGGGCGGGCCCTTGGCCTTGGTGCGCAATGGCGACCGCATTCGCTTGTCGATTGCCAACCAGCGCATCGATTTGCTGGTGGATGAGGCCGAGCTGGCCCAGCGCCGCGCGCAATGGCAAGCGCAGCAACCGCAACGCGAGGCCACGCAAGCGGTGCGCGGGTATCGCCAGTTGTATTTGAAACACGTGTTGCAAGCCCCCGAGGGTTGCGACTTCGATTTCCTCCAAGGCCGGCCCAGCGCGTGAAGCCCAACCCCGCCACATCGCTTCACCCCCCTGAGTTGGGGGGGCGAGAGGCGGTGGTCTTGGCGGTGTGGGTGTCGTTGGCGGCCCTGGTGTCCTTGGGCATCACCCGCTTTGCCTATGGGCTGCTGTTGCCGCCCATGCGCGACGACTTGGGCTGGAGCTACACCCTGGCGGGCGCCATGAACACGGCCAATGCCGCGGGCTATTTGCTCGGCGCCCTGACCTTGCCCCGGTTGATGGCCCGTTGGGGCGTGGTTCGCGTGTTGCTCTGGGGCGTGGGCTTGGCCAGTCTGTTCATGGTGGCCAGCGGCGGCTTTGTGCAAGCCCCGGTGTTGCTCGCGCAGCGTTTGCTGGCTGGGGTGGCCAGTGCCTGGGCTTTTGTAGCGGGTGGGGTATTGGCCGCTCGGCTGGGGGCCTTGCGGCCCGAACGTGCGGGGTGGCTTCTGGGCTTGTATTACGGCGGCACGGGTTGGGGCATTGTGATCTCGGCCCTGGGGGTGCCCGTGGTGTTATCGCAAGCGGCTTCGTGGCCTCACGCCTGGCAGGCCGCATGGCTGGTGTTGGGGGCTTGTTGTGCCTTGGCGACTTGGCGTTTGATGCGGCGTCGACATCGCTTGGAGCAGGTGCTGCAACTGGCCATGCCGTCGGGTCAAGCGGTCGCCAGCCCGGTCAAAGGCCTGCCTTGGTCGCGCATGAGCTTGGCCTTGGCTGGTTATGGTTTGTTCGGTGTGGGCTACATCGGATACATGACCTTTGTGGTGGCCTTGTTGCGCGAGCAAGGCCATGGGTCAGGCACCATCACCGCCTTTTACGCCCTGTTGGGGCTGGCCGTGGTGGCTTCGTCGCGCATTTGGTCGGGTTTGCTGGATCGAGCCCGAGGGGGTGGCGCGCTGGCCACGCTCAATGCCTTGTTGGCGGTGGCCACTGGGGTGCCGGTGCTCACCGATGCCCCTTGGGCGTTGTGGGGTTCGGGGGCACTGTTTGGCGCCGTGTTTTTGTCCATCGTGGCGTCCACCACGGCCTTCGTGCGTCACAACTTGGCGCCCGAGCAGTGGACGCAAGGCATTGCCGCCTTCACCCTGGTGTTCGCAGCGGGGCAAATCGTTGGGCCCACCGTGGTGGGCTGGGTGGCCGATGGGGCGGGTGGTTTGGTCAGGGGTTTGGGGTGGTCAGCGCTTGCCCTGGCGCTGGGCGCGGTGTTGGCTTGGCGCCAACCCAGCCTGCATCAATGACTGGCGGCGGGGGCTGCCTCGTGGCCCCCGGACTTGGCCTCGCCATGGCCCTCAGCCTTGGCGTCGCCATGCCCTTGATCGCCATGACCTCCGCCTTTGGCAGTCATCTTGCGCTTGTTGGATTGGCCGCACAGGCGAACCAAAATTTCCTCGTCCACCGTGTCGGCGTAGACCACTTGCCAAGGGCCTTCGCGGGTGCTGACGAATTTGGGTCGGCCCTTGCCCATGGCCTCGGTGTGTGACGACGAGGCAATCGTGCGCCGCTTGGCGCCCTTGCAGTCGTATTCCACAAAGACCTTGCGCGAATGCACGCCCGACGAGGTGGGCTCGCTCAAGTCGTGCAACTGCCACACCCGGGGGTAAATCACGCTCTCGCGAATGCGGTTGAGGTCGAGGTAAATCACGGCCGTGTGGTTGTCGCCCACCGCTTCCCAGTTGGACGGCGTATCGGCATGCGCACCCACGGTCAGGGCAGCCAGCGTGACGGTGACAACAGCAGGGATCAGGCGAGAACACTTCATGACCATAGGATTCGACGTCAATCGCCCAAGCTTAACCCAGCCCCAGGTTCAGCGATGCAGCCCGCCCATGCGTTGCGTGGGCCGCTGTGCCGCCAAAGCCAAGCCCTCGGGCTGACTGGCCCACAGGCCCACCGATTCACGCGCGCGGGTCAGGGCGGTGTAGAGCCACTCGCGGGTGAGGATGGGGCTGTCGGGGTTGGGCAGGGCAATGATCACCCGCTGGAACTCGGAGCCTTGGGCCTTGTGCACGGTGATGGCCCAAGCCGTCTCCACCGGATGCACCTGGCTGGGCGGCAACCAGCGCACGGGGTGCAGGGCGTTTTGGGGCTGGGCAAAGGCCACGCGCCATTGCACCCGACCATTGACCTCGCGCGGCAGGCACAGGCCCACATCCCCATTCATGAGCCCCAGTTGCGGCAGGTTTTGGGTGACCATCACCGGGCGACCGCCATACCAGCCCGCCGCGTCGGCAGGGCCCAGCCCCAGCAATTCATTCACCCAGGCGTTGAGTGCGCCCACGCCACGTGGGCCTTCCCGAACGGCGCACAACACGCCCAAACGGCTCAAGGCGTCGAGGCCTTGCAAGGCTTGGTCGTCGGTGCAGCCGGTGAGGCCGTCTCGCAAGGGGGCCAGCCATTGCAACCAGTCGTGCCAACCCGCGCGAATGGCCTCGGCCAAGGCGGGTGGGCGGTCTTGGGGGCTGTCGCAGCGTGACACCGCGTGCTGGCCCCAATCCGAGGCTTGCAGCGGGGGCAGATCCGCCCAAGCCGCAACCAAAGCCTGCGCTTGCCCTTGCTGGGTGAGGCGTGCCCATTGGCCAATGCCGCGGTGATCTTCAAAGCGATGCGAATGGCTCAGGTGAATGCGATGCGCCGCCACTTCGGGTGCCGCGCACAGTTGGGCCAGCACGGCACCGGCATCGACGGAGGCGAGCTGGTCGGGGTCGCCCAACATCACCACGGCGGTTTGAGGGGACAGGGCGCTGAGCATGCGGGCCATGAGTTCCAGATCGATCATGGACGCTTCATCGATGACCCACAGGTCTTCGCGCAAGGGCTGGTCGGGGCTGGCGTTGAGCAAGGCGCGGTGCAAGGTGGTGGCCTGTTCGGGCCAGACCGCCCATTCCTCGGGCAGATGACGCGCCGACTGTGCCAAGGCTTGCGAGAGCCGGGCAGCGGCTTTGCCCGTGGGTGCGGCCAAGCCCACCCGCAGGGGCCGCCCCAGGGTGTGCAAGGCCTGCGCTTGACGCAACGCCAATATGCGCGCCACCACATGGGTCTTGCCCGTGCCAGGGCCACCGGTGATGAGGGTGAAGCCTTGGCGCAGGGCCTGTCGTGCCGCTTGCCGCTGAGCGGTGTCGGCGGGTGTTGGGTCGCCGCTCCAACACCGGGCCTCCCATTCGGCCAAAGGCCAGGACTCGGGTTCGGGGCTGTGGGTCAGGCGAACGCGAATGGCTTGTCGAATGGTGACTTCGGCCGCCCAAGCGCGCCGCAAATACAAGCCCGGGGCTTGCCACACCAAGGGACTCATGGGGTCATCGGGCTGGGCCCAGGGCAAGGCCTGACAGCGCGCTTGACCCTGTGGGTCGTGGACCTCCAGGCACGCGTGGCCGGCTCGCCAAGCTGCGCTCACGGCGGCCACCCAAGCGGCTTCGTGGGGGTCGGAGGCGGGACACAGCGATTGCAAGGTGTGGGCCAAAGCCCAGTCGAGGGGGCCCGCCTCCAAGCCTTGGGTCAAGGC
>JAYPFZ010000042.1:0-11872 GCA_038126555.1 Betaproteobacteria bacterium
AAACACTTGCCCCAGCCCGGTGCGCAGCAACACCGCACCCAAGAGCGAGAACAAAAAAATGTATTCCGCCGCCACACCCATGGGCAGGCCGTAAAGGCCTTCGGTGCGCAGCAGCAAATTGGAGGCCATGCGGTCCAGCGCATAGCCAGCATGACCGTAGTCGCCAGGAATGAGGTTGCCCCACAAGGCATAAGCCAAAGCCACCAAACCCAAGCCCACCATGAAGCGGCCCAAATACGCACGGGCCATGGCCATGACAGCGATCACGGTGAGCACAAACAACCCAGTCTCCACTTCCTCGGCCATGGCGCCCGCCATCACCATCTCTTCGTAGTGAATGAACAAATAAGGGCCTGCCAAGGTCGCCATGGCGCCCAAGGGCCACCACAGCCAAGCCAAGGGGTGGTGACGCTGTTTGAGGAACATCCACCACAACGCGAAGGAAGCCGTCAGGGACAGAAACGCCGAGCGCAGCAGCAAGGCGGTGAGCCCGCCCTCAAACGCGGTGTAAAGAATCAGGACCGTGGTGAGGGCCGCGCCCACCACCAGCAGCACCAGCGCCAAGCCAGAGGCCAGGCCCAGCCGGTGGTCGTCGGGCACCTCGAGGGCCTGAAAAAAATCATCGCATGTCATGGGGGATCAAGTGGTGACAAGCCCCGCCGAGGCGGGGCTTGTGGGTGGTGTGGTCAACAGCCTCAGCGGATCACTTGGCGTTGAAGTAGCGTGCCGCGCCCGGGTGCAAGGCAATGGGGGTGCGGGTGGCCGTGGCCTTGGAAATGGCTTTGGCTGCGGGATGGATGGCCGCCACATCGCCCAAGTTGTCAAACAAGGCCTGGGTCAACTTGAACACCAAGTCTGGGTTGGCATTCTTGGAGGTGAACAACACCGCCGGGTCGCCAATGGCCATGGTGGCTTGGGGGTGGTTTTTGTAAGCCGCCCCGCGAATGCTCACGGCTTGGTAATACGGGTAGTCCTTGATCAGGGCCTGGGCTTGGGCCTCGGTGACCGCCACCAAATTGGCCGAGGTGGAGTTGGTCAATTCGATGAAAGCACCAGTGGGCACACCAGCCAGAACCATGGAGGCATCGAGGTTGCCGTTTTTCATGGCGTTGGTGGCCTCGGTGTAGGACAGGTGCTGAATGTTGCGCGCATTGAAGGACCCAGCGGCCTTGAGCAAACGCATGCCCAACACGGCAGAGTTCGAACCGGGGGGGCCAATGCTCACACGGGCGTTGCCCAGATCGGCCACGGTTTTGGCTTTCACGTTGGGCATTGCCGCCACTTGCAGCACGGCGGGATACAGGTAGGCCACAGCCGCCACATTCATGGGCGTTTTGAACGGGGCCTCGCCCTTGGAGGCGGCATACAAGGTGGACGCGCTGGAGAAACCCAACACCATTTCGCCCGCCGACACGCGGCGCACGTTTTCAATCGATGCCCCCGTCACTTCGGCGTTGGCCGTGACACCGGGCACTTTCTTGCTGATGAGGTTGGCCATGCCTGCGCCAACGATGTAGAACACCCCACCGGTGCCGCCGGTGCCGATGGCCACGCGGGTATCGGCTTGGGCAGTGGTGCCCAACGTGAGGGCCAAGGGCAAAACAGCGGCACAGAGCCAGCGTTGGTATTTCATGGGGTCTCCTTCGGTTACAAACTAACAGTCGCCTTAGGATAACTCAGCCCTCGTCAGGGGTGCAGGTCCTCAGTCACCTGCTGGATTGTTCTAGGGTCTGAAGGCCCCACGGCTCGTTATCATCCCCGCAGCATTCACTGAGAGGAGTTCCCATGCTTTCACGCCGTCAATGGATTCAATCCACCACCTTGGCCTTGGGCCTGAGCCTGACCAGCCTGGGCGCTCACGCCCAAGACACCATCAAGATTGGCTTGTTGCGCCTGGCCTCGCACTCGCCCAGCATCATTGCCGAGGGCAAGGGCTATTTCGCCAAACAAAACCTCAAGGTTGAATTCGTCGTGTTTCAGGCCGCCCAACCCATGGCGGTTGCCATCGCTTCGGGCGACGTGGACTTTGGCGTGACCGCCATTTCCGCCAGCCTCTTGAACCTGGCTGAAAAAGACGTGATCCGCATCGTGGGCGGCGCCCTCACCGAATCCAAAGGCATCGATGGCCAAAAAATTCTGGTGTCCAAAGCCGCTTACGACGCTGGCGTGACCCGCCCCGCTCAACTCAAAGGCCACACCTTTGGCGTGACCACCGCTGGTTCGTCCTTCCACTACATGGCGCACAAAATCGCCGACAAGGAAGGCTTTGCCCGCTCCGAAATCAAGATCAAGCCCTTGCAAAAGGTGCCCGCTGTGGTGGCTGCCCTCAAGAGCGGCCAAATTGATGCCTGGTCCATCGTGCCCAACATTGCGTCTGGCCTCACCGCCGACGGCCAAGTCAAGGCCATTGGCAACGTGAGCGACTACATCGATGGCTATCAGGTCACCACCATCTTCACCTCCAAGAAAAACGCCACTGGCAACCGCGACTTGGTCAAACGCTTCTTGACGGGCTTTGCCCAAGGGGTGGACACCTACAACCAAGCCTTCGTGAAAAAGGCCTTGCCGGCCGCCGAGACCGACGCCGTGGTGGCCATGGTTCACCGCTACGTTTACAACGATCAGCCCCTGGAGAAAGCCGCCCCCCGCATCAAGGCTGGCGCCATGTTGGTCAGCCCCAATGGCCGCTTGAACCTCAAGAACGTGCAAGACCAAATTCAGTGGTTCCAGTCTGAAGGCATGGTGTCCAAAGACCTGAGCCTCCAAAAAGTGGTCGACACCAGCTTCGTCGAAACCTTCTGATTCACCGTGCAACTCGCCCTGCAAGGGCTGTCGCACCGTTACGGCAGCCTGGAGGTCCTGAGCGACATTGACCTGAGCGTGAGCGAGGGGGAAATCGTCTGCGTGGTGGGCCCTTCTGGTTGCGGCAAATCCACCTTGCTGCGCATGGCTGGCGGGCTGGAACAACCCAGCTCGGGCCAGGTGTTGTTGCAAGGCGAGGCGCCCGAGGGGGTGCGCAACCCCCTCACTTACGTCTTCCAAGACTTTGCCCTGTTGCCTTGGCGAACGGTGGCCCAAAACATTGAACTCGTGCTGGCCCACCACGGCCTGAGCCCCGCCGAACGCGAAGCCACCCTGAGCGATGTGCTCGCGCGCACCAAGCTCAGCGAGTTCCGCAACGCCTGGCCGCGCCAGCTCTCCGGCGGCATGAAGCAACGCGTGGCCATTGCCCGCGCCCTGGCGGTCAAACCCGCCATCTGGCTGATGGACGAGCCCTTGTCGGCCCTGGACAGCCAAACCCGCGACTTGCTCATGGACGATTTGGTGGATTTGTGGACCCGCACACCCTTCTCGGCCTTGTATGTGACCCACAACCTGGCCGAAGCCACCCGACTGGGGCATCGCATCGTGTTGTTGTCACGCCGGCCGGGGCGCATTCGCTCCGAAACCCGGATTGACATCCCTTTGCACGAGCGCGCCGCGCATGCCGCCGAGTTGGAAGCCATTCGGCTCGACATCTGGGCGCAAATGCGCGAGCAAGCCTTGCAAGCCGATCGGGAAATTCAACATGGCTAACCCCAGCTCGACCCCCAGCCACCGGCCCGTGCCCTTTCGTGGCGGCGGCTTCAGCCATCGCCCGGTGCGGGGTGCCGCCCTGCTTGTGTTTCTGTCCCTCGTGGCCCTCTGGGAATGGGGTTGTCGAACCGGCTTCATCAGCCCCATTGCCCTGCCCGCGCCCTCGCAAGTGCTGGGCGCCTTGGGCGATTTGGTGCAAACCGGCATGCTCTGGAAGCATTGGGGCACCAGCCTGATGCGCTTGGTGACCGGTTGGGTGTTGGGCACCCTCGTGGGGGTGGCTGTGGGCCTGCTCATTGGCTTGTGGTCATTGCCCCGCTCCGGCCTTTACCCGCTGGTGTCGGCCTTGTTCCCCATTCCCAAAATTGCCCTGCTGCCTTTGTTCGTGGTTTGGTTTGGCATTGGCGAAGGCTCGAAAGTGGCCACCATTGCGTTCGGCACTTTTTTCCCCACGGTCATCGCCACCATTGGCGGTGTGGATGCGGTTGACCGCACCCTGATTCGCATGGCCCAGTCCTTCGATGTGCCCCATGCGCGCATCGTGCGCGAGGTCATCATGCCGGGCGCACTGCCCGCCATCTTGTCGGGCTTTCGCATTTCGGCGTCCATCGCCATGGTGCTGCTGGTGGCTGCCGAAATGATCGGGGCCGAGTTTGGTGTGGGGGCCTACATCCTCATGGCCGGTTCTTTGTTTGCCATCGACCAACTCATCGCTGGCGTGATCATTTTGTCGGTCACGGGCCTGTCCGTGGCCTGGCTGCTCAGCCAAGCCGAACGACACTTTTTGTCGTGGCGCAGCACCTGAGCCTCATCCCTCAGGAAACGCCATGCACATTCACGGCCAATGCCATTGCGGTCAGGTGCAATTCACCGCTTTGGTGGATCCCACGCAAGTCTCCATTTGCCATTGCACCGATTGCCAGACCTTTTCTGGCGCGCCTTTTCGGGCCTCGGTTCGAACGCCCAGCCACCAGGTCAACCTCACCGGCGAAGTCACCGAATACGTGAAAACGGCCGATAGCGGCAACGCCCGGGTGCAAGGCTTTTGCGGCCGTTGTGGCACCAACCTCTACACCACGGCACAGCAAGACCGCAGCCTGATGGGTTTGCGTTTGGGTTGTGTGGCCGAACGAGAGCAACTCGTCCCGCGCCAACAACTGTGGGGGCAGTCAGCCCTGCCCTGGCTGGCCAGCTTGCCCGAGTTGCCTTGCCACACGCGCGGCCCCGACAGCGACCGCCAACCCCACTGCCCCTAGCCGTCAGGGTTGGGCGGGGCGCTGCGGCGTGCGCTCGAGCTTGCCAATCGACAAACCCTGCGCTTCGAGGCGCTGCATCAAGGCATACCAGCGCTTTTCATCCACTTGTGGGGTTCTGGACAAGACCCAAAGGTATTCACGCTTGGGCTCGCTCACGGCGGCCAGGGTGTAGTCATCGTCCAAATCGATGACCCAATAATTGCCCCACACCAGAGGCAAAAAAGACAACCAGGCCGGGGCAAAACGCACCTTGAGGGTGGCACTGTCTGGCGGGCCTACCCGCAGTGCCAAGCCCACCGCCTGATCGAGCACGCCATCGGCCTTGCGGCAGCGGTTGGTCACCTCCACGCCCCCTTCGGGCAATTGCCGGTAACTGGCTTGGGTGTCGGACTGGCACTGGGACTGAAACCGGTTGGGGAATTTGGCCACTTCATACCAAGTGCCCATGTAACGCGACAGATTGAGGCTTGGAATGGGCTGCAAAGGAGGCAACTCCGCCCGCGCCGAGCAAGTCGCAACGATCAGTCCGCCCGCCACGAGAAACCATCGCCCCACTCGAATCAGCCAAGGGTTGGCATGCGTCATGATCAGCGGCCTTTTAAATGTTGACGGCGGGAAGTACCTGCCCAGTGCAGGAACCAAACCCAATGCGCCGCAGGCCGTCACGTTGGCAATGGGCTTGGAGCGTGACCTCGTCCCCATCCAACAAGAAACTGCGTTGCTCGCCATTGGACAAGGTGAAAGCTTGCTTGCCGCCCTGGGACAGCTCCAGCATCGAGGCCGCCTGCTCGGGCTCTGGGCCAGACAAGGTGCCTGTGGCCAACAAGTCGCCGGGCCCCAGGTTGCAGCCCCCCACCGTGTGGTGGGTCACCAGTTGCGCCACCGTCCAGTAAGCGGCCTGCGCAAAATGCGAGCGGCTGATGCAGTCCCCCGCATGGCCCGCCTCGCGCATGGCCTGCGTTTGCAGGTGAATCGCCAATTGAATGTCAAAAGCACCAGCCTGCGCATTCGCCGCGCTGCTGAGGTAGGGCAAGGGCTGGATGTCCTGGGGATCACGCGCAAAAGGCAAACGGAATGGGGCCAAGGCCTCCAGGGTCACCATCCAAGGCGATTGGGTGCTGGCGAAGTTTTTCGACAAAAACGGGCCCAAGGGTTGGTATTCCCAAGCCTGGATGTCGCGCGCACTCCAATCGTTGAACAAGGTCAGGCCAAACACATGGGCTTCGGCCTCGTCGAGGGGCACGGGCTGGCCCTGGACATTGCCTGGGCCGATCACCACGCCCAATTCCAGCTCAAAGTCCAGCCGCTGAGCAGGAGCCAAGCGAGGCGCATCCGCATCGGGCGCCTTGAGCTGCCCTTGGGGTCTGACCACCGGCGTGCCACTGGCCACGATGGACGAGGCCCGCCCGTGGTAACCAATGGGCACCCAACGGTAATTGGGCAGCAGGGGTTGGTCGGGGCGGAACAGCTTGCCCACAGCCGTGGCGTGGTGAATGCCAATGTAGAAGTCGGTGTAGTCGCGCACCTCGCAAGGCAAGCCCAGCTGCACCTGCGCTTGGGGGTGAAGGTGAGCCTGCCACTGGGCTTGCTGGTCACTGCCCACGCTCAGGCCCTCAAAGAGCTGGTGGCGCAAGGCTTGGCGTTGCGTCGGCGTCAAGGCCAACACCTGCGCCATGTCATCGGACTGGGCCAAGCCCGCCGCTTTCACATCGAGCACCTGATCGCCAATGGCCACCCCCACGCGCCAAGTGGTGTCGCCCGCCAAGCGAAAACGCCCAAACGGCAGGTTTTGCAAGGGAAAGTCGGTGTTGGGGTCTTGGGCCGCGTCGACCCAACTCTGGCGCGCGGGGTCATGCGTCGCATCCAGCGACACGACACTCATGTCGCCCCCTTGTTCATGGCCGTGGCGTGCAGCCAAGCCGCTTGCTTGGGCGCCCGCTTGGTTTGGCTCCACTCGTTGAGCATCTCCCAGCGCACCGCAGCCGCCTTGGCATTGAGCTCTGGCGTGCTGGTGTCGACCGCTAATTCCAGCCGGTGGCCATTGGGGTCAAAAAAGTAAATGGATTGAAACAAGGTGTGGTCGGTGATGCCCACCACCTCGATGCCGTCGGCCTGCAAGCGTGCTTTGGTTTGCTCGAGCACCGCCAAGGAATCGACTTGAAAGGCAATGTGTTGCACCCAGTCAGGGGTGTTGGGGTCGTGGCCCATCTCGGGCTGGGTGGGGAGTTCGAAAAAGGCCAGCACGTTGCCGCCACCCGCATCCAGAAAAATGTGCATGTAGGGGTCTTCGGCCTGGGTCGAGGGCACCCGATCTTCTGCAAAGGCCAACTGGAACGTCATGTTCAGGTATTTCTCATACCACTCCACCGTTTGCTTGGCATCTTTGCACCGGTAGGCCACGTGATGAATGCGCTGGATGTTCATGAGGATCCTTCGAGGTATCGGTTCACAGGTCTTGCAACGCCAGTTGCAAGTGGTGTTGAAAACGTTGGGCATCTCCCAAGGCCTGGGCATTGAGGAGGGCCAGTTTGGTGAGCATGCGCGCCGCGTGTTCCGGGCCTGCGGCATCAATGGCCTGAGCCAGTGCATCGTATACGGTTTCCAGGCCCTCAAGGTCCAGACCGGTGGAGGTGGGTTCAGTCATGTTCAGGCTTTCGGTAAAAGACCGACAAGGCGTGTTGCCAGCGCTCAGGGCTCAAGGCTTGCCATCGGGCACACACGTGTTGATCGGGGCGCAGCACATACACCGCCCCTTCTTGGCTGACGCCATAGGCTTGCCGAGCCCGACCCAGCGCATCGTGCAGGGAGCCATCGGCCCCGGCCACCGCGTGAGGCTGACGGCTCAAGGCCCAGACGGTGATGCGCAGGCCTTGATCGCGCAAGGGCTGGGCCAAGGCCGACACAAAGGCTGGGACAGCCTCGTCGCTGAACCAGAGCAGATCAATCCCGCCGCCCAAGTGGTCGAGCAAATGGTCGTCTGCCCCCAGTCGAACATTCGGTGCGGGCGCACCGGGAGCCGGCCCAGGTGCCAAAGCCAGCGCATCGTCATCGGGCAGATTGAACGCCGAGTGGGCATACACGTGGGGCCGAGAGGTGCGCCAGTGATAGAGCGGCCGGACAAAGTCCTGGGACAAGGAAAGCGACAGCACCGCATTCCTCACCCATTCGAAGCCCATCGTGGGTGGCGACATGAAGCGCACGCTTTTGCCCGCTTCGTCGATGATTTCACGTGCTGCGCCCACGCGCTCTGCGCTGAAGTTGGCCAGCGCACGCAGTGGCAACCAGCCCCGACAAACCCAGGCCAGGTGCCAGCCCAGCGACTGCGCATCTTGAAAAGCGGTGTTGGCGCCGCGCACGCCAAAGATGGGCAGCAAATGCGCCGCATCGCCCACGAACAACACCCGACCGCACACGTAGTCGGGCAAGGTCAGGGTGCGTGCGGAATACACCGACGACCAGTCCAGTTTCCAGGGCACCCCCGCATGGCCAATGCTGGCCAGTTGCGCATCGATGCGCTCGCGCAACCGCTCGGGCTTCAAAGCCTGCTCGGGGGATTCACCCTTGGGCAACTGGTAGTCCACCCGCCAGATGCCCAAGGGTTCGCGGTGCATGAGCACCGTGTTGCCCGGATTCCAATCGGGATCAAAAAAAGCCAGCCGCTCGGTGGGCAAGGGCAAGTCGATTTGGATGTCGGCAATCACGAATTGGCCCTCGTAGGAGGCCCCTTCCATTTTCAAACCCAAAGCCGAGCGCACCATGGAGCGGCCACCATCGGCAGCCACCAGCCAGTCGGTGTGCAAGCGGTATTCGCCTTGCGGCGTGTCCACCTGCAACATCACCCCGTGAGCGTGCGGCTGAACCTCGGTCACCGCATTGCCCCAGCGCACTTCGATGAGCCCTGTGGCCAAACACGCCTCGTGCAAGGCTTGTTCCAAAAACTGTTGTTGCAGGTTGAGCATGGGCCAGAAGCGGTCGTTGTCGTCGTGCGGCGCTTGCAGGTGAAACACCTGCTGCCCCCGGTAATACGAGCGACCCTCGCGCCAGGGATAGCCCATGGCCATGAGGCGATCGGCCACGCCCACTTGCTGCAAGATTTCCAGGGAGCGGCGGGTGAACACAATGGCACGCGAGCCTTGGGTGAACTGCAACTCCGCGTTGAGCACACAGCTCCTCACGCCATGCCGGGCCAGCTCCAAGGCGGTGACCAAGCCCGCAGGCCCCATGCCCACGATGACCACCCCGTGCAAGCCGGGCTTGTCTTGAGGCGGGTGGTCGCTGGGAAGCCATGGCGCATGCACCCGGTAAGGGAAATACAGCGAAGGGCGAGGTTGCTGCATGGGCTGATGCATGGGCAAAGTATAGGTTTGATGCCCCCCTTTGCGGCAATGGCAAACTTGCGCCTGCTATGCCCCACAAGAAAGCCCTGACATGCTGAGCCTGGCCGCCCTGGAAACCTGGTGGTGGCCCTTGGCCATCGTGTTTGTGGCCTACCTGGTGCTGGGCATTGCCGGGTTTGGTTCGGCCTTGGTGAGCGTGCCCTTGTTGGCTTTCATTTGGCCCTTGCCGGAAGTGGTGGGCTTGGTTTTGCTCATGGACATTCCCACCTCGTTGCTGCTGGGAGGGCTGAACCTCAAAGCCGTGCGGCTGGGCATGATCCGGCGTCTGGTGCCCGGTCTGTTGCTGGGCTCGGCCCTGGGGCTGTGGTTGCTGGGCAGCCTCGACCGGCGTTGGCCGCTGGCCGTGTTGGGGGTCTATGTCATCGGCGTGGGCGTGCAGTGGCTGCGGGGCAAGTCTCCCCCGGCGCAAGGCCTCGCCCCGCTGCAATTTCACGGGCTCAGTGGCCTGATTGGGGTCATTGAAATCATGTTTGGCACCGCCGGTCCCGTGGTGTTGGCGATGTTGCGTCGGCTCTTCCACGATGTGATGACCGTGCGGGCTACGGCGCCGGTGGTGATGGTTGGCGCCAGCGTGTTGGCGGTGGTGACGCTGTGGGCCACCAATGCCTTCAGCTTGGCCGTGGTGGGTGAGCGCTGGATCTACACCGCGCCAGTGGCCGGGTTGGCGGTGGTGGTGGGCAACCACTTTGCCCATCGGATTCCAGCCCCTGTGATGGTCCGACTGGTGGCGGGCTTGCTGATGGTCAGTGGCGCGTCACTGACCCGTTGGGTTTGGGCTTGACGCATGACCGACGCCCCCCGTTTTGACCTCATCCTCTTGGCCGCTGGCGAGGCCAGTCGCATGGGCCACCGGCCCAAGGCCCTTCTGGAGCGCGACGGACAAAGCCTGTTGCAGCGTCAGGTGCTGGCCGCTCGCGAGGCGGGTGCACACCATGTGGTGGTGGTGCTGGGCCATCATGCCGAGGCCTTGGCGCCTGTGCTGCGGCCACTGCAAGGGCCCGGGCTCACGGTGGTGCGCAACCCCGACGCCGCAGCCGGTCAAGGCCAGTCCTTGTGGGTCGGCCTGCAGGCCTTGGCGGCCCAAGGCCCCTTGGCGTTTCCGGTGATGGTGTCTTTGGCCGATCTGCCCCTCTTGGGGCCCGAGAGCCTGCGGAATTTGAGCCAAGCCTATGCTCAGCGCCCAGCGGGCACGGGCTTTGTGCAGCCCTTCAACGGCGAGCGCATCGGTAACCCCGTGATGTTGTCGCCCGAGGTGGCTGAGCAATGGCGGCAACCGCAAACCCAAGGGCCCGTGCTGGGCAAAACCTGGCAACGGGCGAACCCCGAGCGCGTTCACCCTTGGCACACCACAGCCCCCGATTACTTCTGGGACCTCGACACCCCGCAAGACGTGAGCGCCTTGGCGCAGCAACACGGCGTGACCCTGCATTGGCCCGCCGGCCTGGATGACCCCACCCCATGACCCCCTCTCACCTCACCGAAACCACCGTCTCCACCGAAACCTTGTTTGAGGGTCGATTGCTCAAGGTCTGGCGCGACACCGTGCAGTTGCCCGATGGACGCCCCGCTGTTCGCGAATACATTCGACACCCCGGCGCAGTGATGATCATTCCCTTGTGTCAAACGCCCACCGGCGAATGGGAAGTGGTGCTGGAGCGCCAATACCGGCACCCCGTGGGTCGCGTGATGGTGGAGTTTCCTGCTGGCAAGCTCGACCCTGGCGAAGACCCGGTGGCCTGCGGTCAACGCGAGCTCAAAGAAGAAACGGGTTGGGTGGCCAGCGAATGGGCCATTGCCGGCTGCCTGCACCCCTGCATCGGCTATTCCAACGAGGTGATTCACGTGCACTTTGCCAGGGGCCTTCGACAAGCGGGGCGGCAACTGGATGAGGGTGAGTTTTTGGAAACCTTCACCGCCACCCCGCAGCAGCTCCTGGCCTGGTGCCAGGACGGCACCGTCACCGATGGCAAAACACTGACTGGGGCGCTGTGGCTATCGCAACATTTGCTAGGCCAATGGCCCTTGAATTGGCAGCCCGTGGCCTGACCCTTCAACGCACCAAGGGATGACCAGCCAGCCAGTTGGCCCCCTGCTGATACAAAGCCTGCACCTCGGCCCCTTTGAGCTGGGGCATGTCCATCTTGACGCGATAACCAATGCCGGTCTGGATGTAGGCCAAGTGCCGATAGCCCTCGGGCATCTGGCTCAGGCGCTCGCGGTCCAGGCTGAGCGTGGCCGCCGGGTCCACCGGGTCGATGCGGTCTTTTTCGTAAATGGGCTGGCGATGCACCAAGCCCCAGCGCCCGTCGCGGCACTCCAAAAAGTCGTAGAAACGCCCCGTGCACACCACATCGCACAGCACCTCGTGCACCGGGCCCCGCTGGGAAATGGTCATCTTGGTTTGCGCAATCGCGCGATGGCCCTGCACCTCGATGCTGCTGCCACCCAAAAAGTGCAGGATGCTCACGCCTCGGTTCCACCCCTCGATGGTCACGCGAATGAAGTCCTCAAAGGGGCCTTGAAACCAGGTGGCCATCATCACGCCATCGTCGTGCCAGACGGTTCGGAACCGATCCCAATCGCCGGCATCGCGCCACACGGCCCAGTTCTCGATGAGTTGACGAATCGTGAGGGTGTCTGACC
>JAYPFZ010000042.1:11882-19339 GCA_038126555.1 Betaproteobacteria bacterium
ATGAGAAGCTCCGGTGTCGGGTGGATGAAGGCTTGAGGGATGATGCATTCGACTGTAAGCCGCTGAAACCGCGGGTTAACACCAAGTGCTGTCCAATGCGAGCAGCCTCAGGCCAAGGCCAGGGACTCAGACCGCGGCTTCACGGTTAGACTCTTCACAAAACTTTCACAAATGCCGATGGACTGACGAGGTCACCCCATGTTTTTTTCCAAGCTGCTGCCCCGCGAAGGCAATTTTTTTGAACTGTTCAACCAACACGCCGAGCGCATGGTGGAGGCTGCCAAGGCCTTTAGCCAGATGGTGGAAAACTACAACGACCCAGACTTGCGCAAGCAACACAACGAACAAGTCAACAAGGCCGAGCGCGCCGCCGATCGCATCACCCACGAGGTCAACAAGGCCATTCACAAGACCTTCATCACCCCCATCGATCGCGAGCAAATCCATTCCCTGATCAACGACATGGACGATGTGGCCGACCTCATTCAAGATTCGGCCGAGACCATGGACCTCTACGACGTGCGTCACATGACGGACGAGATCAAGCAGCTCACCAGCCTGAGTCTGCGCTGTTGCGAGCGGGTGCGCGAAGCGGTGCGCCAATTGGGGCACATTGCCGATCCTGCCCATGCCGAGGCCGCGCTGAAACTGTGCGAAGAAATCGACAAGCTCGAATCCGACGCCGACCGCGTGATGCGCAGTGCCATGAGCCGCCTGTTCCGCGAGGAAAAAGACGTGCGTGAGCTCATCAAGCTCAAGGCCATTTATGAGCTGCTCGAAACCATCACCGACCGTTGCGAAGACGTGGCCAACGACATTGAGGGCATCGTCCTCGAAAACTCCTGATCGCCGGAGGCCGCATGGACATTCCTCAAACGGCGCTTTGGATCGTGGTGTTGCTGGTGTTTCTGGCGCTGGCGTTCGACTTCATGAACGGCTTTCACGATGCCGCCAACTCCATCGCCACGGTGGTCTCCACGGGCGTGCTCAAGCCCACTCAGGCGGTGGCTTTCGCTGCCTTCTTCAATTTCATTGCCATTTTCATTTTTCACCTGAGCGTGGCGGCCACGGTGGGCAAAGGCATTGTGTCGCCCGGCGTGGTGGACACCCACGTGGTCTTTGGCGCGCTCGCAGGCGCGATCACCTGGAACCTCATCACTTGGTATTACGGCATTCCCAGCAGCTCGTCCCATGCCCTCATCGGTGGCATCGTGGGCGCCGTCATCGCCAAAGTGGGGCCATCGGCCCTGATTGCCAAAGGCATCTGGAAAACCGTCATCTTCATTTTTGTTTCGCCGTTCTTGGGCTTTTTGTTTGGCTCACTCATGATGTTGATCGTGGCTTGGATCTTCCGGCGCGTCACCCCATCACACGTTGACAAATGGTTTCGTCGTTTGCAACTCGTTTCAGCGGGAGCCTATAGCCTGGGGCATGGTGGTAACGATGCGCAAAAAACCATTGGCATCATTTGGATGCTGTTGATTGCCACGGGCTATGCCTCGGCCAACGACAGCATGCCCCCCACCTGGACGATTGTGTCGTGTTACTTGGCGATTGCCATTGGCACCATGTTCGGCGGTTGGCGCATCGTCAAAACCATGGGGCAGCGCATCACCAAGCTCAAACCCGTGGGTGGCTTTTGCGCCGAAACCGGCGGCGCCCTGACCTTGTTTTTGGCCACCACCGCGGGCATTCCAGTGTCCACCACACACACCATCACCGGCGCCATTGTGGGCGTGGGCTCCACGCAGCGGGCCAGTGCGGTGCGTTGGGGCGTTGCGGGCAACATCGTCTGGGCCTGGGTCTTGACCATTCCGGCCAGCGCTTTGGTGGCCTGGGTGTCTTACTGGGTGTCTTACTTGCTGTATTGACGCAAGGCGCCCCAGAGGCAGGCGGTGGCCAATAACGACGAGGCCATCATCAGCAAACCCATGGGCAAGGCATTGTGATGCGGCAGCAGGCCCACCAAGTAGCCGCCCAACGCCCCCATCACCTGTTGCATCAGCCCAGCCACTGCGGCAGCGGCGCCAGCCAAGGCGGGCATCAGGCCAACCGTTCCCGCCAGCGTGGCTGGAACCAACAAGCCATGCCCCAAGCCAAGCAACATCAGGGGCAAGGCCATGGCCAGGGGGTGATGCCAGCCGAGTGCGGCCAGGCTCGTCATGCCCAACAAACCCAGCAAGGTGCAGGACTGACCCGTCACCAAAATGCGTCGCTCACTGGCCATGCGCACCCATCGGCTGGTGAGGAAGTTGCCCACGATGTACATGCCGGGAATGGTCATGATGTAGAGCCCCACCCCCTGCGGGCCCACGCCATAACTGGCCAGCACCAGTGGGGCGCCGCCCAAGTAGCAATAAAAGGTGGTGGTGGTCATGGCCAGAACGCCCACCAGCAGCAAAAACCGGCGTTCGCGGGCCAGTTGCCGATAAGCCGCCCACAAGCCCAGGCGTGCGGAGGCGGGCTGAGCGGGCGCTGGTCGGGCATGCGCTTGGTCGCGGTCGCGTTGCAGGGTGCGCCATGCCAGCCCCGCCAAGACCATGGCCAAGCCTGCAATCAAGAGGAAATTGGCCTGCCATCCCCAGGCCACATGCACCTGACCACCCAGCAATGCAGCCGTGGGCGGGCACAAGCCCATGGCCATGCCGATGTAGGCCATCATGCGGGTGCGTTGCGCCCCCTGAAAATGGTCTTGCACCATGGCGCGGGACACCACCAAGCTGGCGGCGCAGCCCGCCCCTTGCAAGCAGCGCGCCGCCACCAAAACGCCCACGTTGGGCGCCCAGGCAGCCAGCATCGAGCCCAGCCAGGCGATGAAGAGCCCCACCAGCAAGACTTGCTGTCGGCCCAAGCGATCGCTCCAGGGGCCATACAAGAGCTGAAAGCTGCCGTAGGTCAGCACAAAGCCACTGAAGGTGAGTTGCACCCAGCCCCCGGACTGCGCAAAGGTCGCGTTCCACTCGGGCATGGACGGCAGGCAGATGGTCATGGCCAACAGGCCAAAAGTGGTTTGCGCCAGGATGCTGGCCACCAAGGCCACAGAGGGTGCGGGCTCGGCAGCAGATGGCGAGCGCGCGGCGCTCAACGTTCAGGCTCCGCGGCAATCACCCGTTGAATCAAGGCTTGCTCTTGCAACACCTTGGCGGCGTAACCGCCATCGGATTCGAGATGGCCTGCGCCCACGTAGTAACGCAGGCCCGCGCCCACGGAACCGCGTTGCTTGACGTATTCCTTGAGCACTTGAATGCCCACCCGGATGTTCGAGGCGGGGTCAAATGCCGCATCGGTGCCACCAAAGGGCCGGTATTTGTCACGATGCACCCGAGTCATGACTTGCATGAGCCCCGCCGCGCCCACGGGACTTTGGGCATAGGGGTGAAAGCTCGACTCGATGCAAATGACCGCCAAGATGAGCGAGGGCTGGAGTTGCTCTCGGGCGCTTTCCACGTAGGCCACCTTCACCAAGGCCGCCATGGGCTCAGGAGCGATGCCGAATTTTTTGGACAGGTAGTTCGCCACCCGAACCTGTTCGGGACTGAGCGCATCCAAGCCAATGGCCGTGGCCCGCTCCACCGCGTTGATGTCGGTGGGGATGTCGTTGGAGGACTGCAACCACTCGATCATGAGCATGCGGGTCATGTAGCGCAAATCGGGCTGCGATTGAATGGTCAGCGCAATGCCTGCCACGATCAGGCCCGTCATGAAAAACGTGTTCCTGAACACCATGCGCGCACCCTGAATCGCATCGCCCAGAGCGACCCGAATCGCGGTGAAAAAAACCATCAATTGACGCATGACGCAAACGTGCTCCTCGGCCCGAATTATCCATGCCGCCAAAGCCTCTCATAATCCGCCTGTCGTCCCCTTGCGCCGAGTCCGGCCCTGACCCAGACCATGACCGCTTCCACCCCTTCGGTTTCACGCGCCCAAGCCCTTTGGCAAGCCTGGCGCTGGAGCTATTTGCCGCCCCTCATGATTTATTTGGCGGCCGGCATTCAGGGCCTCACCAGCATCGTGGGCACCTTTTTCGTGAAGGAATACCTGGACCTGAGTGCGGCATTTTTGGCCTCGCTGGTGTTTTGGGCCGGCATTCCCTGGGCGCTGAAGATGCCGATTGGCCATTTGGTGGATGTGCTGTGGCGGTTCAAGGCCTGGCTGGTGGTGATCGGCGCCCTCCTCATTGCCGCCAGCTTGGTGATCATGGCCTTGCTGATTGACCAGCGCGCGTTCATGGCCGCGATCCTGCCAGTGAACGCCTGGTATGTGCTGTCGGTCTTGCTCGCGCCCGTGGGCTATGTGTTGCAAGACGCCGTGGCCGACGCCATGACCACCGAGGCCGTGCCCCGCGTGGACGATCACGGTGAGGCCATCCCGCCTGATCGCATCCACGCCATGCACGTGACCATGCAAACGCTGGGGCGAGTGGCCTTTGTGGGCGGCACGGTGTTGGTGGCCGCGGTGAACCTGTGGATGCTGGCCGACACCGCCAGCCTGTCCCCTGCCCTCAAAGCGCAAACCTACCGCGATGTTTACCTCTTGGCGCTGGGCATTCCCGTGGTGTCGGTGCTGGGCCTGGTGTTGGCTCACCGCATTCGCGCCCATCAGCGGCGGCAGCTGATGCGCCAAGGCCTGAGCGAAGCCATGGCCCGGGCGCACGTGGACCCCTTGCCCGTTCACACCCCAGCCAACCCCTGGATTCTGGGCGCCAGCTTGGTGTTTGTGGGGCTCACCGTCAGCGTGGGTCTGACCGATTGGGCCTACAGCCAGGAATTGATTTTTTTCACCTCATTGGGCATTGTGGGTTTTTTGATGCGCCGCCTGATGGTGCAACTGACGCCCGAAGCCCAACAAACCCTGATGGGCACAGCCCTGGTGATTTTTTGTTATCGCGCGGTGCCCGGTCCGGGTGCGGGGCTGAACTGGTGGTCCATCGATGTGCTGGGTTTTGATCCGGCTTTTTTCTCGGTGTTGTCACTGGTGGGCGCTTGTCTGGCCCTTGCTTCGATGTGGGTGTTGCGCCCGGTGATGGCCCGCCATTCGGTGTACCGGCTCACTTGGTGGTTAAGTGTGGCGGGTACGGTGCTGGCGCTGCCGCAGCTGGCCATGAGCCTGGGCTTTCATGAATGGACTGCCGCGCACACGGGCGGCTGGGTGGATGCGCGTTTCATCGCTTTGGTGGACACGGCGATGGAGTCCCCCTTGGGGCAAGTCGCCATGATTCCCTTGCTGACCTGGATCGCCCATTCGGCTCCGGCTCACCTCAAGGCGACTTACTTCGCCGTGATGACCTCGTTTGCCAACCTGGCCCTTTCAGCGGCTCAGTTGCTGACGCGCTATTTGAATGAGGCCATGCCCCTGGCCCGGGAAGTGAAAAATGCGGCGGGGGTGGTGGTCACCCCGGCCAATTACAGCGAGCTCACGCCCTTGTTGCTCTCGGTGATGGCCTTGGGCCTGCTGATGCCCGCTGCCGCCATTGTGGTGGCCCGCTGGCTGGGCTGGCGCAGCGCCTGAGGCCCACGCCCTGACCGAGGCTTAATCGCGTCGGCGCCCTTGTCGATACAGGTCGTAAATCGGCAGCATCACGCCCAAGATCAACAACACCGTCAAGTCGAAAAAGCGCAGCTTGATGAGGTAGGGCAAGAAAAAGGCAACCAACAAGGCCACCGCAAGGTATTTGCTGAGGGTCTGGGTCATGAGGTTTGGCTTTCAGTGAAATGGGGGTCGCGGGTTACGAGTCATTCGGAAGTGAGTCGGCGCATGAGCCAGCGTGCGGTGCGCAGCAAACGCGCATCTTGCCCTTTTGCACCGACCAGCTGCACCCCAATGGGATGACCACTTTCAGTCTGCAACAAGGGCAGGCTGATGCAGGGCAAGCCAGCAAACGTCCAAATGGTGCTCATGAGCGGGTTGCCCGTGCTGCCCAAGCCTTTGGGCGCAGGGCCCAAGCTCGCAGGCACCACAAAGGCGTCGATGTGGTCGAAGAACTCATCGAAGCCATAAGCGGCTTGATCGCAGCGGCGCTTGGCCTCGAGGTAATCCACCGCCGAAACGGCTCGACCGCGTTGCATCAATTCCTTGAGGGGGGTGCTGGCCCGATCGCCCAGCGGATCGACAAAGCCTTGCAGGTTGTGCGTCATCTCGGCGTCCATCACCGTTTTGAGCCAGCCCACGGAATGGGCCACGGATGGATGCAAATCGATTTCGGTGAGGCAATCGGTGAGTTCGTCGCGCAGCGCCTCAAACGCCACTTGGGCGGCAGGGTCGACCTGATCCCAGAATGGGGTCTTGGCGAACATGAACTTGGGCGTCAGGGGTGGCTCTTGCAGGGCCACTTCGGTGAGCGACATGGGAAAGACCAAAGCCCCCGACGGGGTCTCGTGTCCCCCAATGATGACTTCGGACACGCGCGCCAAGTCCTCGATGTGGCGAGCGAAGACGCCGACCTGATCCAGGGAGGGCGAACAAGCCAAGACCCCGCGGTTGCTGATGAGGTCGCGCGAAGGCTTGAAGCCAAACACCCCACAAAAGGATGCGGGCCGAATGACCGAGCCATTGGTTTGCGTGCCAATCGCCACCGGCACCAAGCCGGCCGCCACCGCAGCCGCTGACCCGCTGGACGAACCCCCCGGGGTGTGGCCGGGCACGCGGGGGTTGGTGGTGGGGCCCGGGTTCAAAAACGCCAATTCAGCGGTGCGCGTTTTGCCCCAAATCAGGGCACCGGCGGCGCGCAAGCGATGCACCAGCCAAGCGTCCACCGATGGGGTGCGACCCACCGCCCCCTCAAAGCCCAACTCGGTGGGGTAGTCGGCCGTGTCGATGTTGTCTTTCACCCCCACCGGCACGCCATACAGCGCGGGCAATGGTTGACCCGTGTGCTTGAGCATCAACAAGCGCTCAACCTGGGGGCCAATCACCTCAGGGCTCAGGTGGGCAAAGGCCTGCAGCTCGGGCTCAGTGGCCTGCGCATGGTGGAGCAAATCGGTGACGGCGTCTTCGAGGGAGAAGCGACCTTCCGCCAGCATCCGGTGCAGATCACTGGCAGAAAGTGTGGGGACAGATAAGGCTTGACTCATGGGGCAGCAATCACTTCTTCACGGGGTCAGCGGCCAGGAAGTTGGGGTCCATGACCGAGCCATCGGCAGGTTTGGCTTCCTCGGTATTGGACGACGCCCCCGGGCTCACTTGCGTGGATTTGGGCTGGTCGTACATGCGCTCGGGCAGCCAGCTCACCAAGGCGGGCTGAATGTAGAGCAAGGCCAAGGTGACGAAGACCATGCCCAAGAACGGGAAGCAGCCTTTGAAGATGGTCCACAGCTGCACCTCAGGTGGCGCAATCCCCTTGAGGTAATACGCCGACATCGCCATGGGTGGCGTGAGGAAGGAGGTTTGCAGGTTCACCGCAATCAGCACCCCAAACAACAAGGGGTTCACATTGAAGTGCTCCAGCAAGGGCAAAA
>JAYPFZ010000043.1:0-19321 GCA_038126555.1 Betaproteobacteria bacterium
TTGATGGCGGTGGTGAAGAGTTCAAGGGGGTCTTTGCCCGACTTGGACTCGATTTGTTCGAGTGCACCATAGATGATGCGCTCGGCGACGGCCTTTTTGCCGCCTTCCATGATCACGTTCATGAACTTGGACAATTCCACGTTCCCATATTTGGGATCGGGCAGGATTTCACGTTTAGGGACTTCGCGACGACGTGGCATTTTGAACCTCTTGCTTCAGTTGACATTCTTTCGAATGCCGCGAGGGCTATTGAACCCCCACTTACTCGACCCAGGCACCCCACGGCACCCTCAGGTCACTACGCCCACCTCGCCGCCAAGCGAGACAGACACCGACAAACAACAGCCTGGAATTAGGCCTTCTTGGGACGCTTGGCGCCGTACTTGGAGCGGGACTGCTTACGGTCTTTCACACCTTGCAAGTCCAGCGAACCGCGGACGATGTGGTAGCGAACACCGGGCAAATCCTTCACACGGCCGCCACGAACCAACACAACCGAGTGCTCTTGCAGGTTGTGGCCTTCGCCGCCGATGTAGGAGATGACCTCAAAACCGTTGGTCAGGCGCACCTTGGCGACCTTACGCAAAGCGGAGTTGGGCTTCTTGGGGGTGGTGGTGTAAACACGGGTGCACACGCCACGACGTTGCGGCGAGTTTTCCATGGCGGGGCTCTTGGACTTGGTCTTTTCGACCGTGCGTCCGTGGCGCACCAATTGATTGATGGTTGGCATTGAAAATCGTCCCTAAACGATGAATTCGATGAAAAGCGCAAATGGCCAAACCCGAACCGGATTTGGCCGAAAAGCCCGCTAGTGTAACAAAAACCTGGGGCGTCCCAATGGATCAGCGAATCCAGAGGCGCAAAGCGTCCCAGGCCCGACCCAAAAGGCCCGCCGAATCCACCCCTTCCAAGGCGGTCAGTGGGACGGTGCGCAAGGGTTTGCCATCCAGCGTGACCTTGAGTTCACCCAGCACATCGCCGGCGTTCAAAGGCGCCATCAAAGGGCTGCGGTGCGCGGCCTCAGTCTTGATTTGGCTCGCTTGGCCCTGTGGCACCGCCACCACAATGTCCCGGTCCGAACCCAAACCCACCTGGTCGGCCTTACCCTTCCAAACCTTGGCCGACACCACAGGCTTGTTGGCTTCGAAGATGCGAACGCCCTCAAACGTGGCGTAGCCCCAGTTGAGCAACTTCTGCGCCTCTTGCGCCCGCGCGAGTTCGGAGCGCGCGCCCAAAACCACCGCCATCAAGCGCCGCTCCTGGCCGGAGGCCATGGGGCGATGGGCCGTGGCGATCAAACAATAGCCCGCGGCCTCGGTGTGGCCAGTCTTGAGGCCATCCACCGTTGGGTCTTTGAACAACAACAGGTTGCGGTTGGTGTCGTTGGCCGCGGGTGTGCCGGGATAACGGTATTTTTTGATCGCGTAATACGCTTTTTCTTCGGGGAAGTCGCGAACCAACCGGGTGGCCAAAGTCGCCAAATCGCGCGCCGTGGTCTGGTGTCCGGGCGCAGTCAGCCCCTCGGGGTTGCGATAGCCGGTTTGGTTCATGCCCAGCACCTTGGCTTGTTGGTTCATCAACTCGACAAACCGCTCCACGCTCCCCCCCACGGCCTCGGCCAACAACACCGTGGCGTCGTTGCCCGACTGCACGATCATGCCTTTGATGAGATCCTCCACCGGAACCTCCATCTTGGGATCAATGAACATCCGCGAGCCAGGCATCTTCCACGCCCGCACGCTCACGGGCACTTTTTGATCGAGCCGGATCTTTTTCAGCTTCAGGGCGTCAAAAACCAAATACGCCGTCATCAACTTGGTGAGCGAAGCCGGCTCAACCGGCTGATCGGCATTGAATTCGGCCAAGACCTGATTGGCCGTGACATCCATGAGCAAAAAGGCCTTCGCCTCAATGCCTGGCGGTTGTGGCATGGGTTGCGCCTGCACCCCTTGCCCCCAAGTCAACACACCCACCAACACCCAACCCAACCATCGACGCATGGACAACTCCCTTTTCATCACGTCACGTGGCGCATCACCAAGCCCTTGAGCAATGGCAATTGGCCATGAAAAAAATGTTCAACCCCCGGAATCACCGTCACGGGCAAACTTTGCGGCCTCGCCCAGTCCATCACCGCCGACAAGGGGACCGTATCGTCCTGCTCGCCATGCAGGACCAAGGCGCGTTCGGCCACCCCCGGCGGCAAGGCAGGCACCTCAAAGCGGGATGCCGCGGTTCCCACCAACACCAAGCGGCTCAAGTCATTCAGATCACGCAGTTGGTGCAACACCCGGCAGGTGACGAAGGCTCCAAAGGAAAAGCCAGCCAACATCAGCGGCTGACCCGGGGTGTGCACCTGCTCGATCACAGCCGCGAGGTCGTCCGTTTCGCCCAAACCCGCATCGTGCACGCCTTCGCTTTGCCCAACGCCTCGGAAGTTGAATCGCCAGGCCTGCCAACCGCAAGCCACGGCCGCGCGCGCCAAGGTTTGCACCACTTTGTTGTCCATCGTGCCACCAAACAAAGGATGGGGATGGGCAATCACCGCCACGCCACGGGCCTCGCCCACGGGGGCATCGCACACGGCTTGCACCGCGCCAACTGCGCCACGCAAACGATGCGCCTGGGTGTTGACGTTCACGGCTTACCGGCCCACGCTGGGCGGCAGCACCAACCGCTCCACCACTTCGCCCTGAAGCAAGTGGCGGTCAACGATCTCGTTCAAGTCCGCCTCATCGACGTAGGTGTACCAAATGGCCTCGGGATAGACCACCGCCACAGGCCCGCCCGCACAGCGATCCAGACACCCCGCACGGTTCACCCGCACGCCGCCCGGGCCCATGGCGCCCGCAGCCTTGATGCGTGACTTGCAGTGCTCAAAGGCTTGCTGTGGCTCGTGATCGGCGCAACAGGCTTGCCCGTTGTCGCGCTGATTGGTGCAAAAAAAGATGTGCCGCTTGAAATAGGAAGGGGTATCGGTCATGCCTGAATTCTAGAAGGCTCAGCCACGCAAGGGCTTGGCCGATAGCCGACCCAAGCCCCAAACCAACACCACAAACGGCCACAACCAGCCCACCCATTGGGCCACGCCATTGAACCGGATGTATTGACCTTGCTGCCAAGTTTGCAGGTTGTGCACCAAATACACATCCGAGGCGCCTTGATTGAGCACCATGAGTTGCACCGTCAACAACACCAGCAGGGCAGCCTGCGAAAAATTGGGCGACCACAGCGACAAAAAGCCCGACAACACCAACGCCAACGTCAAGGCCAGTTGCACAGTGGGTGTGAGCCACTCCAGCGCGTGCTGCGCGCCAAACGTCAAGCCAGCCGACAAGGATGTGGTCAGGACGCCCAGCAACACAATCAAACTGGCTGCTGCCCAACGCCGCATGGGGGTTCGCACCACCGCGAATGCCACCAGCACGGGCGTCATCAAGCCCAGCAACATGCACAACACCTCGGTGGCGGGCAGCAAAGGCTCCAGTTCGATGGTTCGAAAGGGCAACCACTCGAGGAATGGCGTGCCTTGAAACCATTCGCCCAGCACCTCTTCGAGGCGCTCTTGCACATGGCCCAGGCCAAACGGCACTGCCAGCGGAAACAACAAGGCCACCGGCCACAAACTCAACAAAAACATCGCGCCGGTGGAGTGGGGCATGAACCAGTCCGCGCGAAACGATTGCCAGCGCATCACCCAGCCCATGCGCTGCATGCCCAGGGCCAGCATCACCCCCAGCACGGCGCCCACACTGTTGGCCAGCCAATCCAATTGAGACGCCACGCGCATGGGCAAATACGATTGCAAGCCTTCGAGCGTGAGGGATAGCAAACTGGCCACGATGGCCCACGGCCAGACCCAGCGCTTTTTCCCGCCGTGGCGCAACCAGCCCAAGGCCAAGCAAAAGCCCAGGGGCACATAGGCCAGCACATTGGTGCTGACATCAAATGCAGTCCAGTATTTGGGCCAAGGGGCCGTGAGAAAGGCCCAAGGCATCAGGCCTTGGTCACGCCAGCCTTCAAAGGGATAAAGGCTGGCATAAACAATCAGCGCCACGAACCCGCCAGCGAATGGCCATGCGGTGCTGGTGGGGCGCATGGTCGGCGCTCCGTTCAGAAGGGCTTGACCACCACCAGAATCACCACCAGCGTGAGCAAGACCACCGGCAATTCATTGAACCATCGATACCAAACATGGCCATGCGGCACGTCACCGCGCATGAAGCGCTTGAGGTGCGCCCCACAGGCATGGTGATAGCCCAGTGCCACCAGCACCAAGGTGAGCTTGGCGTGCATCCAGCCATTGCCGGGGCCAAAACCAATGCGATAACCCAGCCACAGCCACAGGCCCAAGCCCACGGCGGGAATCATCAGCAAGGTGGTGAATCGCATGAGCTTGCGGGCCATGAGCAACAAACGTTCGCGTTCGGCCTCAGACTCGGGCGGCACCATGGCGAGGTTCACAAAAATGCGTGGCAAATAAAACAAGCCGGCAAACCAGCTGGCCACGAAGACGATGTGAAAGGCTTTGATCCAGAGCATGACGCCGAGTGTAGCTTGATGCAGAATTCGGGGCATGCAATACCAGCCCCAATTCCCCGCCCATCGCTTGCGCCGCTTGCGCCGCGATGACTTCACCCGCCGTTTGGTGCAAGAACATCACTTGCGGGTCGACGACCTGATCTACCCCGTTTTTGTGCTCGAAGGCCAAGGCCGCCGGGAGGCCGTCAAGTCCATGCCCGGTGTCGAACGGCTGAGCCTGGATTTGCTTTTGCCCGTGGCCCAAGAATGCGTGGACTTGGGCATTCCGGTCATGGCCTTGTTTCCGGTGATTTCCAGCACCCTCAAAACCCCTGATGGCCGTGAGGCCACCAATGCCAACGGCCTGGTGCCCGAGGTGGTGGCCACGCTCAAGCGCGAATTCCCCAGCCTGGGCATCATGACCGATGTGGCTTTGGACCCTTACACCAGCCACGGTCAAGACGGCCTCATCGACGACGATGGCTATGTGCTCAACGACGTCACCACCGAGGTGCTGGTCCAGCAGGCCCTCACCCAAGCCCATGCAGGCGTGGACATCGTGGCGCCCAGCGACATGATGGACGGGCGCATTGGCGCCATCCGCCAAGCGCTGGAGGCCAATGGGCACATCCACACGCGCATCATGGCTTACAGCGCCAAATACGCCAGTGCGTTTTACGGGCCGTTCCGCGACGCGGTGGGCTCCACGGGCAACTTGGGCAAAGGCAACAAGAAGGCCTATCAAATGAATCCGGCCAACACCGACGAAGCCTTGCGCGAGGTGGCCATGGACTTGCAAGAAGGTGCCGACATGGTGATGGTCAAACCCGGCATGCCCTACCTCGACGTGGTGCGCCGCGTGAAAGACACCTTCCAGGTGCCCACCTTTGCGTATCAGGTGTCGGGCGAATACGCCATGCTGCAAGCGGCCGCGCAAAACGGCTGGCTCGATGGCGATGCGGTCATGATCGAGAGCTTGTTGGCCTTCAAGCGGGCCGGTGCCGATGGCATCCTGACTTACTTCGCCCCGCGCGTGGCGCGCTGGCTCAAGGCTTAAGCAGCATCCACTCCGCAGCCTTCTCGGCCATCATCAAGGTGGGGCTGTTGGTGTTGCCGCTGGTGATGGTGGGCATGGCGCCCGCATCCACCACATGCAGGCCCTGAACCAAGCCGCCGACGCCGTCACACAGTTGCAGCTGGGTGTTGATCACCGTCATGCGGTCGTTCATTCGGCCCATGCGCGTGGTGCCCACGGGGTGAAAAATGGTGGTGCCAATGTCACCGGCCAAGCGCGCCAGGTCGTCATCGGATTGGTATTGCGGACCCGGCTTCCATTCCTCTGGCTGGTATTTGGCCAACGCGGGCTGAGCCACGATGCGGCGCGTGACCCGCAAGGAGTCGGCGGCCACTTGCCGATCGTCCTCGGTGCTGAGGTAATTGGGCGCAATCAAGGGGGCTTGCAACGGGTCGGCGCTGGCCAATCGAACCGTGCCTCGGCTCGACGGGTTGAGGTTGCAAACACTGGCCGTGAAAGCTGGCTCGCGATGCAAGGGCTCGCCAAAGGCATCCAAGCTCAAAGGTTGCACGTGGTATTCGATGTTGGGCCAGGCGTAATTGGGGCTGCTGCGCGTGAACGCACCCAATTGCGAGGGGGACATGCTCATGGGCCCGCTGCGAAAGAGGGCGTATTCCAAGCCAATGCCCAACTTGCCCCACCAGCTGTTGGCCAAAGCGTTGAGGGTCTTCACGCCTTTGACTTTGAAGACCGCCCGAATTTGCAAATGGTCTTGCAGGTTCTCACCCACACCGGGCAAGTCGATGCGAGGCGTCACACCCACCTCAGACAAGGCCTGCGCGGGCCCAATGCCCGACAGTTGCAAAAGCTGCGCTGAGCCGATGGCCCCAGCGCTGAGCACCACGCCCCGTCGGGCGCGAACGGTCACCCGTTCTTGGCCCCGCAACACCTCCACGCCTTCGCAGCGGTGGCCGGTGTCGTTGGCGGACGCCATCAGCAGGCGCATGGCCTGCGCATGGGTCCACACCGTGAGGTTGGGTCGATGCATCACCGGCCGCAAAAAGGCCTTGGTGGTGTTCCAGCGCCAGCCTTTGCGTTGGTTCACTTCAAAGTAACCCACGCCTTCGTTGGTGCCCCGGTTGAAGTCGTCCGTGGCTGGAATGCCCGCTTGCACCGAGGCTTGGGCAAACGCATCGAGGATTTCCCAAGACAAGCGCTGGCGCTCCACGCGCCATTCGCCGCCTGCGCCATGCAAGTCGTTATCACCCAAGTGATGGTCTTCGTGACGTCGGAAGTAAGGCAAGCATGCGTCCCATCGCCACGCCTCGTCGCCCGTGAGCTCCGCCCATTGCTCATAGTCGCGCGATTGGCCGCGCATGTAAATCATGCCGTTGATCGACGAACACCCACCCAGCACGCGGCCACGTGGGTAGCGCAAGCTGCGGCCATTGAGGCCCGCGGCGGGCTGGGTTTGATAGAGCCAATCGGTTCTTGGATTGCCAATGCAATACAGATAACCCACGGGGATGTGAACCCAGTGGTAGTTGTCGGGCCCGCCAGCCTCCAGCAACAGCACGCGGCGTTGGGGGTCTGCACTCAAACGGTTGGCCAACAAGCACCCTGCGGTGCCTGCCCCCACCACGATGTGATCAAAGTCGAGTGCAGACATGGCGGTCACTTGGAGGTGGGCATCGTGAACTCAGCACCCTTGGCAATGCTCTCGGGCCACCGCTGCATGATGGATTTTTGCTTGGTGTAAAAGCGCACGCCTTCTTCGCCGTAGGCGTGCATGTCGCCAAACAGGCTGCGCTTCCAGCCGCCAAAGCCATGCCAGGCCATGGGCACAGGAATGGGCACGTTGATGCCCACCATGCCCACCTGAATGCGGCGCGAAAACTCACGTGCCACATTGCCATCGCGGGTGAAACACGACACGCCGTTGCCAAACTCGTGGGCATTGATGAGGTCAACCGCTTGCGCAAAATCTTTCACGCGCACGCACGACAACACGGGGCCAAAGATTTCTTCTTTGTAGATGCTCATGTCGGTGCCCACGTGGTCAAACAAGGTGCCGCCCAGCCAAAAGCCTTGGTCGCAACCTGCGCCAGCGTTCCGGCCCTGGAAGCCACGGCCGTCCACGACCAGCTTGGCGCCTTGCGCCACGCCCGCTTCAATGTAGCCCGTGATGCGTTGCCGCGCAGCCTCGGTGACGATGGGGCCCATCTCGGCCGCCAGGTTCATGCCATCGAGCACCTTCAGGCTGGCTGCGCGCTCGGCCAATCGGGGCACGATGCGGTCGCCCACGTCACCCACCAGGACCGCCACGCTGATGGCCATGCAACGCTCGCCGGCCGAGCCATAAGCGGCCCCCACCAAAGCGTCCACCGCCTGATCGAGGTCGGCATCGGGCATGACCACCATGTGGTTTTTCGCGCCGCCCAAGGCCTGCACGCGCTTGCCGTGGTGCGCTCCGGTTTCGTAGATGTAATTGGCAATCGGCGTCGAGCCCACAAAGCTCACCGCCTTGACATCGGGGTGCACCAACAACGCGTCCACCGCCTCCTTGTCACCCTGCACCACGTTGAAGACGCCATCGGGCAAACCGGCTTTTTGGAGCAACTCGGCCATGAACAACGAGGGCGTGGGGTCAATGGGGCTGGGCTTGAGCACAAAGGTGTTGCCACAGGCAATGGCCACGGGGAACATCCACATGGGCACCATCACGGGGAAGTTGAACGGGGTGATGCCCGCCACCACACCCAAGGGTTGGCGCATTGTCCAGTTGTCGATGCCCGTGGAGACTTGGTCGGTGAAGTCGCCCTTGAGCAGCTGCGGAATGCCAGTGGCAAATTCCACAATCTCGATGCCACGGGTGACCTCACCCTGCGCATCGGTGAACACCTTGCCGTGCTCGGCCGTGATCATGCGCGCCAAGTCATCGCGGTGCTGGTTGAGCAGTTCCAAAAACTTGAACATCACCCGGGCACGGCGCAACGGGGGCAGGTTGGACCACTCGGGAAATGCGGCTTGGGCGCTGCGCACCGCGGCATCGACATCGGCCGTGCTGGCCAGCTTGACCTGGGCCGTCACTGCACCCGTTGCGGGGTTGGTCACGGCTTGTTGCCGGGTGCTTTGCCCCAACAAGGGCTTGCCATCCACGAAATGGCCGATCGTGTTGCTCATTACAAATCTCCTGAATCAAAAATCGGTTTGGCCTGAGTGTAGGCACTCAAGCGGCAGGCTGACGGCGACGAAACATGGCCCAGCCTTCCATGTGCAGCACTTGTTCGTTGTGCTGGTTGAACATTTCCCAAAGGGTGCGCACCAGGCCGAGTTCCGGTCGCTTGCTCGAAGCGCGTTTGTCCACCACCGTTTGGCGCAAGCTCAGCACATCGCCGGGGTAAACCGGCTTGAGCCATTTGAGGTTGTCCACACCGGGCGAGCCCAGGCTCGTGGTTTGGTGCAGGAATTGGGTGGCCATCAATCGCATGGCCAGCGCACAGGTGTGCCACCCGCTGGCGCACAAGCCACCGAACACCGAAGCCTTGGCCGCTTCGTCGTCCAAATGAAACGGCTGGGGGTCAAATTGCTGCGCGAAATTCAAAATGTCTTCGCGGCTGGGCGAGACCGTGCCAAAGGTGCGCACCTCGCCCACCTCGAGGTCTTCCCAATGCAACAACGCATCCGCGCTCGCGCTCATCAGCGGCCGCCCGACACATCGAGCAAGCTGCCCGTGCAATAACTGGACGCCTCGCCCAGCAACCACACCACCGCTTCGGCCACTTCGTGGGCCGTGCCCGGGCGTTGCAAGGGCACCAGATGGGCGTTGTCGAAGGCGCGGTTGGGCTTGCCGCCGCTGGCATGAATGTCGGTGTCAATCAAGCCGGGCCGGATGGCATTGACGCGAATGCCATCCACCGCCAGCTCTTTGGACAAACCAATGGTGAGGCTGTCAACAGCCCCCTTGCTGGCGGCGTAATCCACGTATTCGTTGGGGCCACCCAAACGCGCAGCCGCACTCGACAAATTGACGATGCTGCCGCCTTCGCCCCCATGCTGGCGGCTCATGCGCCGGGTCGCCTCGCGGCAACAGGCCAAGGTGCCCAGCACGTTGATGCGCAGGACACGCTCCATGCGATCCCAGGTGAAGCCCTCCATGCGCATGCCTGTGGCCACGATGCCCGCGTTGTTCACCAGCCCGCTGATGCGCCCCAATTGCTGGTCGACCGTGTTGAACAAGCGAATCACATCGGCCTCGATGCCCACATCGGCTTGAACGGTGAGGGCGCGTCGCCCAAGTGCCTGCACTTGCTGTGCCACGGCTTGGGCTGCAGCCTCATCCCGGGTAAAGTTAATGGCCACATCCCAACCAGCCTGGGCGGCGAGCACAGCCGACGCGGCGCCAATGCCTCGGCTGGCGCCTGTAATGAGCACAATGCGTTGCATGTTTGTTGTCCTTGTTGGTTGGTTTCCACCTTAGCACGAGAAGGCCAAAGCATGAGTCGCCACATTGATTACTACCTTGCGCCCAACAGCCCTTGGGCGTGTTTGGGTCACGACCGCTTCGTGGCCATGGCCAACCGGCTGGGCTGCACCGTGCGGGTGCTGCCCATCGACCTGGGGCAAGTTTTCCCCGTCTCGGGCGGATTGCCCTTGCCCAAGCGCGCCCCTCAGCGCCAAGCCTATCGGCTGCTGGAATTGCGCCGCTTTGCCGAACACCTGAACGTGCCGTTCAACATCCAACCGCAATTTTTTCCGGTAGATGGCCTGCCCGCCTCGCGGCTGATCGTCGCCACCGACCTGGCCTTGGGCGCGGATGCCGCGCTGGAACTCACGGGGCGACTGATGCAAGCGGTGTGGTCCCAACAGCGCAACATTGCCGACGTCGCCACCCTGGCCCAGGTGCTCACCGAGGCTGGCTTGCCCGCGCACCTGCTGGCCGACAGCGAGGCCGACAGCGTGCAAGCGCGCTTCGCGGCCAACACCCAGGCCGCCATCGACGCCGGCGTTTTTGGCGTGCCCAGTTTTGTCGTCGACGGCGAGTTGTTCTGGGGCCAAGACCGGCTGGATTTCGTTGAACGCAAAATCACGGGCTAATTTGTCTGAACACCAAGGAGCTGATCATGGGAGAAACCATTCAACTGCGCGCCGCCGATGGCTTTTCCGCCAACGCCTACGTCGCACGGCCTAAAACCGCAGCGCGCGGCGCCGTGGTGGTGCTGCAAGAAATCTTTGGCGTCAACGCCCACATCCAGGCCGTGGCCAATGGCTTTGCCATGGCGGGTTATTTGGCCATTGCGCCAGCCACCTTCGATCGCGTGCAAACGCGCGTGAACCTGGGCTACGACGAAGCCGATCGCAACCAAGGCTTTGCCCTCAAAGGCCAGGTCGAAGACCTGCCCGCCCCTGGCGTGCTCCCCGACATTCAAGCGGCCATCGATTGGGCCCACCTCAACAGCCAAGGCAAAGTGGGGGTGGTTGGCTATTGCTGGGGGGGCTTGCTCACCTGGCGCAGTGCCTGTTTGCTCTCAGGCATTGCTGCGGCCGTCCCCTACTATGGCGGCGGTGTCACCAGCCCCACCGAGGTGGCGCGTCAGCCCCGCTGCCCAGTGATGGCCCATTTTGGCGAGCGCGATCACTACATCCCCCTCGACGGCGTGCACGCTTTTGCCCAGGCCCACCCCGAGGTGGAAGTCCACATTTACCCCGCCGATCACGGCTTCAATTGCGACCACCGCGGCTCCTACGATGAGGCCGCCACCAACCTGGCTTTGGAGCGCACCCTGAGCTTTTTCCTCAAGCACTTGGGCTGAACCGCCCACGGGAAAACCATAGGGGGCTTCATCGGGAAATCCCGATGGGCCGGTGGGGGCCCAGCCACTTACGATGTCCCTGAACGGACACCCCCCACAATCAAAGTCCGAGGAGACCCCCCCAATCCCTGACAATGCGCCGCTATGGAAGCGGCGTTTGTCATTGTGGCGGCAGGTTTGGCGGGGTTCATCGACGCAGTGGTCGGTGGCGGCGGCCTGGTGTTGGTGCCGGCGCTCTTTGCCACCTTTCCCCACGCCACCCCTTCCACCTTGTTGGCCACCAACAAATCGGCTTCGGTGTGGGGCGGCATGATGGCGTGTTGGCAATACACGCGCCGCACCCCGTTGCAAGTGCCCGTTTTGGCCTGGGCCATTCCCGTCACCTTTGGCGGCGCTTTGCTGGGCGCCTGGACGGTCACACGCCTGGACCCCACGCTGATTCGACAAGTCTTGCCGTGGTTGTTGCTGGCGGTGTTCATCGATGCCCTTCGCCGCAAACACCTGGGGCTCACCCACGCACCGCGTTTCAGTGGCGCAGCTTTGCGCTGGCGCGTGGCCTTGCTGGGCTTGGTGATGGGCTTTTACGACGGTGTGTTTGGCCCGGGCACCGGCAGCTTTTTGGTTTTCATTTTGGTGCGGTGGGTTGGCTTTGATTTTTTGCGGGCCAGCGCCCACGCCAAATGGCTCAACACCACCAGCAACGCGGCTGCCTTGTGGGGCTTTAGCCAGTTTGCAGAGGTGTGGTGGCACCTGGCCCTGCCCATGGCCTTGGCCAATGTGGCGGGCAGTTACCTGGGTTCACGCACCGCCATTCGTTTCGGCCCCGTCTTTGTGCGCCGCATGTTTTTGGGCGTGGTCTCGGCCCTGTTGGCCAAGACCTTGTGGGACGCCTACCTGCGCTAAAGCCTCAAGGCTTGGTGCTGGGGTTGGGCAATTCGGCCGCCTGCGGGATTTCAGGCGGTGGCCACGACACCTCGCTCACGGGTTTGGGCGGGAATGCCGGGCGCGTGGCCTGCGAGCGTTGCACCAGGGCAATGTCGCGCTCATTCGGATACAGGCCTGAGACCACATAGTCCATCACCCGGCGGGCAATGGGCGCCGCGCTTTGCGCGCCAAAGCCGCCGTTTTCCACCACCATGGCCAAGGCCACTTTCGGGTCATCCGCCGGGGCAAACGCAATGTAGAGGGCATGGTCACGCAAACGCTCGGGCACTTGGCTGACCACGTATTTTTCGTTTTGCTTCACCGTGAACACCTGCGCCGTGCCGGTTTTGCCTGCACTCACATACTTGGCCCCCACAAAGCTGCTCGCAGAAGTGCCCACTTCGTTCACCGCCACCATGGCGTCGTGAATCACCTCCAGGTTCTTGCGTTGATAGGGCAATTGCTCCGGCACGAGGTTCACTTCATAGGCGGGCTTTTTCGACTCAATGTCGATGATGGACTTGACCAAGTGCGGCTTCACCTTTTGGCCCCAGTTGGCCAAGATGGCCGTGGCTTGCGCCATTTGAAGCATCGTGAAGTTGTTGTAGCCCTGACCAATGCCCAAAGAAATCGTCTCGCCGGCATACCAACGCTGCTGCTCGGGCTTGCGGTAGGCATTGCGCTTCCATTCGGTGGAAGGCAACACGCCCTTGGCCTCACCCAAGATGTCAATGCCCGTGGGCCCACCCAAACCCAAAGGCACCATCTGGTCGTGAATCAAGTCCACGCCCATGTCACGGGCCAACAAGTAGTAATAGGTGTCGCACGATTCCACAATGGACTTTTTCATGTCCACCCAGCCGTGCCCCCCCTCTTTGTCATCGCGAAAGCGGTGATTGCCGAACATGAAAAAGCCGGGGTCCTGAATCGCTTGTGAAGCGGTTCGCTTGCCGGTTTCCAGGGCAATCAATGACATCAAGGGCTTGTAGGTAGAGCCCGGCGGATACGTGCCGCGCAGCGCCCGATTGAGCAAGGGTTTGTCGATCGACTCGTTCAGCATCTTCCAGTTGTCGAAATCAATGCCATCGACGAACAGGTTGGGATCAAACGTGGGTTTGCTCACAAAGGCCAGCACCTCGCCCGTCTTGGGGTCCAGCGCCACCAGCGCTCCGCGACGCGGGCCGTAGAGGTCCTCCACCAGCTTTTGCAAGCGAATGTCGATCGACAACACCACCGTGTTGCCCGGCAAGGCGGGGCTGCTTTTGAGCAGGCGAACGGCGCGCCCACCGGCCGAGGTTTCTAGCTTTTGCACCCCGGTGATGCCATGCAAGGCTTTTTCGAAACTCTGCTCCACCCCCAACTTGCCAATGTATTCGGTGCCCCGGTAGTTGGCTTCGTCTTCGCTGTCGGCAATGCGCTCTTTTTCCGATTGGTTGATGCGCCCGATGTAGCCCAGCACATGGCTGGCCAATTCGCCATACGGGTAATTGCGAAAGAGGCGCGCGCGAATTTCTACCCCAGGGAAACGGTATCGGTTCGCGGCAAAACGAGCCACCTCTTCGTCGGTGAGGCGCGACACCAGGGGCACCGAATCGATGCTCTTGGACTCCTCGCGCAGCTTTTTGAATCGCCGGCGTTCACGCTGACCAATGGGCAAAAATTGCGCCAATTCATCCAACACTTGCTCGAGGGGTGCCTCCAGGCGCGAGGGCGTGATTTCAAGCGCAAAGGCCGAGTAGTTGGTGGCCAGCACCACGCCATTGCGGTCGGTGATGGTGCCCCGAATGGGAACAATGGGCAACACCGCCGTGCGGTTGCGCTCGGCTTGTTCGCTCAGGTCATCGTGCCGCCAAACCTGCAAATAAAAGAGGCGCATGAACAGCACCAAAAACGCCACGCCCACCAGGATTGAAGCCGCCAGCACCCGCCCCCTGAATCGCCGCAAGTCCAGCTCAACGTTGCGGATCAGGCTCATAAGGGTCGGTTCTCATCCGGGTCGGGGGCTCGGCGTTGCGGCGCGAGCATGAGCTCGCTCACCAATGGCCAAGCCAAGGCCTGCAGCAAGGGCGCCAGCAAATACGTGGCATCCGGAAAGGCGTCACCCATGGCCAATCGAACCGTGAGCGAAATCACCCAGGCCACCAAAAACAAGGGCAACACTTGCAAGACTTGCGCGCGCACGCTGAACCACAGCACACGCCGGTGCATCATCACGGCCAAATACGCCATGACCGTGTAAGCCAAGGCATGCTGACCCAACAGCGCCGATTCGTGCACATCGGTGAACAAGCCCAAAAAAAACGCCGCACCAATCCCCACTCGGGTGGGTTGATGAACGATCCAAAAGGCCAAGATCAGCGCCGTGAAGTCGGGCCGCCAGGCGGCATTGCCCGCCCACCAGGCCGACAAGCCCATGTCCAACAAAAACGCCGCCACCAAGGTCATGAGAATGAACCCCGGTTTGACCGGCAACAGCAACTGTCGGTCGCGCAGCATCATGGCTTTTGCTCTCCCGCGTCGGGGTCCGGCCGTTCGGCCACCGTCACCGGGTTGAGCACCATCAGCCAGCGCACGGCCGACACGGCAGCGGTGGGCACGCAAACCACCCGGGCAAACGTGGTGTCGGCACGGCGCTCCACCCGCACCACGCGCGCCACCGGCAGGCCTGGGGGATAGACCCCATCGATGCCGCTGGTCACCAACAAGTCGTTTTCGTCGATGTCGGCATTGCCAGCGATGTAGCGCAAGGACAGGGCGGGCAAGGGGCCGCCGTCACCGGTGACCACACCGCGCTCTGCCGTGCGCACATTGACGATGGGGGTGGCGTGGCCCAAGTCGGACACCAGCGTGACCTCGCTCACAAAGGGATACACCTTGGTCACTTGACCCATCACGCCCTTGGCATCCATCACGGGTGACGATGGCTTGATGCCTTGCGATGCGCCTTTGTTGATGATGACTTTGCGGGTGAATGGATCGGGCGCGTCGTAAAGCACCTCGACCACGCGACCCTGAACCCCCTCGGGCAAGTCCAAATGCAAGAGCTCGCGCAATTGCCGGTTTTCAAGCTCGAGCTGCTCCACGCGCGTGGCGCGCAGCGACTGGCGAAGCATTTGCAAGCGGGCCTCTTCGGCGCGATCCAGGGCTTCGTTGCGCGACACCACCCAATGGCTCAACTCACCCCAACCGGCCTTGGGCCAGGTGATCATGAACTGCATGGGCGAGAGCAACACCGACAGCGTGGCCCGCAAGGGCTCGGCCACACGAAAACGCACATCCCCCACCATGCACAGCACCGACAGCAGGGCAAACAGCACCAACTTGCTAAATGCAGAAATGCCTTGCTTGAAAAACGGCGGCGGGGTGCGGTCGAGGGTGCCCAGAGGCATGGGTTCAGTCGTTAGGGGAGGTCAGGTCACTCGTTGGTGAAGATCGAGCCCAGGCGCTCCATGCGCTCCAAAGCCAAACCGCAGCCGCGCACCACGCAGGTGAGCGGGTCTTCGGCCACCAGCACGGGCAAGCCGGTTTCCTCGGCCAGCAGGCGGTCGAGGTCGCGCAACAGCGCGCCGCCACCGGTGAGCATCATGCCGCGCTCGGCAATGTCAGCACCCAGTTCAGGCGGGGTTTGCTCCAAGGCGTTTTTCACCGCGCTGACGATGTTGTTGAGCGGATCGGTGAGGGCTTCGAGGATTTCGTTGGACGAAATGGTGAAGCTGCGGGGCACACCCTCGGAGAGGTTGCGGCCCTTGACTTCCATTTCTTTGACTTCGCTGCCAGGGAAGGCAGAGCCAATTTCTTTTTTGATGGCTTCGGCCGTGGGCTCACCAATCAACATGCCGTAGTTGCGGCGGATGTAGTTGATGATGGCCTCGTCGAATTTGTCGCCGCCGACGCGCACGCTGCCCTTGTAGACCATGCCGCCCAAGGAAATCACGCCCACCTCGGTGGTGCCGCCGCCAATGTCCACCACCATGGAGCCGCTGGCGTCGCTCACGGGCAAGCCCGCGCCAATGGCCGCGGCCATGGGTTCTTCAATCAGGTAAACCTCGGAAGCGCCAGCACCCAGGGCCGACTCGCGAATGGCGCGTCGCTCCACCTGGGTGGAGCCGCAAGGCACGCAAATGATGATGCGGGGGCTGGGCTTGAGCACCGAGCGCGGATGCACCATCTTGATGAACTGCTTGAGCATTTGCTCGGTGACGGTGAAGTCGGCGATCACGCCGTCTTTCATGGGGCGAATGGCCTCGATGTTGCCGGGCACTTTGCCCAACATGGCCTTGGCTTCATGACCCACCGCCTGGATGGTTTTTTTGCCCTGAGGACCGCCTTCGTGGCGAATGGACACCACCGACGGTTCGTCCAACACAATGCCACGGTCGCGCACAAAAATCAGGGTGTTGGCAGTCCCCAAATCGATGGCCAAGTCGGAAGAAAAATACCGACGGAAAGCTCCAAACATTTCAGTCCTCTCAAGGCCTACAAGCCCGTTCATTCAATCGGCGAGATAATACCCGATGCGCTTGGGCGAACCGGCGACTCCAGCCTGAACCCGCCTTGTTTTTTGGGCCACTTTGCCGGCCCTTCACCTTTGCAACCGCTCATGTCACTCACCTCCCAAGATTTGCAACGACTGGCCAAGCTCTCCCGGCTCAGCGTGCCCGAAGCCGACGAGGCCCGAATGCTCGAACCCATCAACGGGCTCTTTCATTTGGTGGAACAAATGCAAGCCGTCGACACCCAAGGCGTGGTGCCCCTGGCCCACCCCTTTGACGTGACCCAAGCCATGGCCTTGCGCCTGCGCGAAGACCGGGTGAGCGAGCCCAATGCCCGCGAAGCCAATCAGCAAAGCGCCCCCTGGGTTGAAGACGGCCTGCTGGTCGTGCCCAAAGTGATCGAGTGAGGGCCCCATGAGCGAACTTCACACCCAAAGCCTGCGTCAACTCAGCGAGGCCCTGCACGCCAAAACCCTCAGCGCCACCGAATTGGCCCAGCATTTCCTCGCGCGCGCCCAGGCGGACACCACCGGCTCGTTTTTGGCCATCGACCCCGCCGCCACCCTGGCCCAAGCCCAACAGGCCGATGCCCGCTTGGCCAATGGCACGGCCACCCGCTTAACCGGTCTGCCCATCGCCCACAAAGACATCTTCGTCACCCGCGAGTGGCCCACCACCGCGGGCTCGCGCATGCTCGCCGGCTATCGCTCGCCCTTTGACGCCACCGTCGTGGCCCGCTTGGGGCACGGCGACCACGGCGCGGGCATGGTGACGCTGGGCAAGCTCTCCTGCGACGAGTTCGCCATGGGTTCCTCCAACGAAAACAGCGCCTTTGGTCCCGTGAAAAACCCCTGGGACCCCAGCCGCATTCCTGGCGGCTCCTCCGGCGCCAGCGCCGCGGCCGTCGCCGCTGGTTTGGTGCCCGCCGCCACCGGCACCGACACCGGCGGCTCGATTCGCCAGCCCGCCGCCTTTTGCGGCATCACCGGCATCAAGCCCACCTATGGTCGCGCTTCGCGCTACGGCATGATTGCCTACGCCTCCAGCCTGGACCAAGCCGGGGCCATGGCCCGCAGCGCCGAAGACTGCGCCTGGTTGCTCTCGGCCTTGTGCGGCCCCGACCTCGACCGCGACGCCACCAGCCTGGATGTGCCCGCCGAAGATTTCAGCACCCAGCTCGACCAGCCCCTGCAAGGTTTGCGGGTGGGATTGCCCCAGGAGTTTTTTGGCGACGGCCTGAGCGGCTCGGTGCGCGAAGCCATCGATGCGGCCGTGGCGCAATTGCGCCAACTCGGCGCCACCACCGTGCCCTTGTCACTGCCACTGACCGAACTGGCCATTCCCGCTTACTACATCATTGCCCCCGCCGAGGCCAGCTCCAACCTCAGCCGCTTCGACGGCGTGAAGTTTGGTCACCGTTGCGAGCACCCCGCCGACCTCATGGACCTGTATGTGCGCAGCCGCACCGAAGGGTTTGGCGAAGAGGTCAAGCGACGCATCCTGGTGGGCGCTTATGTGCTGTCGCACGGCTACTACGACGCCTATTACCTGCAAGCCCAGCGCGTGCGTCGCCTGATTGCCGACGACTTCCAAAAAGCCTTTGCGCAATGCGACGTGATCGCTGGCCCCGTGGCCCCCACCGTGGCCTGGGGCTTGGGCGAAAAAGCCAACGACCCGGTGGCCAACTACCTGGCCGACATCTTCACCTTGCCCGCGTCCCTGGCTGGCCTGCCCGCCATGAGCGTGCCCGTGGGCTTTGGCGAGGCTGGCATGCCGGTGGGCCTGCAACTCATCGCCAACCATTTGCAAGAGGGCCGCTTGCTCAACGTGGCCCATCAATACCAGTGCCACACCGATTGGCACCTGAAAACGCCCCAAGGAATCTGACATGAGTGCGCCCCTCATTCAAGGCTATGAAGTCGTGATTGGCTTCGAAACCCATGCCCAGCTGGCCACGAACAGCAAAATTTTCAGCCGTGCCGCCACCGCCTTTGGCGCCGAGCCCAACACCCAAGCCTGCGCCGTGGACATGGCCTTGCCCGGCACCTTGCCCGTGATGAACCGCGAGGCCGTGGCCTGCGCCATTCGCCTGGGCTTGGCCATTGGGGCCCATGTGGCCGAACGCAGCGTCTTCGCTCGCAAAAACTACTTCTACCCCGACTTGCCCAAGGGCTACCAAATCAGCCAATTCGAAATCCCCGTGGTGCAAGGCGGCGAGGTGCGTTTTTTCCTGGGCGACGAGAAAAAAACCGTTCGCCTCGTGCGCGCCCATTTGGAAGAAGACGCGGGCAAATCGGTGCACGACCAAATCCCGGGCCACAGCGGCATTGACCTCAACCGCGCGGGCACGCCTTTGCTTGAAATCGTCACCGAGCCCGACATCCGCTCCAGCGCCGAGGCCGTGGCCTATGCCAAAGAGCTGCACAAAATCGTCACCTGGATCGGCATTTGCGACGGCAACATGCAAGAGGGCTCATTTCGTTGCGACGCCAACGTGTCGGTACGCAAGCCCGGCGCGCCCTTGGGCACCCGCCGAGAAATCAAAAACCTCAACA